>JBJEQH010000073.1:0-3386 GCA_051881655.1 Candidatus Heritagella sp. | reverse complement strand
GGCCCTGTATGGGGAGAGCGCCGTCTGCTTTGTCATTGGCAGTTCCTTTGGCCTGCATGATTGTGTCAAGCAGAAGGGGAAAATGCGGCTTTCCATGTCGCCCATGACTTTTCCGCATCAGTTGGCCCGGGTAATGTTGTGCGAGCAGATTTACCGTGCTTTTCAGATTGCGGCCCATACCCGGTATCACAAATAGGAAAAACGAATATGTATGAAAGGGATGAGCGCTTTGGCTCATCCCTTTCTGTGCGTTTAGCAGCAGCCGCAGTTGTTGCCGCAATCGCAGTTGTTACCGCAGTTGTTGCCACAGCCGTTAAAACCGCAGCCACCGCAGCACAGCAGGATCAGAATGAGGATAATAATCCAGGAGCATCCACCGTTGTTACACATATTGTTTTCCCCCTTTCGGATTTACACTACAGACTATGGAAATGAAGGAAATTGTGTGACGGAAAAGAAGAGCAAAAATAAATTGACTTTCATTGACTTTCAGGGAGGATTCCTGTATACTAAAAATCAAAGGATATTCGGGGAAGAGGGAGTATTGTGCAGATTACAGACAGAATCACCCGCTATTTGGAAGAACAGATGCAGCGGGAAAACGGATATGTGCAGTTCCAGCGGAATGCGCTGGCCTCTCTGTTGGGATGTGCCCCCAGCCAGATTACCTATGTGGTGGCTTCGCACTATACGGCCGAGCGGGGATATCGGGTGGAGAGCCGGCGCGGCGGCGGCGGCTTTATCCGCATTACGCGGGTGGGCCTTCCCCGACCCTCTTATGGAGATAATCCGATCAGTGCAGCCGAAGCACAGCTTCTGCTGCGGGAATACGGAAAACGGGAATTGGTAAGCCGGCAACTGGCATCCGCCATGGAGGCAGCGGTTTCGGATCAGGCACTGAGTTTGGTGCCATGGGAGATTCGGGATAAAGTTCGGGAGCAGATTCTGCGGTGTATGCTGCTGGCGGTTACCGAACGGGAAATATAGGAGGGTGAGAAAAATGGTATGTCAGCATTGCCGCCGTCAGGTGGCAACCATTCATATACAAAAAATTACCAAGGCGGGGGAGCTGCGGGATCAATGGTTGTGCGCCGAATGTGCGTCGCACCTCGGTCTGCTGCCCGCGGAATCCAAATGGTTTACCGGGGAAAATAACCCCTACCGCACCTACCGGCAGCAGGAGGACGGCTGCCCGGTATGCGGAATGACATTTTCCCAACTGATGGCCGGCGGGGCTCCGGGGTGCAGCCGGTGTTTTTCTGTCTATCACAGGCAGCTTCGGCCCATTATTCAGAAAATGCACGGGCTTTCTTCGTATGCCGGAAAGCAGCCGGAGCAGAGTTATGCCCTGCGGATTGTCCGGCGGGAAAACCAGGCACTGATCTCGCAGGGGGAGATAAGGAGGCTTTCCCTTTACCAAAAACAGAGAGAGCTGGAAAAAGCCGTGGAAAAACAGGATTTTGAGAGAGCGGCCCTATTGCGCGATGAAATCCGTGCCATACAGGAAAAGGAGAAGAACCATGGAACCGATTTATGAAAAATGGCTGCAAAATCCGGGGCCGGAGCGCGGCTATGCCGTATACAGCTTTGTCACACTGGGACGGAATTTACGGGATATCCCCTTTGCTTTCCATGCGGATGCGCCGCAGAGGGAAGAGGTCCGGGGAAAGGTCCGCAGGGCCGTTTCTCAGAGTGAGCTGGCCTATATGCTGTATGCGGTGCCGCTGCTGAATATGCCCCAGTCCGCCCGCATGTCGCTGGCAGAGCGGGGATATATCCAGCGCAGTACCGCGGAAAAGCCGGAGGAAAATGACCTGTTTCTCTCCGAGGACGGAAGCGTCTTTCTTTCGGTAAACGAAAAGGATCACCTGCGCATTGGAGCACTGCAGCCGGGAATGGCACCGGAGATCGCCTATCAAAAGGCGGAAAAAGTGGAGGCCATTCTCGGGAAAAATCTCTCTTTTGCATATGATGAAGAGTGGGGGTATCTTTCCCCTGATTTGCAGCAGTTAGGGACGGGGCTGAAAGCGGGCGTCTGCCTTCACTTGCCGGCCCTGTATGCAGACGGTGAGATGTTTCGTGTGTGCAGTGGTTTAGAGAGAGTGGGGTTTTCATCCACACCGGTTTATCCGGACGGCGATACGGCTTTGGGTGAAATGTACAGCATTGAAAACGGTGTGACCATGGGGATCACGGAAAAAGAGGTACTGGAGAATCTCCGCGGGATGGTTCTCCAGCTGATCCGGCGTGAACAGATTTCCCGTCAGAGGCGGCGGGAAGATGCCCGTCTTTGTGATCAGATTTACCGCGCAATGGGAACACTGCTCTATGCGAGAAGACTGTCGTACCGGGAAGCCATGGACCTGTTATCCAAGGTGCGGCTGGGGGTATCCGAGGGCTTTTGGGAGAACATCCATTGGCCGGTTCTGGATCAGCTGGTCCGGAGAATTCAGCCGGTAACCCTTTCTCTGCCGGACCGCGCCTTCTCAGACGGAGCGGATGAACGCAGGGCCATTCTGATCCGGCAGGTTATGAGCAGAGAGGATGATGATTTTGCTGTATGAGTTCAAGGGGTTTACGGAAAAAGCAAACCGTGCGCTGAACGATGTCATTTCCCAGGCAGAGATGCTGGGCAGCGAGTATGTCGGCAGTGAGCATATTCTGCTGGGAATTCTGAAGGAAGAGGACTGTGTGGGGGCAGTAATTCTGGGCCAGATGGGTGTCACGTTTGGGCAGGTCCAGGAGGCCATCAAGCGGGAAAAAAATGTGCAGGAGGGAGCCGTGAGAATGACTCCTGCCGATTTGACGCCGCGCAGCAGACGGATTCTGCAGATTGCAGCGGCACAGGCTGTTCGGCTTGGCAACAGCTTTGTGGGGACCGAGCATATTCTGTTTGCCCTTTTGAATGAAAAAGACAGCTATGCCGTTCATTTGCTGGAGGGGATGGGAGTTCGCCCTGTGGAAATTGCCGAGGAAATTGTCCGCATTGTGACAAGAGCCCCTTCGGCCATGGGGAGCGGAACCCGGGCGGATGCCGCAAGTGAGAAGGACCGGAAAAAGATTTTGCAGCAATTTGCGGCCGATCTCACCAAAGAGGCCAGAGAAGGAAAGCTGGATCCTGTTATCGGACGGGAGAAGGAAACGGAGAGAGTGATCCAGATTTTATCCCGCCGGACCAAAAATAATCCCGTGCTGATCGGAGAACCGGGCGTGGGAAAAACAGCCGTCGTAGAGGGGCTGGCCCAGCGGATTGCCGGGGACCAGGTACCGGATACGCTGAAGGGAAAGCGAATTTTTTCGCTGGATCTCTCCGGAATGCTGGCGGGGACCAAATACCGCGGGGACTTCGAGGATCGGATGAAGCGGCTGACGGATGAGATGAAAAA
>JBJEQH010000072.1:0-3393 GCA_051881655.1 Candidatus Heritagella sp. | reverse complement strand
AAGTTTTATTTTTAAGTGTTTTTCAAATTACTTCCTTATGTGGCGTTAGCATTTGGGGCTTCTCCCTCTCTTTTATCGGTCGTGCTTTACTCCGACACCCCGTCGAGCAGGGTCTCCCGGTTGGTGCCGTAAAAAATATCATCCCGCCCGGCAATCCAGCGGCAGAACGCTTCAAACGGCTCCCAGCCGTACGCGTCAAATTCATAGCTGTGGCCCCAGATATAGAACAGCTGCGGGGTTTGGGGCGTGCTGCGAAGGAATTTTTCCCCCAGCTCCTGCAGCCGGTCCATATCGTCGATATGGGCGGTGGGATCAAACTGCAGCAGATCCTGCTGCCGGTCAAACCGGCCGTTATCCCGCACCGTGCGGGAATACCGGATGCCGGTATGCTGCCGCAATATCCCGGCGATCCGCTCGTCGCAGTCCCCAAAGGGATAGGCCATTCCCACGATCTCCCGCCCGAACAGCTCCTGCAGGGCCAGGCGGTCCCCTTCACACTCCCCAATGAGCTCCTCCTGCGACAGGTCGTACAGGCCGGGATGGGTGCGCGTATGGGCGGCCACCTCGTGATTCTGATAAACCGAGCGGGCCTGCGCGGCGGTCAGGCGGTGGTGCGCCACCTCTTTCCCGGCGACCACCAGGGTGCGCTGTTCCCCAAAGGACCCGGAATTAAGGTTAAATGTACAGCGCAATCCATACCGGTCCAGAATTTCGATCAGACGGATATCCTGCTCGACACCGTCGTCAAAGCTGAAGGTGACCGCTTTTTTCTTTCCGTTCCACATGGTGCGCTCCTCCTCACATTCCCAGGTCCTCGCCCACCAGGATCACCTTGATCTTCCCATGGGGGCGGCTGATCCGGGTGGCCACCATATAGGCACAGATGCAGTCCGGACCGGTGCAGTCCGCGCACAGGCCGGTCTGGAAGCAGGGGGTGCTGGTACCGGCAAAGCGCTGCACGTTGCTGGGGGCCGCCGTATGGCGGGCGCGGCTGACGGCATCCTCCATAGTTTTGACCACTTTGTTCATGCCCAGCACCACCACCACGCTTTTCGGCCCATAGCACAATGCC
This sequence comes from Candidatus Heritagella sp., assembly GCA_051881655.1. Classification (GTDB taxonomy): domain Bacteria; phylum Bacillota; class Clostridia; order Oscillospirales; family Acutalibacteraceae; genus Heritagella. The sequence goes on along the minus strand of JBJEQH010000072.1, from coordinate 2,321 downwards.
GCCACGCGGTTTCCGTTTCCGTCAATATTGAACAGCTGCCCGTCCTCGGTGGCGGCATTGCTGCTCATCAAAAAGGTATCGCACAGCAGCGCCTGGTGCATCAGGTGGTCCCGCTCCTGGGGATTCGCGGCGGTATCCCGGTCAATAACCGTATACCCGGCCTGCTGCAGGGCTTTCTGCACGCCCAGCTCCTGCAGAGTGGCGCTGCCGCCCCACGAGACCACGTCCGTTTTGGGGATCCACTCCAGCACCTTCTGCACGGCTTCCTCCCGGGTAGAGACGTAGCACGCCTCAAAATAGTGCTTGCGGAACGCCTCGGCCACACGGGGGCCCGCTTTGTCATACCGAATCTGTACCGGTGTTTTCTCACTCATATGTATTCCTCCCTTTTGTCCGGATGGTTTCATTATACGGTGGTTTTCCACCGGAAACAAGGGGATGGGGGAAAATTCTCCCCTCCGCCCTGGGAAGAACCCGCCGCTGCCCGCAAAATCCGGGAAAAAACCGCCCTGTTTTTGTATATTCCGGGCTAATATGCGCATGCTGTGGAAAACAAAGAAAGCGAGGAATCCGATGATGTCCCATTCTGTTGGTCCGAAGGAATACAGCCGCATGGTAGAGAAGGCCTCGCCCCCCTCCCCTCTTTTAAAGGACTGCCTCTGGGCCTTTTTTTCCGGCGGCGCCATCTGCTGCCTGGGGCAGCTGCTCAGTGTTTTCTGGATGCAGACCGGCTTTGCCCTGATCGAATCCCGGGCCATGGTGTCGGTCACGCTGGTCTTTTTTACCGCTGTTCTCACGGCGTGCCACTGGTTTGACGATATCGCCAAGCACACCGGCGCCGGCACGCTGATCCCCATCACGGGCTTTGCCAACTCCATGGTCTCGCCCGCCATCGAGTTTAAATCCGAGGGCTTTGTCACGGGCCTGGGGGTGAAGATGTTCACCATTGCCGGCCCGGTGCTGGTCTTCGGGATTTCCTCCAGCGTTGTATACGGGCTGATCCTGTGGATTCTGTCCCAGATGTGACAAAACCGGTGCCGTTTTCAAAAGCGGCACCGGTTTTTCCATGTCCCGGTCTTCTCCTTTTTCCGTTTGGCACATTATGCTTTCAGCTGCTGCATCCAGCTTCTTCTGCGGAACACCACCACCGTAATGGCAAAACGAATACATTCCTCCAGCGAGAGGATAAAATAGACCGCGGCAATGGGCAAATGGAAGACAAACGCGGTCAAAAACCCCAGCGGCACCCCGAATACCCAGGTTCCGACCAGATCAATCACCATAATATAGTGGGTTTTCCCTCCGCTGCGCAGCACCCCACCGCCCAGAATCATGTTCTGAATCTTAAACGGGCTGATAATGGCATAGGCCACCAGAAGCTGCTGCACCATGATTTTTACGGAACCCTCCACCTGATAGATCTCCGTGTACAGGCCGCGGGTCAGCACAATCAGAGCCGAAAGAATCAGCGATCCCACAAATCCGTATTTCACCAGCTTGATGGACGAGCGGTAGGCATCCTCGTTCTCCCCGTTGCCCAGTTTCTTTCCGATGATCACGCTGGCCGCCTGGGACAGGCCGCACAGCGCCCCGATCACCAGACTCTGGATCGGCGTGGTCAATGTCATTGCCGCGCTGGCATCGGTCCCCAGATGGCCGTAAATGGCGGCATACACGTTCTCTCCCACGCTCCACATCAGCTCGCAGATCAGGATGGGCAGCAGCATCACCGCGTACTGCTTCCACTGGAAGCGGGTGCGCGCCGTTTCTCCCGTTTTCTCCCGACGCAGGGCGCCCCCGCACGCCGGCAGCATGGCCAGCATGCACAGGCAGTTGGCAAACTGGGAAATCACCGTGGCAATGGCCGCCCCCCGGATGCCCATGGGCGCAAACCCCAGTTTTCCGAAAATCAGCACATAGTTCAGCCCGGTATTCAAAAGGGCCGCCGCAATGCTGGCATAAAGGGGCAGGCTCGCCTTTTCCAGGCAGCGGAACAGGGTGGCCAGCAGGGTGGCGCCGGCCATGGGCAGGAAGGACCCGGCAAGCAGGAACAGGTAATCGGCCGCGGCCGCAATCGTTTTGGGATCCTCACTGTATATCCCCATCACCGCCTGCGGTGCAAAAAAGCACAGCAGGGTAAACAAAAGGGCCAGCCCCACGGAAAACACCAGGTTGACATAAAAGCTGCGGCGCACCTCCCGCCGGTTTTTCTGCCCGATGTACTGGGAAATCATGATCCCGGCCACCACACCGATGGCGGCGACCACCACGGAAAAAATCGACGAGAATTTTCCCGCCAAACCGACGCCCGCCACATTAAC
>JBJEQH010000071.1:0-3413 GCA_051881655.1 Candidatus Heritagella sp. | reverse complement strand
GATGGTGTCCACCAGGTTGCGCCGCAGGAACGCCATACCGCCGGAGCCGAAGGCCTCGATGATGATGCCGCAGAAGCCGGCGTCGGCCAGCAGGCTGAACACCCGGGGACTGATCCCGGGGGTCAGCTTGATCAGGATGACCTGGTTGCACAGGTCGTCCCGCAGGCGAAACGGCGCCCCCACCGGCCGCCGGGGAAGAAGGGCCAGCGCCTCGCTGTTTAGATGAAGCCCGGCGGCTGTCACAGTTCCCACGGTGGGGGCGTTGATGCTTTCAAAAGCGTGCAGTTGGGAGGAATGGGTTTTCACCGCCCGCGTGCCCAGAATAATGCTGTGGCTGAAGGCCACGAATATCCCGGGGGTCCCGCTGGCTGCCATGGCCATGGCACAGCGCAGGTTTTCATACCCATCGGTCAGCGCGTGCTCCAGCGGCAGCTGCGAGCCGGTGATCACAATGGGAACCGGCGGGTTTTCCAGCATATACGACAGCATCGCGGCCGTATATGCCATGGTGTCGGTCCCGTGGGTGACCACCAGGCCATCCCAGTGCCCGGTGTTCAGCTCTTCATAGATGCGCCGGGCCGCCTGCTGCCAGTGTTCCGGCTGTATGTTGGAGGAATCGAGCGAGAACAGATCCTTGGACGTGATCTCGTAGGAGGAGGTCATGCTGCTCATGTGGGCCAACAGATCCTCGCCCGTCAGGCTGGGAACCAGGCCGTTTTCCGTGGGGCGGCAGGCAATGGTGCCGCCGGCACACAGAAGAAGAATTCGTTTTTTCATAAAGAGCCCCCTGTTTTTTATCAAATGAGAAGAAGGAAAGGAAGGAACCACCATGTCCCTGCACAATGAAACCCTGAAAACCATCCGTGACCGGCGCAGCATCCGCCGTTACGAGGAAACCATGCCCACCCGGGAGGAGATCCTCACGGTGGTGGAGGCCGGCCGGTGCGCCCCCAGCGGCGGCAACACCCAGACCACCCGTTTTACCGTGATTACCAATCCGCAGGTTCTGCAGCAGCTGCAGCAGCTGGCCCGGCAGGAATTTGCCAAAATGGACTGTGACGAGACAACGTACAAGAGCCTGCGCCATGCGATCCTTGCCAGCAAAAAGGGCGATTACCCCATGCTGTACGGGGCGCCGGTTCTGATCCTTGTCTCCAATCTGCGCACCTACGGCAACAATTATTCCGACTGCGCCTGTGCCCTTCAGAACATGATGCTGGCCGCCCAGTCCATCGGGCTGGGTACCTGCTGGATCAACCAGTTCCGCTGGCTGAACGAAAACGGCCCCATGATCCGCTTTCTGCAGGAGACGTGCCGCATCCCGCAGGAAGAGCAGGTGTGCGGCGGGGTGATCCTGGGGATTCCGGCAGCGATACCGGGAGAACTGCGCCACGATGGCTATCCGGTGACCTTTATCGAGTGACCGGAGAAGCCCCGGCTGCTATTATACCAGAAAAATCGAAATTTGTATCGGAAAGAGGGAAAACAGGATGATCGAAACGGTGATTACCCGCATGATTGCCTATAACCACGGGGACGCCCGGCGGATTCACCACGCTTTAAAGGTGTATGCGTTTGCATCGGCCATTGCCGGAGAGGAGAAAATGCCCGAACGGGAACGGATGGTGTTGGAGACAGCGGCGGTTCTGCACGATATTGGCATCCATGTCTGCGAGGAGAAGTACGGGTCGTGCGCCGGCCCCCTGCAGGAAAAGGAGGGGCCCGCTGTGGCCCGCCCGCTGCTTGAGGGGCTGGAGCTGGAGGAAGAGGAAAAAGAGCGGGTTCTGTGGCTGATCGCCCACCACCACACCTATACCGGGGAAAAACAGCTCGACCACCAGATCCTGCTGGAGGCGGATTTCCTGGTGAACAGTGTGGAAGAAGAAATGGGGATAGAGGCCGTGGAAGCCTTCGGGCGGCGGGTATTCCGGACGAGAACGGGCCTTTTCTATCTGCAGAAGCTATTCCTCTGATGGGGGACCTGCCTGCCGCCGGGTGAGGAAGAACCGGATTTTGTTTTTATCGGCGAAATTTATAAAAAACGGAAAAGAAACGCGGAAATCATAGGAAGTTCAAAAACTGCTTGTTGAAATTACATAAAAACAAAGGAATGAATTTGGAAAGATTTTTCCCGGACGTTTTTTATTTTTCTTTCAAAGAAATAAAAAGCAAAAAAAGTGTGGTATCCTATCTACAGTGATCAGGAGAACAAAGCCTGATCCCCTGAATTTTGAGTACTCCGTGTCTCCTTTCATATAGGGCAGGAAGCTGTTTGCGCAAGCGGGCAGCTTCCTGTTCTTTTTCTCTGCAAAAAACTCCGGTCATCGGACGGGAGTTCGCAAAACAGCTAAACCGGCCTATGGTTATGATCACAGGCCGGTTTTTTGTTTTTCACCGGCGCGGCAGCGTCCATGGCTCCCTTTGCACAAGGGAGGCTTTTGTACGGCGCAGAATCGCAGATCGCACCGTACACCGGAAGGCGGATGAAAATGCGCCCTTTATCCGTTCGGCAATTCAAGTTTTCCGGTCTGTTTACGCCTGTCATCGTATACAAGAACAGTCCCGGAGGATATTCCTGCCGGGACTGAAACAGTTTTACGAGCCCCCGGTCATCGGGCGGCCTTTGCGATTTTTGCACATGATTCAGCCTTGCTGCCTGTGAAGGTGGAGACAGCCACCTTGAACGAACAAAGGGAAGCATGTATTCTCAGCCACGCAGGGGCTCTTTGCTGACGGAGAAGGAAACTCCGGAGAGAAAGCCACTCCATGAAAGTTCCAGGTGATTTAGGAAATAACTTATCATGCACAACCTTTTTTTCGTGCATAATCTGCAATGATAAAGGCAGCTGCTATTATCAGCAGAATAAATACAGACAATATGTCCCAAATATCAAACACAGGCTCGCCCATTATTTTGGATAGTGTAATATTTATTAAAAATGTGAACGGAATTGCAGATAAAAATGTAATTCCTGTTGCCAAAAGTTTTCGTTTCTTAAGTCGATCATACAAAACATAAATGATCCATAGAAATACAAGGGAGATAATCGACATAATTGCACCAATGCGGAATACCTCATTGACGTTTATCAAAATACTTAATATGTACATAAATGGTACAATGAGAATACTAATAGCAATCATCGCCACCAGCACACCCTTCTTTCCCAACAATATAACTGGAAAAGATGTTATCCATGTAATCATAATGGAGCTAAGCGTGATAAGTGACCATGTCAGTGTGCCTGAAACCGCAACATCACATATACAGCATATTAGAATACCAATAACCATAGTAATTGTATATATTATGGATATAATAGTGTTCCTGCTCATATTATTCTCATCTTTTCTTTTCAATTCAATGAGATTTTCGCTGACTTTTTCTTCGTAATTATTCATTTCTATCCTCT
>JBJEQH010000070.1:0-15801 GCA_051881655.1 Candidatus Heritagella sp. | reverse complement strand
AGGCAAATGTACGCCAATGGGGACGATCAGGGATTGTCCCCATTGGCGTATTTTTTGTGCTTGCGCGTTTTGAAAAGGAAGCCTCTCAGGGGGATTTGTCTGAAATTCAAACCGGAGGATCTGGGAACATCCGCTTATTTTCCGGTAGTTTATGGTTTGCTGTCTGGGAATAATTTGTTTTGGAGTTTTCTCTCTTCCTCAGCGATCTCTTTTGTAAGATCCAGAATGTACTGTTGTCGTTCCTCCGAAAGATCGCGGAACAGTTCCAGAAGAATGCAGGAATTTTCGCAGAGTTTTCTAAGAAAGCGTTCATCCTTTTGATTCATGGGGTACTTCTCCTTTCTTTGGAAGTACTTTCTATTATAAAGGAAACGGAAAGAAGAATAAATAGTTCTAATTCAAAAAGTGTTCGGGTAATGAGAAGAATTTTCTATCACCCAATTGAGGGGGTCTTCTAATGTACTCGTTCCTCCTGCTTTACCGGCCGGCATGATTCAGGACGAGAGAGCGTAAGAGGAGAAAAAGGTATTTTCATACGGAAAAAGAGAAAATTTTGGTAGATTGTGCCCTGTTTTGGGGGAAGTCTCTTGACGATCAGAAAAGTATTTTCTATAATAAAATTATCTATAAAATGGTTTTGTTTTGCAAATTAGAGAAAAGCAGATGGGCTGTATGGAAAAGGGAGAAATCTGGGAAAGAAGCCCGAGTTTGTGTTTCCGCTGTATGGGTACGGAGAGGGCCGTCTGCCAATTGGAACAGATAGATGGAAGTGATCGCATGACAGATAAGGAATTGCGAAAACTGAATCGCACAGAGCTGTTGCAGATGCTTTTGGAGCAGAGCCGGGAGACAGAGCGGCTGCGGGAACTGCTTGAGCAGGCGGAAGAAAAGCTGAGGTGCCGTGAGATTGAATTGCAGGAAGCGGGAAATATCGCACAGGCTTCTCTGCAGGTAAATGGTGTGTTCGATTCCGCCCAGAAAGCGGCGGAGGAATATCTGGAAAATGTCCGGCAGTTGAGCGGACGCCAGAAAGAAATATGTACGCAGATGGAAGAGGAGAGCCGGGAAAGAGCCGGGAAAATGATCGAAGACGCACAGCGGCAATGCCGTGAAATGGTAGCGGCGGCTCAGGCGGAATGTGAACAAAAGGTGCGGGATGCCGAGCAGCAGGCCCAGGCTTATTGGAAGGAAGTGACCGCCAAGATGGAATTGGTGGCCCAACAGTACGAGATTTTGCGGAAATCGACGGTTTGGCAGAAATAACAGATTTTAGGGAAAAGAGATGCTTTATGAAAAAAAGCAAACCGGTTACCGCCATGCCATCGGTAGCACAGTTGGAAAAAGAGTTGGAGCGGCAGCAGTACCGCAACCGGTACGGCAAGGTTCTGCGCAGTACGATTTATACCCTGATTACAGTGGCGGCTGTGGCTGTTCTGGTGGCCACCCTTTGGCTTCCGGTTTTGCAGATTTACGGTAATTCGATGACCCCAACGGTGAACGAAGGGGAAATTGTGGTCTCTCTGAAAGGATCGGAGATCGGGCAGGGGGATCTGGTGGCGTTTTATCTGGGAAACAAAATTCTGGTAAAGCGCTGCATTGCCGGGCCCGGACAATGGGTGGATATTGACGATGAGGGAAACGTGTATGTGGACGGCAAATTGCTGGACGAGCCCTATTTAAAAGAAAAAGCATTGGGCGACTGCAATCTTGAATTGCCCTATCAGGTGCCGGAGAACCGGTATTTCTGTATGGGGGACCACCGGTCCACCTCGTTGGATTCCCGAAATACAGCCGTGGGCTGTGTTTCCCAGGAGCAGATTGTGGGAAAAATTGTATTCCGAATCTGGCCGCTGGCCGGTTTCGGGATTTTGGAGTAGAACAAAGTAGGTGATTGGGTACATGAAGCACAGCGTTTTACAGGATGCGGATCAGTATGCGCGTGCCCATACGAGGAAAAAGCGCTGGTATCGGGTGGTAACCTGTTTGGCGGCAGTGGTGGTGTTTTGTACCACCTATGCACTGATTCTGCCGGCTATCACTATGGAGGGCGAGTCGTGTGGAATACCGGAGCATATCCATGAGGAATCCTGTTATGCCCAGGTGGAATCAGCTTCTCAGAGGATTCCGGTGTGCACGGCAGAGGGTTTGCACATTCATACGCATACGCCGGAATGTTACGATGAAACCGGGGCACTTATCTGCGGATATGCGGATTTTGTCGTTCACGAGCATGATGATTCCTGCTATGACGAGAACGGGAACCTGTGGTGCCCGCTTCCGGAAATCAAAGCGCATGAACATCAGGCAAGCTGCTATGCTAAATCGGAGAGCGGGGAAGAAGAACTTGTCTGTGGAGAAGAAGAGATTCTCCTCCATCAGCACACGGCGGATTGCTATAATGAAAACGGAGAGCGGATCTGCGGAAAAACGGAGGTTTTGGAGCATATTCACACTGACTCCTGCTTTGAGAAGGCGGAAGAGACTTCCGGTGAGCTGATCTGCGGGATGGAGGAGCATACCCACAGCGCTGCCTGTTATGCGGATCCCACGGCGGATGTGGAATCTGCCAGCGTTTGGGAGAGAATGCTCAAGGAGGAAAAGCTGACCGGGGAATGGCCGCAGGATGTGATTGCCATTGCGCAAACCCAGCTGGGCTATGCGGAGAGTACCCGGAATTATGTGGTAGAGGAAGAAGGAAAAAACCTGCAGGGATATACCCGGTATGGAGAGTGGTACGGGGATCCCTATGGCCAGTGGGATGCCATGTTCGTCTCCTTCTGCCTTCACTATGCGGGTGTGAAGGATATGCCGCTGGAGGCGGACTGTGAAGCCTGGGTGCAGAAGCTGCAGCAGGAGCCGTACGAACTGTACCATCCGGTGGATTTGGAGGAGGTTCCCTGTGCGGGGGATCTGATTTTCTTCAGCCGGAAGGAGAATGGTCAGGCGGACCATGTTGGCCTGATGACTGAGTGGATTGCGGCAACGGAAAAGGAGCCCGCCAAGATCAAAGTGATCGAGGGGGATTGCGAGGACAAGGTACAGATCGTAACCTACGAGTGGGGCGATCCCACGATTTTGGGATACAGCCGGCTACCGGAGCAGACTTTCTATTGCGGGAAGAGCGGGCATGTCCATGAGGAGGCGTGCCGGGACGAGCAGGGGCAGTTGATCTGCGGATTGGAAGAGCATGTTCACGATGATTCGTGCAGCATTCCGGCCGATTCGCCGGAGCAGGAGACCCTGCTGACCGAAAAAACTTTCGTCGGCGCGGACTACACGGTTCGGGTGCAGTATGATAAGGACGCGGGTCTTCCCCAGAATGTGACGCTGGTGGTGTCGGAAATTCCGGCGGGTTCCGAAGCGTACGGCCGGTATTATCAGCAGGCACTGGCGGCCATGGCCGATGACGGCATGGCCGAGACGGTGCTTTTTGCCCGGTTCTTTGATATCCAGTTCCAGGTGGATGGCGAGAAAGTGGAACCGGCCGCCCCGGTATCGGTTACCATTACCTATTCCCAGCCGGTGGAAGCCGACGGGGAGGGGCAGGCGATTCATTTCACCGAGGATGGAACCGAGATTCTGGAAGCGGTGGTGGAAAAGCAGGAGAATGGTTCCGTTAGCTTTACTCACACGCAAAACGGCTTCTCGGTGGTGGGCGATGTGATGACCCTTGACAGCACAGAGCCGGCCGGAACATCTGTCAGCCACAAGGTTACGTATAAGGTGATGATCGACGGAAAGTGGCAGGAGGTGGGACAATCCTCTTCCTACTATTCAGACGATTCCCAGAGGGCCTATATCACTTCGGATATGGCGGCAGAGGCACTCGCCTCCTTTGGCTATTCGGCGGGGATGGATCCCATGAATCATTTTGCCTACAGTTATGATGATATCTATCGGATTTTTTATGTCAGCAGCGGTTCGGTGACAAATTTCTGTATGGATGTCGATGGGGGAAAGATTGCGGATAATACATCCATTCATCTGTGGACGTCCAATAATTCAGATGCCCAGGTTTTCCGGATTTGGGGTGTGGGGGGCGGCTACTCCTATATTACGCCGATTGGAAACAGTGCCTATCATGTAAACGTGCTGGGCGGCGGTACGGCAGACGGAACAAGACTGGGACTGCATACGGCAACCGATGCCGCCAGCCACTGGAAAGTGGTGAATAATGGGGACGGTACCACCAGTTTTTACAACCGGAATGCGCCGGATACGGCCTGCATAATTCTTCCCGACGGCAATCAGACAGCAGGAAACCAGCTTTGTATCTGGACAAACGGTGCATATCGCTACTGGAAACTGGATCAGCAATACCGCATTTCCAATCAGATCGCGGTTACGGAAAATGGCGGCAGCTATCAAATCGGTTTAACCACCGAGAGCAACGGAGATATCGTCTGCTACTACCTCCCTCAGGAATATACGGGTATCCTTACAGAGGTCGATGAGAGTGCCATGCCCGCCGACAATGGATTTTACTCCGTTCGGGTGGTGGATGACGGACACGGCGTCTATAGTGAAGATGAAATCAACGCCCTGAACGAAACGATTCCCTATGTACAGCAGGGCGGTACGGTTACCGTTTCGGTGAGGAATGGGAAGGGAATTCTCTGGTCCTGCGTGGGGAAAGACGGGGAACCGCTGGAAGTGGAATCCAGAGAGGAAGAAGGCACTACCATCTTTACCATACAAAATGTCACGCAGCCGGTAGAAATAACGGCGACCAAAGCAAATCCCTCTTTTACGGTTCAGTATTACGGCAATATTCCCCGGTTTGCTACTTCCGGCAGTAATCCTTTAACAGTGATTGATACCTCCGGAGGTATATTGCCGACCAATGGCGGCAGCATGGCCACGCGGTCGCTGTATCTGGAGGGTACCGGAGAGTATACCAATCAGAATAAAGGGGATGCCACCCAGCTCTACCGAATCAAAACCGTCACCGAACTGACAAAACTGTATACGGAACAGGTATGTCAGTTCGAGGAATCCCCCGGATTGGAGTATTTTGATAAGCTGAGGAATAACGAGAGTTATACGCTTAAAGAAATCTGGGTTCTAAAATCCGGGAAGGATCCCGCCAGTGTGAACCGGGAGGACTGGGATATCTATTCCTATTCCTCCGATATAGGCTTTACCAACGAGGCGGGGCTGGCCAACAAGAGCACGATCTTAATCCGCGACGGCGGGGTGATCCGCTTGGTCTCTGATACCAGCACCGGGGATTACTATAACGGGACGACGTTTTACGATTACAATATTTCCAGCGGACAGAATGCGGACGGCCGCTGGCGCACCGGGATTACCGGGATTAACATCGAGAGCAATTACGGCACCAGCCTCAATGGCCAGCGCAATTGGCGCTCCGGCGCTGACATCCTGGCTTTCGGCAATGCCAACTGCGGCACCGGTATGTCCGGGTACCTGTTTGACGGCAGTACGCTGAATAAGTACAGCAGTAAAAATAGTGGGTACGGCGGCGCCACCTTTGGCCTGGCAAGCGGGCTGAATGATGACGGAACCATCCGGTACAGCGAATGGATTGTGGTCCCCAACCTCTTTAACGACGGCGATGCCAATGGCAAGCAGACGTATGCGGGCAGTTCCCTTACTTTTGACCGGGTGGGCGATATGTATACGCTCAGCGCGGCCACGCTGAACAACTCCAACGGGCAGAGCAACACCCTCAGCGGCCTGCAGTATTTCTTTAACCCCTCGCCGACTTCCGGGACGACTCACACCCACATTTTTACCAACAACTTCTGGCCCATGGATCCCGCGGCCGGCAGAACCGATGCCCTGTGGGGTGACTACAGCAATCCGGGCAGCTTCCAGGGATTTGTGGAGAGCAATAGTTACGCCTGGACAGACTTGGCAAAGAATTTTCCTGTCAGCGACGACGGGCAGGCGCACAACTGGTTCTTCGGCATGAACTTTGCCATCACGTTTAACCTGACGGAGGACTATGAGGGCCCGCTGGAATACTATTTCTTCGGCGACGATGATTTGTGGGTATTCCTCGATGGCCAGCTGGTCTGTGATATCGGCGGTGTTCACAGTTCGATTGGCGAGTATGTCAATCTGCGGGATTACCTGCCGGTGGGGTCTTCCGGCCAGCATACGCTCACATTCTTCTATACCGAGCGCGGCGCTTCCGGTTCGACCTGTTATATGAGCTTTACGCTGCCGTCCGTCTCCAGTTCGATTACATCCCGGGATACGGGCAGTCTGCAGATCGAGAAAAAGGTGGAGAGCACCGATGGGGTGGACTACAGCAGTCAGGAATACCAGTTTAAGGTAGACCTGCTGACTGAGGAAAACGGGTCTCCCCTGAACCAGACCTTCAGCTACAGCCGCAGTGACGGGACTTACGGGACGGTGCGAAGCGGCGGTACCATTACCCTCAAGCAAAATGAAACGGTGACCATCCATGGGATCCCGGCGGGCACCTTCTACCAAGTGGAAGAGACAAGCCACGAGGGTTATCACACAACGGTCAATGGAAACAAGGGGTATATCGTTTCCGGCAAAATTGAGACCGGCACGGTAAAACCCGCCAGCTTTGTCAATACCCCTTATTACGAACTCCCTGTAACCGGGGGCGGAGGGGATTTCCTGTATACAGCAGGAGGAGTGCTGCTGATGTTGGCGGCAGGCGGCCTTCTGTTCTATAAGCATCTTAAGCGCAGAAAGGAGGATTTTTTATCATCCTGACGCGCAAATCCCTGCACTTCCCAAGTCAAGCGAACAAAATGCAGAAAGGAAATATGTTTATGAAGCACGCAAAAAAACTGGCCAGCCTTCTGCTGGCAATGCTCATGGCCTTTGCCATGGCAACTACCGCGTTTGCGGCGGACCACACTTATGAGATCTATCAGATCTTTACCGGTGACTATCACGATGGCATTCTCTCCAATGTGAAATGGGGCCAGAACGGTACCGGCACTGAAGGCGAAGCTGTTGCAGACGAGATTATTGAGGAACTGGAAAGTGTCGCCGATGCAACTTCCGATACTGCCAAACTGGCTGTAATCAATAAGTATGCTGATTTGTCGGGCACGGCTTATAAGGCCGGTTCCGAAACCACCTATGAGAACCTTCCCAATGGCTATTACCTGGTCAAAGACAAAGATGGCACTGTTACTGGCAATGACTTCTACACTCTCTACATCGTGCAGGTCGTTAATGGCACCCTGACCTTCGAACCCAAGGGTGATGTGCCCGAGACCAAGAAGAAGATCGTCGAGAACGGGGAAAGAGTGGACGTGAACGAAGCCTCTATCGGCGACACCGTCTCTTATGAGATCACCGGCACCATGCCCACCAACATCGATCAGTACAATACCTTCTACTATGAGTTTACCGATACCCTGTCTGCCGGTCTGACTTATAATGGCGATGTTAAAGTTATGATCGGTGAGGCGGATGTAACAAACTACTTCTATAAAAACTCTGTTACCACTGCTGATACCGGCGTTACTACGATTACCGTGAGCATTCAGGATCTTCTGGCTTTAGGAAAACTGAGCACCGTGGAGATCGACAAAAATACGGTTGTCGTCGTTACTTATTCTGCTACTCTGAATGAGAAAGCCGTTATTGCCGGTGACGGTAATCCCAACGATGTGTCTCTGAAGTATTCCAATGACCCCAATAACAGCGGCGAGGGCAGCACTACCCCTCCCTCCGAGAATCCTGAGAAGCCTTCTCCCAACCATCCAACCGGTGAAACCCCCAAGGATGAAGTTATAACTTACACCACCGAGCTGTCTATTCTGAAGAATGACGAGCAAGGTGAGGTCCTGCCCGGTGCGGAGTTTACCCTGACGGGTGACGGTGTCAACGTTGTTCTGGTTACTACCGAGAAGTTTACCCAGAACGAAGACGGCGATTACTGGAAGCTGAAAGATGGCACCTATACCAAGACTGCACCCGTTACTGAGGGCGAGGAGGACAATAGTGCCGACTACGACAGCATCACCATTAAGTACAGCAAGACCATTGAATTGGTGGCCAAGGGCAGCGGTAAGACGGAGACCAGTGTTGTCGGTGCTGTAGATTCCGAGACCGGTATTGTGACCTTTACTGGTTTGGGCGCTGGCACCTATACTATCACAGAAACCAAGACTCCGGATGGCTACAACACCATCGCTCCTGTCACCTTCACTCTGACATTCAATGCAGAAACCAAAACCTTTGTCTCTGACAATGAGAACGTTGTCGTGGGTGCCGATAACAAATTGGATACGACGATTGTCAACAAAGCTGGTGCAAATCTGCCCTCTACCGGCGGCATGGGAACCACGCTGCTGTATGTTATCGGTTCGATTCTGGTCGTGGGCGCTGCGGTACTGCTGATTGTGAAAAAGCGCATGGGCGCCGAGAAGTAAGAAATAGGGAAACTTTGCGGCGGGAAGGATCCGCTTCCCGCCGGAATTCCGGATAAAATCCCCGTTTGCCATCCCCGCAGGAGTACATTCTTCTGCGCGGGATGCGGGGGATATTTCCCGGGAAAACAAAAGTCCGCTGCGGGCGAAAGCGGGTCCCTGCTTTTGCCGCACAGCGGCAAGGAGAACACTGTATGAAAAAGCATTTGTCCACGATAATCCTGATTCTGGTCTTTCTTACAGGGCTCTCCTTGCTGCTGTACCCAACGGTCAGTGATTTTTGGAACTCCTTTCACCAGTCCCGGGCGATTGCCAGCTATGCCGAGTCGGTATCGGCCATCGACGGCCTTCACTACGAGAAAATTCTGGCAGAAGCCCATGCGTATAATGAGGAACTCGCCGAAAACAGCAAGGGCTGGATTCTGTCGGAGAAAGACCGCATCGAATACGAGCGGCAGCTGGATATCGGCGAAAACGGCATCATGGGCTATATCGAGATTCCCAAAATCAACTGCTCGCTTCCGATTTATCACGGAACAAACGAGGCGGTTCTGCAGGTAGCCGTTGGGCATATCGAGGGCAGCTCTCTCCCCGTGGGCGGGGAGAGTACCCACTGCGTTCTCTCCGGGCACCGCGGCCTTCCCAGCGCCAAGCTGTTCACCAACCTGGATCAGATGGAGGTAGGGGATATCTTCATGCTCCGCGTGTTGGACGAGGTGCTGACCTACGAGGTGGACCAGATCCTGATTGTGGAACCCCAGGAGACCGGGGCCCTGCAGATTGAAGAGGGAAAGGATTATTGTACCCTGGTCACCTGTACGCCCTATGGAGTGAATACCCACCGCCTTCTGGTGCGGGGGCACCGGATTGAGAATATCGAAGAAGCGAAAACGGTCCGTGTGACCGCGGATGCCATACAGATTGAGCCGCTGCTGGTAGCGCCGGCGGTGGCCCTGCCCATGCTGATGGTTTTGCTTGTGGTTTTGCTGATCAAAACCCGCAAAAAGAAGAAATGAGGGACGACCTGTGCTGAGAAACCCTGTGAAAATAAAGAGACTGTGCGTTGGAATGACGGCCATGCTGATGGTACTGCTGGCAGCGTTTTCCGTTTTCGGGAAAGAGGTGCCGGATGTAAACCGGCAGGGCTCGATTTCCCTCACCCTTCAGGACAGCCAGAGCGGCGCGTATATGGAGGATGGAGCGGTCACGCTCTATCAGGTGGGAGAGATCCGGGTGGATGACGGGAACTATTCTTGGCAGCTGACCGGGGCCTTTGCGGACAGCGGACTGTCGCTGGAAAACCTGTCCTCCGGGCAGCTGGCACAGGAGCTGAAGGAGTATGCGGATCAGAAGAAAATCGAGGGAAGTACGGTGCGGATCGGGGAAAAGGGGAGCGTCGTTTTTGAAAATCTGAAGCCGGGGCTCTATCTTCTTGCCCAGAAAGAGACGATGGAAGACGTCTATGCCTTTTCTCCCTTTTTGGTGTCGGTTCCCGTTCAGGACGGGGAATCCTGGCAGTATGAGGTAAATGCCAGCCCCAAAGTAGCGGGTATCGAGAAAATTCCGGCGCCCGATTCCCCCGATACACCCGCGAATCCCCATCTGCCGCAGACCGGTCAGCTGAATTGGCCGGTTCCGGTGCTGGCGGTCAGCGGTGTGCTCTTCTTTGCGCTGGGATGGGGCCTGTGCTATGCAAAAAGGAAAAAGTACCATGCGCAGTAATGGACCCAAAAAGAGCAGGCTGGGGATTTTTTGCATGATCCTGGGAGGGCTGCTCGTTCTTGGAGCAGCGGCTTTGTACGGCTACAACTGCTGGGAGGATCAGTCGGCGGCACAGGCCACCGGGGAAGTTCTCCCGATTCTCCGGCAGGAAGTGGAGAAAAAGCAGGAAGCCTTATCCGGTGAAATCCCCATCCCGGACCCCTATGATCCGGAGATGACGGTGGTGACCATTGAGGGGCAGGACTATGTGGGGATGCTCGCGGTGCCCGCATTGGATCTGGAACTGCCGGTCTTATCCCAGTGGAGTCAGGAAAAGCTGCGGTATTCGCCGTGCCGTTACAGCGGCTCCACCAAAACGAATGACCTGGTTATTGCCGCCCACAACTATTCCAGCCATTTTGGACGCCTGAACAAACTGCAGCAGGGGGATTCGGTGATTTTTACCGATATGGATGGGGTGACCATTTTCTATCAGGTTGCCAGCGTGGAGGTTCTGCCCGCGAATGCGGTGGAAGAGATGACCGCGGGGGAATACGACCTCTCCCTGTTCACCTGCACCTATGATGGACAGCAGCGCTTTACCGTGCGCTGTGTCCTCCGCACCCAAGACGAATGAACGGCCTCTGCCAAAAGGGCAGGGGTCTTTTTCTTTGAAAATTTCGGCCCGGTGCGCGCTGTCTGCATAGGTTTGATCGAACGGGCGTTCTTTTCAAACCCGGAATTCTGTGGTATACTATAGTCCATCCATCCACATGCCGGATAGAAAGGGAGGGGGACTTCGATGGAACAGCCGGACCGCGTGATTTTTCACTGTGACTGCAACAGCTTTTATTGCAGTGTGGAGTTACTGGACCACCCGGAACTGCGCCAGGTTCCCACCGCGGTGTGTGGAGATCCGGAAGGCCGCCATGGGATTATTCTGGCCAAAAACGAAGCCGCTAAGAAATATGGGGTGAAAACGGCCGAGACCATCTGGCAGGCAAAACGAAAATGCCCGCAGCTGCAGCTTCTGCCCCCGCATTGGGAGAAATACCGCTATTTCTATACCGTGATCAACGGAATCTACGGCCGGTATACCGATTTGGTGGAGCCCTTCTCCATTGACGAGAGCTGGCTGGATGTGACCGGATCCTGGCGGCTGTTTCAGTCCAGCCCGCGGGCCCTGGCGGATCTGATCCGCCATCAGGTTTATCAGGAGACGGGCCTGACCATTAGTGTGGGGGTTAGCTGGAATAAGGTGTTCGCCAAATTGGGTAGCGACTATCAGAAGCCCGATGCCACGACAGTCTTTTCCCGGGAAAACTATCGGGAAAAGCTGTGGAGCCTGCCGGTTACCGATATGATTTTTGTGGGCCGCTCGGCCGCAGATGCCCTGAGGAAAATCGGGGTGCTGACCATCGGAGATCTGGCCAATGCCGATCCCGGGCAGCTGCAGCGGCTTTTGGGGAAGTCGGGGCCCGAACTGCGCCAGGCCGCCCGGGGAGAGGATACGGCGCCGGTCCGCCGCTTTGACGACCGGGAAGCCCCGAAAAGCGTGGGGCGCGGGCGCACCTTTCCCCGGGATCTCACCAGTTTTGGTGAAATACGGGCGGCAATCACCGCGCTGGCCGATGATGTGGCGGGCCGCCTTCGCCGGGCAGGCATGTGGGCAAACGGTGTCCAGCTGACAATCAAGGACCCCTCGCTGCATGTGATCCAGCGGCAGAAGCAGCTGATGTACAGCACCCATATCAGTACGGATTTGTCACAGGCCTGTCTGGATTTGCTGCAGCAGCATTGGCGCGACGGCAAGCCGGTGCGTATGCTGACGGTAACGGCGGTAAACCTGTCGCCGCAGCCCTTTGCCGTGCAGGAGAGCCTTTTTGAAGAGGCCCCGCGTATGGATCCCAAAAAAGAAAAATTGGAGACCAGTATGGATGCCATCCGCCGCCGCTTTGGTCCGGGGGCCATCGCCCGGGCCAGCACCATCGCCCCGGAAATCGGACTGCACGGGCTCTCCTCTCTGCAGGAGGACGATCCGGATGAGGAATAAAAGGAGGGCCTATGATTTATCTTTGGGAAGAACCCTTTTTTTCGAAGGGGGATCCGGGTCGCACTTCAGAAGATGCCTATAAAAAATGGCTCCCGTTTCTCTCCCGCCAGCGCAGGGAGAAGGTGGGGGCACTGCGCATGGAAAAGGACCGGCGGCAGAGCGTGGCCGTTTTTCTGCTTCTCCGCTATGCGCTGTGGGAGGAATATGGGATTGGTACCATGCCCTCCTTTGTCTATACGGGCGGCAAGCCGGAGCTCATGGGGGAGGAATTTTCCGCGATCCATATGAATCTCTCCCACTGTGACAGCGGTTGTGCCTGCGCCCTCTCCCGGTTTCCGGTGGGAGTGGATATGCAGACGATTTCGCCCTTTCGGGAGAAGGTGGCGCGGTATGCCTTTTCTCCCCGGGAAAAGGAGGAGCCATCGCCCGAGACCTTTACCCGTATTTTTACCTGCAAAGAGGCGTGGGGGAAGTATACGGGGCGGGGAATTGCCTATCCCATGCGGGAAACGGATTTTTCGGAGATACAGGAGGACTGCTGGCAGCAAAGGGAGTCCCTTTGGTGGTACTCGCACCGGCAGAACGGGTGGGCTTTTTCGGTTTGCGCCGGGGAACCCCTGCCGGTTCGCTGTGTCGGCCGGGCGGATGTGGAGAACTGCCTTACAAAACTGGAACCGATGGATGATTTTGAGAAAGGATGAGAGCCGGTATGATGGTTGGCAATATGGAGCAAAGAGAGAACGGAGGCGTGCCCTTTCTGGTATTTCCCGCTCTGCGGAAGCTGGGGTTTATAAGGGATGCCTTTTCCACCCGGCTGGGGGGTGTCAGCTGCGGCGACTACGCCTCTATGAACCTCTCTTTCGGCCGGGGAGATCCGGATGAAAACGTGCGGGAGAATTACCGCCGGTTCAGCCGGGCGGTGGGCTTTGATGAAAACCGCCTGGTCTCCTCCGCGCAGGACCACCACACGCGGATCCGCCGTGTGACCGCGCAGCAGGCCGGGGTGGGAATTTTCCGTCCCCAGGATCAAAACAGTGTGGATGGGCTGGTGACCGATGAACCCGGCCTTACACTGGTTACCCATTATGCGGATTGTGTGCCGCTCTATTTTGTGGATCCGGTGCACCGCGCCATTGGTTTGGCCCATGCGGGATGGCGGGGGACCGTGGCGGAAATGGGGCGCTGTATGGTGGAGAAAATGACCGCGGAGTTCGGGTCGGACCCCGCCGAACTGGTCACGGCCATTGGCCCCAGCATTGGCGCCTGCTGCTATGAAGTGGATACCCCAGTGATCGAAAAAGTGCGGGCCCTTTCCTATATTCCGGTGGAATGCGTGCTGCAGCCGGTTTCAAAAGAGAAAGCCATGCTGGATTTGTGGGAGGTAAACCGCCGGGTTCTGTTGCATGCCGGTGTGCGGGAGGAGAATATCCACATTTCGGGGGTATGCACCTGCTGCCACCGGGAACTGCTGTTCTCGCACCGTGCCACCCATGGGCGCCGCGGAGGGCTGTGCGCTTTCCTGCAGATTCGGGACGATCAGTAAAGGGGAGATTGCGGTGGAAAACATTGTGGAATCCTGCACTCTCTGCCCGCGGCACTGCGGAAGCTATCGCGGGGAACGGGAGGGGCGGGGATTCTGCCGTATGGGCACCTGGCCGGTCGTTGCCCGTGCGGCGCTGCATATGTGGGAGGAGCCCTGCATCAGCGGGACCGAGGGATCCGGAACCATTTTCTTCTCCGGCTGTTCCCTGGGGTGCGTGTTTTGTCAGAATACCTGCATCAGCACCGAGCATTCCATCGGAGAAGTGATCTCTGTGCAGCGGCTGCACGAGCTGATGATGGAACTGGCACAGCAGGGGGCGCGGAATATCAACCTGGTAACCCCCACACATTTTTTGCCCGCGGTGCGGGAAGCCCTGGAAATGGGTAAGCCGCCGGTACCGGTTGTGTACAACTGCGGCGGCTATGAGGAAGTGGAAGCCCTGCGTACGTTAGAGGGGCTGGTAGATATCTATCTGCCGGATATGAAGTACAGGGACCGGGAGCTGGGGCAGCGGCTGTCCGGTGTACCGGATTATCCGGAAAAAGCGGCCGCCGCCATCAGAGAGATGGTACGGCAGACCGGACCGGCCCGCTACTTTGAGGACGGGATGATGAAAAGCGGAACCATGATTCGTCATTTGATCCTTCCCGGGCATACCAAGAATTCGATAGCGGTGCTGCAGTGGATTTCGGATACGTTTCACACGGAGATTCCCGTCAGTCTGATGGCGCAGTATGTGCCGTGCGGCCGCGCCGGGGAGTTTCCGGAGATCAACCGCCGGATTACCCGGCGGGAATATGAAAAAGTGCTGGATGCCCTGTTCCGTCTGGATCTGGACGGGTACGCGCAGGATCTGGCCTCTGCGAAAAAGGACTTCATCCCACCCTTCTCTGTGGAAGAAGCGCGCCGGATTGCAAAAAAGGGATAGACAGGGATTGACAGAGAACGGGATAGGGATTACAATAAACGTGTAATCTGGTTTTGAAAACCATGTGATGAGATCAAAAATGAAAAGGGGAAGAATGATGGAAATTCAAAAGAGAACCTTTACCTTCGATTCTGTGGTGACCGGAGAGCATATTTTTGTGCGCGTTGTGGAACCGGCCTGCCGGGAGCAGGCGGTGGCCGTTCTGATGGTTACCCATGGAATGGCGGAACACGGCGGTGTGTATGAGGACTACGCCTCCTTTATGGCGGAACACGGGTATGTGGTGGTTGTGCAGGACCACCTGGGCCATGGCCGTTCGGTAGCGGAAGGCGAGGATTTTGGATACTTTGGAAATGGCGGCTGCCACAATCTGGTCATGGATATGAAAAAGCTGCATACGCTGCTGCGCGATGAGTACGAGCCGCTGCCGTTTCTCCTTTTTGGCCACAGCATGGGGTCGTTTTTGGCGCGGGCGTACATGGCGCGCTTCGGCGGCGATATGAAGGCGGCGGTCTTTATGGGCACGTCAGCCGGTTCCGGTAAGATAATGGCCGGGCTGCAGCAGCGTGCTTTGCAGATGCTGATCCGGAAAAAAGGGCCGAAGGGTCACGATCCCCTGCCGGAAAAACTCAGCACCGGGGCTTATAACAAGTCGTTTGCTCCCAATCGGACGGCGAATGACTGGGTTTCCAGTGATGAGGAAGAGGTGGACCGCTATACACGGGATCCCCTGTGCGGGTTCCCGCTGACGCTTTCCGGGTACCGGGATGTAGCAAAGCTGCTGGATCAGGTCAATCAGTCCCTCTGGTATCAGCGAATCCCCAAGGATACGCCGATGCTGTTGATTTCCGGCGAACAGGACCCGGTGGGGGATTTTGGAAAAGGGGTCCGGAAAGTTTATGAACGGATGAAGAAGGCCGGATGTCAGGTTCAGCTGAAGCTGTATCCCTCCCTGCGGCACGCCTTGATCACGGAGAAAAACCGGGAAGAGGTTTTCGGGGATTTGCTCGCCTTTCTGGAGAGCGCCCTTCCCCAGAGTGAAAGGGAAGAGGCAGTGGCCTGCTGAAAATGAGTGTGGCTCTTTCTCTGCTTTCGTGGTATAATATCGTCACGGTACCGGAAAACGGTATCGTGACGATTTTTTATGGAAAAGGAGGGCGAAAAAGCGGTGAAAAAGGTTTTT
>JBJEQH010000069.1:0-3529 GCA_051881655.1 Candidatus Heritagella sp. | reverse complement strand
GTTTTGCCCGTGCTGATTCTGTGCCTGTGACAGGTGTGCCTCACAGAAAAAAGAGCTTTGCTCCCCGCTTTTTGGGGAGAGCAAAGCTCTTTTTGTATGCACGGAAAAAGGGCGTGTGCGGCGGATTACACCAGGCGGAAGGAGCGGCAGCGGGACAGGGCCTCTTCGCTGTCCATGCCGATCATCACCTCAAAGCGGCCGGGTTCGGAGACATACTGCTTTTCCGCATTGTAGAAGCGCAGCATGGGCTCTTCGATCGTGAAGGACACCCGGCGGCTCTCGCCGGGGGCCAGGGTGACCGATTCAAAGCCCTTCAGCTCCTGCACGGGCCGGGCAATGGACGCGGCCACATCGCGCAGGTACAGCTGGCACAGGGTGGTGCCGGTGCGGTTCCCGGTATTGGTAACGCACACCGAGGCCGTCAGGCTTCCCTCTTTTGTCAGCGTATCCCGGGACAGGGTGATCTCTCCATAGGAGAAGGTGGTGTACGACAGCCCGTAGCCAAAGGGGAGCAGCGGCTCGTTGGGGCCGTCCATGTAGTTCGATTCAAAGCGGGTATAGGGCACGCCCTGCGGATGGGGCCGACCGGTGTTCATGTGGTTGTAGTAAACCGGGATCTGCCCCTGGGCGGCGGGGAAGCTCATGGTCAGGCGCCCGGTGGGCTCGCAGTCGCCCAGCAGCACATCGCAGATCGCATGGCCGGCCTCGTGGCCCAAAAACCAGGTTTCCAGCACCGCGTCCGCCTGGGGCAGAACCTCCCCAAGCAGCAGGGGACGGCCGTTGGTCAGCAGCAGGATTACCGGCTTTTCGCAGGCGGCGACGGCCTCCAGCAGATCCAGCTGGGCCTGCGGCAGGGCGATGCTCTGGCGGGAGGCGGATTCGCCGTCCATCAGGCTCTCTTCGCCCAGGCACAGCACGCACACGTCGCTCTCGTAAACGGCGGCGCAGGCGTTCTCCATACCGCCCTCGATCATCTGGTGGATATCGCAGCCCTTTTCATAATTCACCGCAAAACCGGCGTCCTCCAGCCCCTGTCGGATGGTCACCATCCGCTCGGGGAAGGACGTGAACTGCCAGCAGCCGCCCATATCCAGGCTGTCCGCCGTGGGGCCGACCAGCGCCACCTTCTTTTCGCGGGAAAGGGGCAGGGTGTGGTTCTCGTTTTTCAGCAGGACGATGGATTCCTGCGCCAGCTTCCGGCTGTGGGCCAGATGCTCTTCGCACAGAACCCTCTCCCGCAGCTCCTCGGGGCGCAGATAGCGGTACGGGTCCTCCATCAGGCCGGTGCGGTATTTAAAGGTCAGCACGCGGCGCACGGCGTCGTCCACCAGCGCGGCATCGACCTTGCCCTCGCGGATCAGGCCGGGCAGATGGCGGTTATAGAAATCGGTGGCCATCTCCACGTCCAGCGTGGCCAGCAGGCTTCTGCGGGCGGCATCGGCCTCGTCTTCGGCGGCGCCGTGATTCAGCAGCTCGGCCACGGCGTTGTAGTCCGAGATAATCAGCCCGTCAAAGCCCAGCTCCTGCCGCAGCAGGTCATGGCACAGCGGGCGGTTGGCCACGCTGGGCACCCCGTTGACCAGATTGAACGACGTCATCAGCGACGCGCATCCGGCCTCCACGGCGGCCTTAAAGGGCGGCAGATAGGTGTTGCGCAGGGCGGTCTCCGAGAATTCGGCGGTGTTGTAGTCGCGCCCGCCCTCGGCGGCGGCGTACCCCAGAAAATGCTTCACGCAGGCCATCACGCTGTCTCTGTCAAACAGGTTTTTCCCCTGGAAGCCGCGGATGATCGCCTGCCCCACCAGCGAGGCGAGGTACGGGTCCTCGCCCGCGCCCTCGGCCACCCGGCCCCAGCGGGGATCATGGGCCACGTCCACCATCGGGGAGAAGGCCACGTGCAAACCGGCACAGCTGGCCTCGGCCGCGGCGATATGGGCCGCCTTTTCAATGGCGGGCATGTCAAACGAGCAGGACCACGCCAGCGGAATGGGGAAGATGGTCTGGTACCCGTGGATGATATCCTGGCAGAACAGAAGCGGGATGTGCAGCCGGCTCTCCTCCACGGCGATTCTCTGCAGCTTTTCAATATCCTTTACGGTCTGGAAAACCTCGCCCAGGAAGATGGTCGAGCCGATGCGCCCCTGCCGGATCAGGTCCTCCAGCGGGTCGGAATCAATGTCCATGCCGATTTCCGAGGTGGCGGGGCCGGGGCTCTGCACCAGCTGGCCGATTTTTTCCTCCAGCGTCATCTGTGCCATCAGGGCGTCCACCGCCGCGCGGATTTCTTCCTCCGTGCGGGCGGTCTGGTCATAGGGCTTCATAGGGAATACTCCTTCCGTGTAACGGTATGCCGTTTCAAAAATTCTGTTCTCATCATAGCGAAGATTGCCGCAAAACGCAACAGGTTTCGGAAAATTCTTTTGCTCCGGCAGCAGGGGCCCCGCCCCATGGGGATTTTTCCCCGCCGTCTTGCATTCCCGTCGATTGGCTGATATAATGATTAAGATGTTATATTTTCTTATGCTTTCCGGGGAAAGCCGTCCGGCCCGCGGCCGTCCCGGGCGGTTTTTCCGATCATGTTGGCATTCGCACCCGGTCCACATCCAGAAGGAGGAAAAGAAAAATGAACCGCTGTCCCTATCCCCACCTGTTTACCCCGCTGACCGTCAAAAACATCACCTTCCGCAACCGGATCTTTGCCTCCCCCAATATGATGGTGGGGGCCACGCTCGAGGGGGCCCCCAGCCCCAACCACATCGGCTATTTTGCCGAAAAGGCCAAGGGCGGCGCCGCCATGGTCACCATCGGCGATACCCCGGTGGAGCTGCGCTACGGGGCCCCGGGCCTTACCTCTTACCTGCGGTTTGAAACGGTGAATGCCCCGGGCTTTAACGAACTGTCTGCCGCCATCCACGAGGGAGGCGCCGTGGCCTCGTTCGAGCTGAATCACCCCGGTCTCACCGCCAACAAGGCCCGCAACCGCAACGGGGAGGACCCCATCGGCCCCATGGACTTCATCCGGCCCGACGGCACCCATGTGCAGGCGGCCACCCGGGAACAGCTGGAGTACATCGCGGATCAGTACGCCCGGGCCGCCGCTTTTGTCAAGCGCTGCGGCTTTGATATGTGCATCCTGCACGGGGCCCACGGCTGGCTGCTGGGGCAGTTCCTGTCCCCGGCCACCAACCAGCGCACCGACGAGTTCGGCGGCAGCGAGGAAAACCGGGCCCGTTTCCCCATTATGGTGATCGACCGCGTCCGCGAGGCCGTCGGCCCCGATTTTCTGATTGATTACCGGATCAGCGGCGACGAGCTGCAGGAAAACGGCCTGACCGTGGAGGGGGCCATTGCCTTTATCAAGCGGGTACAGGACAAAATTGACATGGTCCACGTTTCCGCCGGGCTGGATACCGCCACGCATCAGGCGATCATCACGCACCCCAACCCCTATCTGCCCCGGGGCTGCAACGTAAAATATGCGGCGGCGGTGAAGGCGGCCGGCGTGAAAATTCCCGTTACCACCGTGGTC
>JBJEQH010000068.1:0-15877 GCA_051881655.1 Candidatus Heritagella sp. | reverse complement strand
TGGGGAAAAGTCTTTCTTGTACCGAATGGAGATTAGGCAAAACGAGTGTTCCTGACTCAAATTCGTCAGGAACACTCGTTTTTTTGTATCTGTTGGTTTTTTACGGTTCTGTCAGGGGCGGCAGGCGTGCATATCCATAGCATTCCATCCCTTTTGCAGAAGCCAGAGACATCCTTTTGTCAGGCGGATTGCTTTGCCGCGGGGGTACACCCTCTCTGGCCTGCGTCTTTGTGAGGTTCCCCGTTCGGGGGGGCAGCCCCCGGGGAGAAAGCCGGAAAATCAGCGGGCCATCCCCGATTGCGTGCGGTACATCCGGGCGTATTGGCCGTTCAGGCGCATCAGTTCCTCGTGGGTTCCCTTTTCGGCAATGACCCCGTTTTCAATCAGAATGATGATATCGGAATCGCGGATGGTGGAGAGGCGGTGGGCGATGATGAACGACGTGCGCCCCTCACAGATTTTCAGCATGGCGCGGCGGATTTTCTGTTCGGTCACCGTATCCACCGAGCTTGTGGCCTCGTCCAGAATCATGATGGGCGCATTGGTCAGCACCGCGCGCGCAATGGTCAGCAGCTGGCGCTCCCCCTGGGAGAGCTCGGCGCCGCCCTGCTCCAGTACGGTGTCGTACCCGTGGGGCAGCCGCTCGATAAACGCATCGGCCCCGGCAACGCGGGCCGCCTGCCGGATCTGCTCCATCGTGACATCGCTCTGCCCGTAGGCGATGTTCTCCCGGACGGTGGAAGCGAACAGGGCGGTATCCTGCAGGACAACGCCGAACACCTGCCGCAGGTCCTGCATCCGGTAATCCCGCAGGTCGTGGCCGTCCAGCGTGATGCACCCGCCGGATACATCGTAAAAGCGGGTCAGCAGATTGATAATCGTGGTTTTTCCCGAGCCGGTCGGGCCCACAATGGCAACTTTGGTGCCGGCGGGAATGGTCAGGGAGATGTCCCGCAGCACGGGTTTTTCCGGGGTGTACCCGAACTGCACATGGTCCATCACGATATCCCCGCGGGGATTGGTCAGCGGGAAGGTGACGCTCCGGTCGGCGGGCTCGGATTCCTCGTCGAGAATTTCAAACACCCGCTCGGCGCCGGCCACGGCGGTCTGGAAATTGTTGTAAATATTGGCGATCTCCACAAACGGGCGGGTGAACTGGCGGACATAGAGGAGAAAGCTGGTGATCAGCCCGATATCGGAGAGGTTCCCGTTTACATACAGCAGGCCGCTGAAAACCGCGATGGCGACATAGCACAGGTTGTTGATCACGTTTGTCAAAGGCATCAGATACCCGGACCAGATCAGCGCGCGGATGGAAACACGGCACAGTTTCTCGTTCTTCTGCTCAAAGTCCCGCTCCATCTCCTCTTCCCGGCAGAAGGCCTTCACAACCGGCAGGCCGGAAATGCCCTCTTCAATCTGTCCGTTGAGAATCCCCAGGTTCTTCTGCTGCTCGGCAAACAGCTTTTTGGTGTGCCTGGTCACGATTTTTGTCAGGAGAAAAATCAGGATGACGCCAATCAGGGAGACCAGCGTCAGAACCGGGCTGAGGAAGAGCATCATGAAAAAGATGCCCAGGATCGTAAAGCCATAGGTCAGAAGAAGGGTAAGCGAGTTGGAGATGGTGGTGCTGATGTTGTCCACATCATTGGTCAGGCGGCTCATCAGCTCGCCGTGCTGGTGGCGGTCAAAGAAGGAGAGGGGAAGCGTTTTGATTTTCTCAAACAGGGTCAGCCGGATGTGATGGATGATCCGCTGCCCGATGGAAGCCATCAGAAATTGCTGCAGGAATTTCACCAGCCATTCGCCGACATACAGTGCGATGAGCAGGAAAAGGACAAGCAGGATCGGGTCCCCCGCTTCTACGGCGGTAATCACATTGCCCGTGATGTAGGGGGACAGAATGGAGGCCCCCGATGCCAGGGCGGAGAGGAGCAAAATCCACCCCAGCCCCCTGCGGTGGCCCTTTGTCAGCTTCCACAGGCGCAGAAGGGTCCCCTTCAGATCCTTTGGTTTCACAACCACCATGCCCCGCCCGGGACGGGAGATTCCGTTGAGATTGGCGGGAGGGATTCCGCTGTTATTGGCCATTTGTTTCGCCCCCGATCTGAGAATCATAAATTTCGCGGTAAGTCCGGCACGCCGTCATCAGTTCCTCGTGGGAACCGAATCCCTGCACGGTGCCGTTATCCAGGCAGAGAATGCAGTCGGCCCGCATGACCGTGGAGATCCGCTGGCTGATCAGAAGGACCGTGGTGTTTCCGTCCATTTGCTGCAGGCCGTTGAGAACCGAGGACTCCGTCTGGGCGTCCAGGGCACTGGTGCAGTCGTCGAGGATGAGGATCCGCGGACGGCGGACAAGGGCGCGGGCGAGGGACAGGCGCTGTTTCTGCCCGCCGGACAGGTTTACGCCGCCCTGTCCCAGGGTGGTATCGTAACCGTTCCCGGTCTGCCGGACAAAGGAATCCGCACAGGCGATTTTTGCCGCCGCCGTAATTTCTTCTTCGGTGGCCGCTTCCCGCCCCCAGCGGAGATTGTCGCGGATGGTTCCGCTGAAAAGCAGGGCCTTCTGCGGAACCACGGCGATGGCGGTGCGCAGCAGCTTTTCGTCAATCTGTGTCACATCGCACCCGTCGATCCGGATCTGCCCCTTTGTTGCGTCGTAAAACCTGGGAACCAGATTGACCAGCGTGGTTTTGCCCGAACCGGTGGGGCCGATAATCCCCACGGTTGTTCCCGCCGGTACGTGGAAGCTGATATCCCGCAGGGCTTCCTTTCCTGCGCCCGCATAGGCAAAGGACACATGGTCAAAGACAATGCCCCCCCGAATATCGGGCCGCAGGGGGGTATCGGGGACCGACTGTGCGGGAACCTCGTCCAGCACCTCCTGAATCCGCTGGGAGGAGGCCATGGCCCGCACCGCCGTATTGATGACATTGGCGATCATCGTGACGGCAAACAGCACCTGCGTCATATAGTTGACCGATGCCATCAGCCGGCCGATCTGGGCACTGTCCTGATCCTGGGAGATCCACAGCAGAAGGACAATCCCGAAATTGACGATGAGGTTAATCAGCGGGGTGAAAACCGCCATCACCTGCAGGGCCGCCGTATTGGCTTGTGCAAGATACTGAGAGGCCGTATCAAATTTTTCGGTCTCCTCGTCCTCGGCGCGGAAGGCCTTGACCACGCGGACGGAGGAGAGGAATTCCCGGGTGACGCCGTTGAGCCGGTCCAGCTTTTTCTGCACGATCCCAAACTTCGGATAGCCGATTTTCATGTTGCAGAAGATCAGGAGGGACACAATCACAATCACCACGGCCATGACGGGGGCCTGCCTGGGTGTTTGGATGATAATCAGAACAATGGCCCCCACACAGGTGATCGGCGCTTTGACCATCATGCGCATGATGCTGTTGATGAATTCCTGCACCTGGGTCACATCGTTGGTGATGCGGGTGATAATCGAGGCGGGCTGGAGCCGGTCGATGTTTTCCAGCGACAGCTGCTGGACGTTGTGGTACATATCCCGGCGCAGCTCCTTGCCCACGGTCTGGGAGGTGCGGCTGGCAAAGCGGCTGCGCATCACCGCAGAAACCGCCCCCACCGCCGCAATGCCCAGCATAATCACGCCGTAGAACAGAATGCGGCTGATATCGGCATAGGCAACGCCCTCATCCACGATGTAGGACATAAAGGTGGGCTGAAGCAGATCGGCAAACGCCTCCATGGTCAAAAACAGGGTGGATATCAGGAAAATCCCCATATGCCGCCGCAGGTATTGAAAAATCAGTTTCATTCCTTTTCTGTCACCTTCCTTTGTTTGGTTCCGCTGGTCTTGGCGGGTCCTTCGTCTCCGGCCGTCCCGGCGCTTTTCTCTCCGAATGGGCCGGATCCCCTTCCATAAAAACATTAGGTACCTTGATAGTATACGGCATCGCGCTGTTTTTTTCAAGGCCCCTTTGGGCATTCCCCGGCCGCCCGGAACGCCCGGGATGATTTTGGGAGGAAGGCCATGATGCTGCCGGTGGCGTTTGTCCTGCGGGCACGGAAAAGATAGGCGGAAAACGGGGGTGTGCCGGGGAAAAATCCGCTTGACAAAGGGAAAAAGGAAGTGATATAGTTAAAAACGGAAATTTCATAAAAAAGACCTGCGGAAGCGCGTAAACCGAGAGGACTCACGGAGTTTTGGTATCGGTTGCGGGCTTCTTTTTCTATTTTTACAGAGAAAGGAAGAAAACTCATGCAGAAAGAGAACAAAATGGGGGCAATGCCCGTCCCCAGGCTGGTGATATCCATGTCGTTCCCCATCATGGTGTCCATGCTGGTGCAGTCGCTCTACAACATTGTGGACAGCATCTTTGTGGCACAGATTGACGAAGCGGCGCTGACGGCAACCTCCATCGCCTATTCCGCACAGATCCTGCAGATCGCCGTGGCCGTGGGAACGGGGGTGGGCGTAAACGCCCTGGTATCCCGGCAGCTGGGGGCCAAAAACTACGACAGGGCAAATCGCACCGCCACCCTCGGCCTGCTTTTGTCCGTCGCCAGTTCGCTGCTGTTTGTACTCTGGGGGGTGTTCGGAACCGAGGCGTTCATCCGCCAGTTCACGTCGGATGAAACGGTTCTCGCCTATGGAGTCTCGTATCTGCAGATCTGCCAGCTGTTCAGCACGGGGATTTTTCTGGGCACCCTGACGCAGCGGCTGCTGCAGGCCACCGGCCGGACCCTGTCGAGCATGTTTGCCCAGATGGCCGGGGCCGTGGTCAACCTGGTGCTGGACCCGATCCTGATCTTCGGGTATTTTGGGGGGCAGCCGCTGGGAATTGCGGGGGCCGCCATCGCGACGGTTATCGGGCAATGGGCTGCCGCGCTGACCGGTCTGGTTCTCAACTATGTGCAGAATAAGGAAATCCATTTTGTGTGGAAACAGTTCCGTGTCCGGCGCGAAGATCTGGCCGCCATTTATAAGGTGGGGGCGCCCACCATCCTGACCCAGGCCTTCGGCAGCCTGATGGTGGCGGGGATGAACCTGATTTTGGGGTGGTACTCCAGCACGGCCGTCGCCTTCTTCGGGGTGTATTTCAAACTGCAGAGCTTCCTGTTTATGCCCATGAACGGCCTGGGCCAGGGGGCCCTGCCCATTGTGGGCTTCAATACGGGCGCCAAAAACGAAAAGCGGGTCCGGGATACCTGCCGGGTTGCGCTGCAGCTGGCGGCGGGGATTGCCTGTGTGGGCATGGTGGTTTTCGAGAGCGTGCCGGAGGTTTTGCTGTCCTTCTTCCAGGCGGGGGAGGCCATGATGAAGATCGGGATTCCCGCCCTTCGGATCATAGCCCCCACCTTCCTGCCGGCGGCGGTGACAATGGTGGCGGGATACCTGATCTCCGGCTTTGGAAACGGGACCGTGAATATGATCGCAACGGCCATGCGCCAGCTGGTGCTTTTGCTGCCGGTTGTCTGGATTATGGGCGAACTGTGGGGCATCGGATCGGTGTGGTGTGCGTTCTGGGTATCCGAACTGGCGGGGTTCCTGTACGCCGGGTGGAAATTGCGTTACCATCTGAAAAAGCAGCAAATAGCAGCCCGGCAGGCCTCCTGAGCGGTTTCCTGTGCGCAGATCGGAATAAAGGATCGAAAGCGTGCGGTTTCTCTGGATTTTTTCGGAAAAGTACCGTACAATAAGAGAAAGGCGGCCGGGAAAATGGCGAAAGGCGCGCCGGTAAAGGAGGAAGCAGCGATGATTCTTGAAAACGAGCGGTGGGCGGTCACCATTACAGAGACAGGGGCCGAGCTGACCGCAATTTATGACAAAAAACAGCAGACGGACCTTCTCTGGGAAGGGGCGGCGCCCTTCTGGCGGCGGCATGCGCCGGTGCTCTTTCCCCATGTGGGCCGCACCTGGGGCGATGTGCTGCGGCTGAACGGACGGGTTTATCCCTGTGTGCAGCACGGGTTTGCCCGCAGCCAGGTGTTCACCGCGGTGCAGGAGGGAAAGGAAACGGGGATTTTTACCCTGTGTGCCAATGAGGAAACCCGGGAAAAGTATCCCTTTGATTTTGTTCTGCGCATTACATACACCCTGGGGGAAAAGGAGCTGCAGGTGCGCTGGCAGGTGGAAAACCGCGGGCAGGATCCCATGCCCTTTACCATCGGCGGGCATCCGGCTTTCCGCTTTGCGGAAAAAGAGGGGAAAAAGGAGGACTACTGCCTGTACTTCCCGGGGCAAGAGGAACTCTCTTACTGCCGGCTGGATACACGGCACGGCACGGCCATTCCGGAGAAGGTGTACCGGCTGAAGACCGACGGGGGCTATGTGCCGCTGAGCGATGGGATGTTCGAGGAGGACGCCCTGATTTTTGACGGCGGGCAGATTGAAGAGGCCTGGCTGTGCCGGAAGGACGGCACCCCCCGGGTCGGCCTGCGCAGCAGGGACTTTCCCAATTACGGCATCTGGTCCATGGTGGGGGCGCCGTTTGTCTGCCTGGAACCCTGGCAGGGGCGGTGCGACGACTGCGGCGAGAACCGCGATTTTTCGGAAAAACCCGATGCCGTGGTGCTTGCCGCCGGAGAGAGCTTCCAAAAAGAATACCAGATCCTGGTGCCCTGACCGCCGGGATTCGTTTTTAGCAAAATATTACAGGCCGTCCGGTGGAGAAACCGAGCGGCCCCTTTTTATGGTAAAATCGCAGAAAACGATTGTCCTCTCCCGTTTTTGGTTAAGAAAACTGCTTTTCGCAAAAAGCCAGTGCCCATTTCGTATGAAGAGGAGAGAACCGGGCCATACTGTCTGTGAAAGAATCGGACAGGGGGATGACAATCGTGCAGTACAGCAAAGTGGAGCTGTGTGGAGTGAATACGTCCCGGCTGCGGGTAATGACGGAAGAGGAGAAAATGGAATGCCTGCGCACGATGCACGGCGATGATCCCGAGGCCGCCAAACGGGCCCGGCAGGAAATGGTGGAGGGGAATCTGCGCCTGGTACTCAGCGTGATTCAGCGTTTTTCCGGACGCAGCGATAATCCGGATGACCTGTTCCAGGTGGGATGCATTGGCCTGATGAAGGCCATCGACCATTTTGATATGAACCAGGGGGTGCGTTTTTCCACCTACGGTGTGCCCATGATTATCGGCGAAATCCGCCGCTATCTGCGGGATAACAATTCGGTACGGGTCAGCCGTTCGCTGCGGGATCTGGCGTATAAAGCCATGCAGATGAAGGAAAAGCTGACCCGCGAGATGGACCGGGAGCCCACGGTGGAGGAAATTGCCAAGGGACTGTCCCAGCCGGTGGAGACGGTGGTGACGGCACTGGAGGCGATTGTGGAGCCCGTCAGCCTGTACGAGCCGGTTTACAATGACGGCGGGGAACCGATCTATGTGCTGGATCAGCTGGGAGACGGGACGGGCGACGGCGACTGGCTGGACGAGATCGCCCTGAAACAGGCGGTGCAGGCCCTGTCCCAGCGGGAGAAGAAGATTCTATCCCTGCGGTTTATGGAAGGGCGCACCCAGATGGAGGTGGCCTCGGCCATTGGAATCAGCCAGGCCCAGGTTTCCCGCCTGGAAAAGGCGGCCCTGACACGGATCAAGGCCGCTCTGTAAGAAAATACGCATAATGAAATCCCCGGCCGGCATATCTTTTTCCGATAGAAAACCGAGGAAAAAGGAGGGCTTTCCAGTGATCTGCCGGATTTCGGATCTGCAGCGGAGGGACGTGATCTGTCTGCAGGATGGCGCACGGCTGGGAACCGTGGGAGACGTGGAGATTGACACCGCTTCGGCGAAAATGTCCGCGGTGGTCGTATACGGACGCCCCCGCTTTCTGGGGCTGTTCGGCCGGCCGCAGCCGCTGCTGGTGCCGTGGGAGGAAATCAGCCTGTTGGGGTCGGATACCATTTTGGTGAAAACCAGGCCCGTGCAGCAGCGGAAAACGCCGGGGGCGGTCTCCCGTTTTTTCGGCAGCCTTTTTACCGATTGAAAAGGAGAAAAACGCCCGATTTTCGGCAAAAAATAGCTTGCATGGCTCTGCACCCTGTGCTATAATATCCAAGATAACGCACGCTGGCGGTATGGACGATGGGTGCCCCCTTCCGGGGTGGATTTGTCAGAAAAAACCGCGGCGGAGGACAAACCTGAAGGAGGAAAATAAAATGGCAGTAGTATCTATGAAGCAGCTGCTGGAGGCCGGCGTACATTTCGGCCACCAGACCAGAAGATGGAACCCGAAGATGGCCCCGTACATCTTCACCGAGAGGAACGGTATCTACATCATCGACCTGCAGAAGACCGTTCGCAAGCTGGAGGAAGCCTACAACTTTGTGCGTGATCTGTCCATGGACGGCAAGTCCGTTCTGTTCGTCGGCACCAAGAAGCAGGCCCAGGAATCCGTGAAGGAAGAGGCTGTCCGTGCCGGTGCTTACTATGTAAATGCCCGTTGGCTGGGCG
Source organism: Candidatus Heritagella sp. (assembly GCA_051881655.1). Taxonomy (GTDB): domain Bacteria; phylum Bacillota; class Clostridia; order Oscillospirales; family Acutalibacteraceae; genus Heritagella. The sequence continues at coordinate 7,429 of JBJEQH010000068.1, read as the reverse complement.
GTATGCTCACCAACTTCCGCACGATCCGTCACCGCATTGACCGTCTGAAGCAGCTGCGCACCATGGAAGAAGACGGCACGTTTGATCTGCTCCCCAAGAAGGAAGTCATCAAGCTGAACCTCGAGATCGAGAAGCTGGAGAAGTTCCTGGGCGGCATCAAGGAGATGAAGCAGCTCCCCGGCGCTCTGTTCATCGTTGACCCGAGAAAAGAACGCATCGCTGTTTCCGAAGCCCGCAAGCTGGGTATCCCGATCGTTGCCATCGTGGACACCAACTGCGATCCTGATGAGATCGACTATGTCATCCCCGGCAATGACGACGCTATCCGCGCTGTCAAGCTGATCTCCGGCACCATCGCCAACGCCATCATCGAAGGCAAAGAAGGCCAGATGGGCGCTGCCGCTGCAGAAGAGAAGGAAGCCGAGGCTGCCGAGCAGGAAGCTGCTGAATAAGCTGCTTTTGCCCGCATCCTGAAAGCGCCCGCCTGGGCTTTCCGGCCGGGCGCTTTTGCGAGAAAAACGGCCGAAAAGGCCGATTTGAGTAGACATTTGTGAAAATGGAGGAAAGATCCCATGAATTTTACTGCAAAAGATGTTGCCACCCTTCGTGAGAAGACCGGCTGCGGCATGATGGACTGCAAGAAGGCCCTGACCGAGGCCAACGGCGATATGGAAGCCGCCATCGACGTACTGCGTGAAAAGGGCCTGGCCAAGGCTGCGAAAAAGGCCGGCCGTATTGCGGCCGAGGGCGTGGCCTTCGCTTATGTGAATGAGAGCGCTACCGTGGGTGTTGTGATCGAAGTCAATGCCGAGACGGACTTCGTTGCCAAGAACGCGGAATTCCAGGAGTTTGTAAAGGTTTGCGCCAACACCGTGATGGAGCAGAATCCGGCCGATGTGGAGGCCCTGCTGGCCTGCACCGCTTCCGGTTCCGATCAGACGGTGGATGCCCTGCTGAAGGACAAGATTCTGGTTATCGGCGAGAACATCAAGGTTCGCCGCTTTGCCCGTCTGGAGGGCAAGGTTGCCGCTTACATTCATGCCGGCGGCAACATCGGTGTACTGGTGAACTTTGAGACCGAGGCCGATCCCACCCTGCCCGCTTTCCAGGAGATGGGCAAGAACATCGCCATGCAGGTGGCCGCTATGAACGCCCCGTACCTGAACCGCGAATCGGTTCCCGCTGACGTGCTGGCCCACGAGAAGGAAATCCTGACCCAGCAGATCGTCAACGAGGGCAAGCCCGAGGCGATTGCTCAGAAGATCGTCAACGGCCGTATGGGTAAGTTCTACAAGGAGAACTGCCTGGTTGAGCAGGTTTATGTAAAGGACAATGACCTGACGGTACAGAAGTACGCCGATCAGGTGGGCAAAGAGCTGGGCGCTCCGATTGCCGTTACCGGCTTTGTACGCTTTGCCAAGGGCGAGGGTCTGGAGAAGAGAAATGACGATTTCGCCGCTGAGATCGCCAGCATGGTCAAATAATTTTTGACGGACTCAAAATCCCCGGAGGAAATTTTCCTCCGGGGATTTTTTTATGAATGATTCCTGTCTGTAAGGAAACTTCTTTACTTTTCCGGGTACTTCCGGCGCAGCAGCTCGGCCTTGTCCGCCCGGCCGGTATCGCGCAGGCGCTGCAGATATTTTTCAAAATCCGTATGGGTGTGCTGGGGGCCGCCCTCTTTCATCACCGTCCACATGGGGTCGATAGTGCTGGCGGATTTTTTCATCTGCTCCTCCTGCCAGTTCAGGATCAGCCGGGCGCCCTGGGCGCAGATTTCCGGGTGCTGCTCCTTTACGTCCCGCTGCTCATGGGGGTCCTCCCGCAGGTCAAACAGCATCTCCCGGTCAAACAGGTGGTACCCGTCGTGGATCGAGCGGATGTACAGCCAATGGTCAAACCGCGCCGAGCGCTGGCAGACATGGGCCATCTGGGAGAGAATCAGAAAATCGCGCCCGGTATCCTTTCCTTCCAGCAGGCTGGGCAAAAAGCTCTCGCCGTCCCAGTTCGCTCCCTTTTCCACCCCCAGCAGCTCGGCCATGGTGGGCAGAAGATCCAAGCTGTAGTGCAGGCCGCTGTCCACGCTGCCCGGCTTTACCCCCGGCCACTTGATCAGAAAAGGAATCCGGCAGGTGGCGTCGTCCGCCGTTCCGTGCTCTTCGTAAATTCCCAGTTCTCCCATGGTTTCCCCGTGGTCGGCGGTCAGGATAATGGCCGTATCCTCGTAAATCCCCTGCTGTTTCAAAAGGGAGAGAATCTGCCCGATCAAACTGTCACAGTAGCGGATGCCGCAGTCGTACCCGTCAAAAACGGCGCGCAGCTCCTCCATGGTCTCCGCCTTGCCTGGGGCGCGGGGATAGCGGGGATTGACGGCATCGTCATACATGTTCAGATCCATCACGCTGTGAGGGCCGGCCAGTTTTTTGTGGGTTTCCAGAATCTCCGGGGTGATCCACTGGGGAAGGGGATCCTTCTCAAAGGGGTCGCCGAAATCGGCGGGCGCCCGATAAGGGGTGTGCGGATCCCAGAAATGGACGTGCAAAAACCAGTTGTCCTCCCCGTTGTGGCGGGTCAGCCAGTCCAGCGCCACCGGCAGGACCTTTTCCCCGGATTCCATACCCTCATCGCCCACGTTATAGCACTCGTTGAAACCGGCGTTGAACCACCAGGAGGAGTGGCGCTCCGGGAACGAGCTGATCGAGGCCGTGTGATAGCCCGCCCGGCGGAAAATCCGATGGAAGCACTGGTCATCCACCGGGTCGCGGAAATCCCGGCACTCGCCGGTTAACCGGCGGTCGGCCGCCGTACCGCCGTGCCCCACGGCCCCATTACGGATTCCGAACATCCCGCTGACCAGCGCGGCCCGGGAGGGCAGGCAGGGGGCATCCGAGCAGTAATACTGGTTAAACCGCATTCCGTCACGGCACAGACTGTCAATGGCCGGGCTGGTGTTCCGCGGATAGCCGTAGCACCCCAGATGGTCGGGGCGCAGCGTGTCAATATCCAAAAATAAGATGCGCATAGGCAAAAAGCTCCCTTCCAAAATGGCATTCTTTTCTTTATTCTACCTCTTTACAGCCGCCTTGAAAACGGATATACTCATAGAAAATCAGCACAATCTTATACTTTTTGAAGAGCAGGGAGAGAAATGGAGAAGCGGGAAGAGCTGTTTTACGAGCCGCCGGGTCCTTTTTCGGAAAAGGAGGCAGTGCGGATTTTGCACATGCTCCACGAGAAATCCGAGCCGGGGTGCGGCCTGCACTGGCATGAACGGGTGGAAATTTATTATGTGATCAGCGGCGGCGTGCGGCTCTACAGCGGCAGCGGTGAAAGCTGGCTGTATCCCGGGGATGTGGCGGTGGTGCCGGGCTTTCTGCCCCATCAGGGGCGGGATTTTTTGCCCAAAAGTGAGCATTATGTTCTACAGGTCGCCCCCGAGTTTCTGCAGGGGGAGGAGGCCGGGCTGCAGCGTCTGTTCACCCAGGGAGGGTCCCTCCCGCTGCTGATCCGCCAGGACGGGGCGCTGATGGCCATTCTGGACCATCTGCTACAGGAGCAGCAGGAAAAGGCGCCCGGCTGGCGCACCGCCATCCGGGGGGATATGCTGCGGGCGTTTTCCCATATCTACCGGGTGTGGCCCCGCCGCCCGCAGGCCGAGGGGAAGAAACGTGGATTTGCGACGGTGCAGGCGGTATTGTTCTATATCGCCGGTCATTTCACCGAGAAAGAAGCTGTCACGCTGCAGGCCCTGTCCCGCCATTTTGGGCTGTCGGTCCCGTATCTGTGCCGGCTGTTCCGCGCTTATACAGGGCTGACGGTGAACGGCTATATTCAGGAGGTGCGCCTTGCCCGCGGGGCGGCCCTGCTGCGGGACGGGGCTGCGGTCAGTGAGGCGGCCCGGGCCGCGGGAATCGAGGACCCCAATTACTTCGCCCGGCTGTTCCGGCAGCACACCGGATATTCGCCGGGAGAGTGGAAACGGGCGGTGGAAACCGGCCTGCCGGGGCCTTTGGATCCGGAGCCTTATGTGGGGATTCCCTGAAACTTTCCGGCGATTTTGTGGGAAAGGTGTTTACTTTGATGGCCGTCTATTGTAAAATAGAAAAAAATACGGTTGGCAAGGAGTGCTTGTTCACATGGAACCGAAATATAAACGGGTGTTACTGAAGCTTTCCGGTGAGTCCCTGGCGGGGGCTGCCGGCCATGGAATTGATTTCGATACCGTGCAGCGGATCTGCCGCCCCATCAAGGAAATTGTGGAGATGGGCGTGCAGGTGGGCATTGTGGTCGGCGGCGGAAATTTCTGGCGCGGCCGCTCCAGCGGGAAAATGGACCGGACTCGGGCGGATCATATGGGAATGCTCGCCACGGTGATCAACGCCCTGGGTGTGGCCGACGGGCTGGAACAGCTGGGTCTGGAGGTGCGGGTGCAGACCGCTATCGCCATGCAGCAGGTGGCGGAGCCGTATATCCGCAACCGTGCGGTGCGCCATCTGGAGAAGGGCCGTGTGGTGGTATTCGGCTGCGGAACGGGCAACCCGTTCTTCTCGACCGATACGGCAGCCGCCCTGCGTGCGGCTGAAATCGACGCAGACGTAATTATGAAGGCCACCATGGTGGACGGTGTGTACGACAGCGACCCGAAGACCAATCCCCATGCGGTTAAGTACGATACGGTATCCTTCAGCGATGTGCTCAGCCATGATCTGAAGGTGATGGACAGCACGGCGGCCTCGCTGTGCCGGGACAATCACCTGCCGATTCTGGTGTTCAGCATCGAGGATGAGCAGAATATCCGCCGTGCCGTATGCGGAGAGACGGTCGGTACGCTGGTGACAGACTGATTATTTCTTATTAATTTATAGGGAAACAAAACCGGCGGCAGCCGGAAACAGAAGAAAGGTGAAAGAGTATGAAAGAGGTACTGGCAAAAGCCGAAGAAAAAATGAAAAAAACCGTTGCGGTTCTGGAAAAGGAACTCAGCGAGATCCGTGCGGGCCGCGCCAATCCGGCTGTGCTCGATAAGATCAAGGTGGATTACTACGGCGCCCCCACGGCGATCAACCAGCTGGCGGCCGTCTCGGTGACCGAGGCCCGCGTGCTGATGATCCAGCCCTGGGATAAGAGCGTGACGCGCATGATCGAACACGCCATCCAGAAGAGCGATCTGGGCGTCAATCCCCAGAGCGACGGAAGCACGATCCGCCTGATTTTCCCGCCTCTGAACGAGGAACGCCGCCGTCTGCTGGTAAAGGATATTGCCAAGATGTGCGAAGAGAGCAAGGTGGCGGTCCGTTCCATCCGCCGCGATGCCAATGATAAGCTAAAGGCCATGAAGAAGAGCGGCGAACTGACCGAGGATGACCAGAAGCAGGGCGACAAGAAGGTGCAGGAGCTGACGGATAAGTACGTCAAGATCGTGGAAGGCATCAACGACAAAAAGGAAAAGGAGCTTATGTCCATCTGATCCGGGCAGGGCTTTTGGCCGGGAGGAACCATGGCTTTATTTTCTGCGAACAAACCGGCGCCGGCCATTGACCGCAGCCAGCGCCGGCTTCCCCAGCATGTGGGGATTATTATGGACGGCAACGGCCGCTGGGCCCAGAAGCGCGGGCTGCCGCGCTCGGCGGGGCACACGGTCGGCGCCCAGAATTTTAAGAAAATCACGCGGTACTGTGCTTCCATCGGAATCCGGTATCTGACGGTTTACGCTTTTTCCACCGAGAACTGGAAGCGCAGCGAGGAAGAAGTGGGGGCGCTGATGCGCCTGTTTCAGCAGTATCTGGAGGAATCTCTCCGGGATTTTCTCGATGAGGATATCAAGGTGCGCTTTATCGGCGACACCACGGCGTTTTCCCCCGGGCTGCAGAAGCTGATCGAGGAAACCCGCGAGGTGTGCAAAAACCGCACGGGCATGGTGCTGAATATCGCCATGAATTATGGCGGCCGGGCCGAGATTGTCCATGCGGTACAGCAATTGTGCGAAAAGGTACAGCGGGGGGAACTGGCCCCCGATGAGGTGACCGAGCAGCAGATTGCCGATCACCTGTATACCGCCGGTCAGCCGGATCCCGATTTGATCATCCGCCCCAGCGGAGAAATGCGGGTCAGCAATTTCCTTTTGTGGCAGTCGGCCTATACGGAATATGTGGTTTCCGATATTCTGTGGCCGGATTTTACCCCTGAGGATCTGGAAAAAGCACTGGATGATTATTGTCTTCGCCACCGCCGTTTCGGCGGGGTGGAGGAATCCCGGTAAAAAGCCGGCAATCCCTGTGAGAGGAGCTTTGTTCGTGAAGCAGAGAATCATTTCGGGCGCAGTAATCGTGCTGTTTGCCGCCGCCATTGTCCTGTTTAATCAGTCCTTCCCCGTGGCGCTGAACATTGCCATTGCACTGATTTCCGGCTGCGCCATCTGGGAACTGATCGCGGCACTGGGCATTCAGAAAAAGCTGTTTCTGGTGTGGCCCAGCCTGGCGGCCGCAGTAGTCATCCCCTTTACCTCCTATATGGGCTGCGATGCGGGATTGATTCTGTATATTTACACGCTGATCCTGTTCTGTGGGCTGCTGTTCCATCATAAAGAAGTAACATTCCGGGAATTGGGGATGATTTACAGCATGACGCTGCTGATTCCCGCCGCGCTGGGCTCGCTGGTGGGCATTCGGGATCAGAACCCCGCCTGCGGGATTTTTACGGTGATGATTGCGGTATTTGCCGCCTGGATTGCGGATGCAGGGGCCTATTTTGTGGGCAGCTTTTTTGGCAAGACCAAGCTGTGCCCCGAAATCAGCCCGAAAAAAACGGTCGAGGGCGCCATCGGCGGCATGGTGGTCAATATGCTGGTGCTGGTGCTGATCGGTTGGATTTACGAGCTGCTGTTCCCCGTGGATGTGAACTATATCTCCATGCTGCTGATCGGTTTTGGCAGCTCGGTGATTTCCATTCTGGGGGATCTCAGCTTCTCCCTGATTAAGCGCAGCTGCAATATTAAGGATTTTGGTCAGGTAATTCCCGGCCACGGCGGCATATTGGACCGGTTTGACAGTGTGATTTTCGTCTCGCCGTTGGTTTACTATATCTGCCTGTGGCTTCCTCTGGCAGTAAAGTGATCTCTGTGACAAAAATTGGAAAAGGCAGACGCAGCGGGTGCCGGGCAGAACGGCCGCCTGTTTCGTTTTGCCTTTTCGCTTTCTATATACGGCACCGGAAAATGGGGGAGAGGAGTTAAGAAATGAAACGTTTGTCGATATTGGGGTCAACCGGTTCCATCGGCCGGCAGACACTGGACGTGGTACGCCTGCAGAACCGGTTGGGAAAGGAGCCCATGAAGGTTCAGGCGCTGTGCGCCGGGCGGGACGCGGCCGCATTGGAAGAACAGATCCGCGAATTTTCCCCCCAGCTGGCCGTGCTGTTCGATGAAAACGCC
>JBJEQH010000067.1:0-3554 GCA_051881655.1 Candidatus Heritagella sp. | reverse complement strand
AACGGACTGAAAGACCGGTGCCAGAATTTGTATAACCGGGTGGATATGATTTACCGCAGTACCAAAACGGAGGAACTGCAGTTGAAAGAACAGGATCTGCGGGAGATTGTGAGTAAAACCCAACAGACCTTTGACTCTGAACTGCACAGCTATACCGTCTATCTTGGCCTTCCGGAAAAACCGGTTTATGTTCTGGCTGATGCCGAATATATGCAGCAGGCCCTGCATAATCTGATCCGCAATGCACTGGATGCCATGGAAGAACTGCCGCCGGAGAGAAAAAACCTGACGATCCGCCTGCGCTGCATGGAACGGTGGGCGGTTTTGGAGATACAGGATACCGGAACGGGAATTGCCCCGCAGAATTTATCCCGGATTTTTACCCCCTTCTTCTCTTCCCAACCGTTTTCCCGTCACTGGGGAATCGGATTGTCGCTGACCTATAAATTGATTAAGGCTCATGAGGGCCGCATCGAGGTGGAGAGTGAGTACGGAAAGGGAACCGTGATGAAAGTAGTACTGCCCTGTTTGAACCGGTAAGTGCGAAAGAAGGCGTAAAAATGGAGAAGCAGGAGAAAATACGGGTTTTGGTGGCGGAGGATGTTGAACCGATCCGGAACCGTTACGTTCACATTCTGACAGGGGATGAGGGGATTGAGGTGGCAGCCGCCGTGGCAAGCGGAAAAGAAGCCGTAGAAATGGCGGAGAAGATGCGCCCGGACGTGATTTTGATGGATATCGAAATGGAGACCAAAGATGCCGGTCTGCGGGCTTCCCGGGAGATTTTGGAGGAATACCCCAAAGCCAAAATCATCATCCTCACCGTGTATGAAGAGGATGAACTGGTTTTTTCCGCGTTCCAACTGGGGGCGTGCGACTATATGCTGAAAAACGGGGGCCCGGAGGAGATTGTGGATGGGGTGAAGGCCGCCTATGAGGGGAGAAGCCCGATCCGCCCGGAAATTGCCGGGAAAATCCGCTCGGAATTCCGGCGGGTAAAGCAGTACGAGAGCAGCTTTCTCTATCTGCTCAATACCCTGAGTAGCCTGACGATTACCGAACTGGAGCTTTTGGATTTGCTGGCCAAGGGGAAAACCCGCAGCGACATCTGCCGGATCCGCTGTGTGGAGATGAGCACGGTGAAATCGCAGATCCGCGGAATCCTGCACAAATTTGACAAGCGGTCCATCCGGGAGGTACTGCTGCAGATCGACGACCCCAAGCTGCTGGAAATTATGACCGAGAGCCGGCGAAAAATGGCCGGGCACAGCGGAGAGTGAGAACGGAATTTTTCCGCTTTTGTTCAGCGGGTGTTCATGAAAATCCGGTAAAAGAGGATATAATAGAAGATAGAAAAAGAATTTGGTATTTGGGGTGCATTCCGGGGGACATGCCGTCACGGAACCGTACCCCTCTGTAAATAATTTTGAGGAGGTACTTTCCATGTGTACAGCGGTTTCTTTTTTGACCCGGGATCATTATTTTGGGCGCAACCTGGATTTGGAGTATTCCTATGAGGAGAGTGTGACCATCACTCCCCGGAATTACCCATTCCGGTTCCGCAACGGAACCGAGCTTCCGACGCATTATGCACTGATTGGAATGGCCTATGTGTATGAGAATACCCCGCTTTATTATGAAGCGACCAATGAGAAGGGGCTGAGCATGGCCGGGCTGAACTTTCCCGGGTATGCGGTGTACCATCCGGCGGCGCCGGGGAAGGAGAATATCGCCTCTTTCGAGCTGCTCCCCTGGCTGCTGGGGCAGTGCGCCGATCTGAGCGAAGTGCGGGAAAAGCTGAAAAACCTGCAGATTACCGATGAAGCCTTCAGCCCGCAGCTGCCGCCCTCCACGCTGCACTGGATGGTGGCCGACCGCACGGGATCACTGGTGCTGGAATCGGTGGCAGAGGGGCTGAAAATTCATGAGAATCCCGTGGGGATTCTGACCAACAGCCCGCCGTTTGATTATCAGATGTGCAACCTGCGCAACTATATGGCGCTGACACGGGAGTTCCCGGAAAACCGTTTTGCCCCCGGATTGGAGCTGACCCCCTACAGCCGCGGGATGGGTTCCATGGGCCTGCCCGGGGATCCCTCCTCGGCCTCCCGTTTTGTCAAGGCGGTTTTTACCCGGATGAATTCGGTGTGCGGGGATTCGGAATCCGAGAGCATCAGCCAGTTCTTCCACATCCTATCTTCCGTGGAGCAGCAGCGCGGCTGTGTGCATATGGGAGAAGGAAAGTATGAGTTCACCATTTACTCGTGCTGCTGCAATACGGACCGGGGGATTTACTACTACACCACCTACGAGAACAGCCAGATCACCGGGGTGGACATGCACAAGGAGAACCTGGACGGAACGGAACTGGTTTCTTATCCGCTGGTGACCGGCCAGCAGATTTTGATGCAGAACTGAGAGAAACCGGCCGGAAAACGGTTTGACAGGCGGCAAACAGGGAGGAAAACCCACGGGTTTTCTCCCTGTTTTTTTGGTTCCCGGTACCGAAGCAGGCGGGATTTTTCCTCCTGGCCGTATTGTACGAAAAAATGGAATGTGATAAAATAAGACAGACATGCAAATGAAAGGGGCGATCGGATTTGAGCGATCAAAAGACAGAACGGCGCGTCAATTATCACGGCCATTGCAGCCGGTGCCGGCATGCCATGGGCAGCGCGCGGGAATATGCCGAAGAGGCACAGAAAAAGGGACTGGTGCAGTATGGATTTTCCGACCATATGCCCTATCCCGATAACCGGGCTGACCTGCGGATGCCGTATGCCGAACTGGAGGAATACCTGGACGAAATCTGGGAGTTAAAGCGCGAATTTGCCCCGCAGCTCACCATTCTGTGCGGCCTGGAGGGCGAGTACATGGAGGATGTGCGGGGATATTACGAATCGCTGCTTGCTGGGGGAAAGTGCGAGTATCTGCTGCTGGGCCAGCATTTTTATAAGGGATCGGACGGAAAAATGGTCAATGTGTACCAGATGGACAGCACGGCCCGGTATGAGGAGTACAGCCGGTTTGTGGTGGACGCCATGCGCACGGGATATTTCCGGTATCTGGCGCACCCGGATCTGTTTTTTATCAACAATTTTCCGTGGGACGACCACTGTGAGCGGGCGTGCGATATCCTGATTGACGGCGCGGTGAAATACGGTTTTGCCCTGGAATACAACGCAAACGGGCTGCGCCGGGGCCGTCAGCCGTTTGTGGACGGCGAGCGCTGTCCGTATCCCCATGACCGTCTGTGGGAGAAGGTGAAGGAAACCCGGATTCCCGTTTATGTCGGTTCCGACTGCCATGTTCCCGGCCAGGTATACGATGATGCGGTTTTAGCGGCATACGAGTACCTGCGGGAGATCGGCATCACTCCCCGGACGGAGCTGTAAAGCCATTCTGCCGGATTTTCTGCAGACAAAAAAGAAAACGCATGACGGCCAATGCGGCCTGTCATGCGTTTTTTTGTGCGGCCGTTTCCCGGGCGGGGAAAGGCAGCGGAGCGGGAAAGGAATGCGGGGGAAAGATTCCGGCGAAAACTATTGACAATG
>JBJEQH010000066.1:0-3554 GCA_051881655.1 Candidatus Heritagella sp. | reverse complement strand
CGCCGCCGTACCAGGTGTTCAGGATGACCTGCTCACGGGAGGTGATGTTGAAGGCAACGCAGGTCTCGGAGTTGAGGCCCAGCTCCTTGTAGTTGTCCACCTTGGCCTTGGAGGCGGTGTAGACGATGAAGTTGGGCTCGAAGTTGGCCAGCTCCTCCTCGGTGGGGACGATGAACATGTTCTTGACGAAGTGGGCCTGCCAGGCCACCTCCATGATGAAGCGGATGGCCATGCGGGTGTCCTTGTTGGCGCCGCAGAAAGCGTCCACCACATAGAGCTTCTTGTCGGAAAGCTCATCCAGGGCGATTTTCTTTACCGCTTCCCAAGTTTCGGGGCTAGCTGGATGGTTGTCATTTTTATACTCGTCAGAAGTCCACCACACCGTATCCTTCGAGTTTTCATCCATCACAATAAATTTATCCTTCGGAGACCGGCCGGTGTAAATGCCTGTCATCACGTTTACCGCGCCGAGTTCGCTCTCCTGTCCCTTTTCAAATCCCTCCAAACCGGGCTTTGTCTCTTCTTCGTACAACAGCTCGTAAGAAGGGTTGTGGACAATTTCCGTGGTTCCGGTAATACCATACCGGGTCAAATCGATTTGTGACATCTTGCATTTCCCTCATTTCATTGATGATATCATGGATACCGGCTGCAAGCGCAGGGGGTTACCGATGGTTCAAAGAAAAAACTGCCTTTCTGAATTTCATTATAGACCTTCCAAAAGGAAATGCAAGAATAAATCGTGAATTTTTCATTAAATTCCCATAACCTTCCCCCTTCGTTTTCATTGCTTTTATCAGGAGAGCCAGACCCATTGGGGGAAAGCCTCCCCTTTATTCCGGCCAATTCATCTCTTCTTCCCCAATTCCCAGCCTTCGGCACTGTTCACACACGGCATCCTTTTCCTGCCGGTTTCCGATTGTATAGTGCAGAATCTTGTTGTGAAATACAATGTACTTGGTGTTCTTCGCCTTAAAATCGGCAAACCAGTTTTCTTCCGGTCCCCCGATCAGGGCTTTTGCCAATTGTTCGGGCAAATCGGGCCGTTCACTGGTAAAGAAAAGGGCGGTCCAGTATTTGGGAACTCCTTCTGTTTTCCACAATTCAATTTTATTCACCGACAAAAGGTCAATCACGCGGTCATCCCGGATACTCTCTTTGATCAGAATCCCCTCAAAGAACTGCTCCTCCCTGCTCTGCAGCATGTTCATCCCACAGGTGTACGACTCCTTTACCGCATTTCCCTCGTATTCCTCACGGAGCAGAAAGTCGAGGTGGACATGAAACAGGTCGCCAAGGCGGATCAGTTTTTCTATCTCCGGCAAAGCTGTACCGGACTCCCACTTGGAAACGGATTGACGGCTTACCCCGCAGATTTCGGCCAATTCCTCCTGGCTGTATCCCTGTTTCCTTCGCAGATACTGAATTTTCTCCGACAGTTTCATTCTCATCCCCCGCTCTCTTTTATGGGCGTTGCGCTTCCTCATTCGACAATTTCCACATTGTCTCCGCTGAACACAACCGCCTGCCGGTTGGTCAAAGAAATCACTTCCTCCTGTGCGAAATCACAGCGGCCGGCCGGCGTTCCCTTTTCACAATGGACGCGCAGTTTACAGGGGAGCCACGGGATCCCCTGTTCAAAATTGTGGGAGCAGATACAGCTGCCCGCACTGACGCCCACATACACCCCATCCTTCTCCACATACCGCATAAGCCGCTCCGGCATCAGCGCCTCCCGCATCCTCCCGAGAAGATAGGCGCTGTCCCCACCGCATACATAGACCGCATCGTATTCCGCTAATTCCTCATAAGAGAGAACCCGGTCCAGATCATAAACCCGGATATTCTCCCTTTTCATTCCGGCATTCAGCAGATCCTCCATGCACTTTGGCAGAACCGCTTTTGCCTCTTCATGGATGGCCGCTGTTGGAATCCACAGCGCTTTGGCCTGCTGCGGATCTTTTCCCAGCATTTTCAGGAAAATGCTCTCTATTTTTTTGTTCTCAAAGCCCGCTGCTGTCAGAAGAATTCGTCTCATGGTGATACCTCCTGCCCTGTTTTCTTCATTTTAGCAAGGGGATCCGGTTTCCGCCACCAATTGTCCCGTTCTCTTTGGCAACCAGCGGTTGCTGTCCTTTTTGCAATTCTACCTGGACTGCGCCTTTCATTTCCACGAGAAACAGGGAATACAAAAACACCTTCCCCCTTTTCTCCTGCAGAAAAGACCGGCAAGGTGTTTCGATGTCTTTTCGTGCGGCTTTGCCATACGGCGGATCTTTGAGGGAAAATGGGGGCAGAGCCACCGTTTACTTCTTCTCCTCATACTCCTCTTTTAATATGGAATACCACACTTCATCCATAATTCCCGCGTTATCCCGACCGGCACGGCGCCATGTACCCTCGTATGTCATGCCGATTTTCTGCATCACGCGGCCGGATTTCGGATTGTTGGCATCGTGGGCAGCCTCAACCCGATGGAAGCCCACTTCCTCAAAAAGGTACGCCAGCAGGGCCCTGGCCGCTTCCGGCATAATCCCCTGTCCCCACCACCGGGTGCCCATGCACCAGCCAATGGTGGCCGTGCAGATTTCCTCCCGGACCCGCACCACCGAGAGGTTCCCGATCAGCTCGCCTGTGGCCTTTAACTGAATCCCCCAGTTGTAAAAATCGGGGGATTCATAATGGGAAATCCAATGATTCAAAACAGCTCTTGTCTCTTCCACATCCGGGTGAGTGGGCCAGGTCAGGTATTGGGTCACCGCATCCTCCGAGGCCCAGTTCCGGTACATCTCTGCGGCATCTTCCATCACAAACCGGCGCAGAATCAGCCGGTCTGTTTCCATTCGTTTTGTCCCCTGATGATTCACACAAATTCCTCCCCGTTTTTGCCTGCCGGGCTTTATCCCTGATCAGAACTCTTCACAGCAGCAATCACCGAAAACTTCTGGCAGGAATACACACACTTCACCGTTTGAAATCCGCACATGGCCAGCATTTCGGTCTCCTGCTCCACCGAGCATTCCCGGTCCAGCTTCTTCCTCTCCTGCCACAGCGCGATGTCATGCTCCGTAAGTCCGCTGTTCGCCAACTGATTCTCCCAATACGAGTCAAACCAGCGGTTCATTTCCGGCTGTCCCGCGCAGAACTGATCGTAATTGACAAACACGCCCCCAGCGGGCAGGGCCTCGTAAATCCTTGCAAACAGGTTTTGCTTCTCCTCATTCTCCAAATGGTGAATGGATAACGCGGAGACAATGACATCAAAGGGCCCCTGCGGCAGCTCCCGGCAGTAATCCATGGTTTGGCAGAGCACATTCTCCTGACCGGCAAACCGCTGGCGGGCGACCTTCAGCATCTCCCCCGCAATATCAACCAGGACATACTCCGCCTGCGGGGCATGGGGAAACCAGAACGCTGACAAAAGCCCTGTTCCGGCCCCCAGATCCAGGATTCTTTTGGGAGTTGCGATATTCGCGGCGATAAACCGGGTGGTGCCCTGATAAAAATCATCAAAGCAGGGGATAAACTTTCTCCGGTTCCCATCGTATTCCTGG
>JBJEQH010000065.1:0-3556 GCA_051881655.1 Candidatus Heritagella sp. | reverse complement strand
TTGCCGATCTGCACCAGATCGAAGTCGATCTGATCCTCGATCATCTCGAGGCCCGACTCCTTCACGGCGCCTTCCAGGGCCGCGGGATACAGCATATTCACGGTGTCCTCGTAAAAAGCGGACTCGCCATAATATTTCTCAACATACGCGCGGGGCGCCTTGCCCTTGCGGAAGCCGGGGATCGTAATCTTCTTGTTTTCTCTCTGAAAAACCTTCGTCATGGCGCTGTCAAATTCAGCCGCCGGGACGGTGATGGTCAGTTCATAGCGGTTGGTATCAACCTTATTGGACGCTTTCAGACTCATGTTACTGGTTCCTCCTGTAAAATTACAGATTATCTACATGATTATAGCATAATTCTTCTCAATATACCATACCCAAAACAAAATATTTTTCGCCCTTCAGAGGATGCGCTGGGGGACAAATTTCACATAATCGCAGGAGAGCAGATGCATGCGGATCCCCTCATATTCCCCCACCGGGGCGCGCTTGGCCGCCTGGCGGGTGTGGATATGGCCGTAGTAGCAGTCGTGAATCCCGTACTCCTGCAGCAGGCTGAGGATGGGCTGGCACCGGGCTCCGTCATAAATGGGCGGGTAGTGGAGAAAGACCACCGGCTTTTTCCCCAGCTTTCCCGCCTCGTCCAGCGACGCTTTCAGGCGGCCGGCCTCGCGGTTGACGATTTTCCGGTCCTCGTCGCTCATGGAGCCCACCAGCCAGCCCCGGGTGCCGCACACGGCGTACTCCCCCACCGGCACGGCGCTGTTGTGCACAAAGCACAGGTCGTCAAACCCCATCTCTGCCAGATAGGCGTCCATCTTCCGCCGGGTGGTCCACCAGTAGTCGTGGTTGCCCTTGAGCAGCAGCTTTTTTCCCGGCAGCGCGTGGAGATAGGCAAAATCGCGTTCCACGTCCTCCAGCTTCATCGCCCAGGAGATATCCCCGGCGATCACCACCGTGTCCTCCGGCTGTACCAGGCGGCACCAGTTCTCCTGCAGGCGCCGGGTGTAGTCCTCCCACCCGGGAAAAACATCCATGGGTTTGTCCGATCCCAGCGACAGATGCACATCCGAGATCGCATACAGTGCCATTTCTCTTCCTCCCGCTTCTCAGATCCCGGAAAGGCGGCGCACCGCCCCGCGCATCCCATCGACCGTCGTCCCGTCGGTAAAGCGGACGGGCTTCTCCCGCAGGGCCGCAATGGGCGCGGGCACCGGGGTGCCGGTTTTCTCCGCCAGCCGCTCCAGCAGGGCAAACCCGTCGCCCTGGGGCTCTTCTCCCAGGGCCGCGAGGACGCTCTGGGGGAACTTATAGGCGCTGGCGGTGGAGGCGATCACCGTGTGGTGCGTGTCCCCGCTCTCCCGGCGGTACTTTTCATACACGCACACCGCCACCGCGGTGTGGGGATCGCACAGAACCCCCTTCTCCTTCTGCAGGGCGGCGATGGTGCCCGCGGCCTCTTCGTCGCTGCACCACCCGGCGGAGAATTTCTCCCGAATCCGGTCCCGGGTCGCTTCGTCCACCGTATAGGCGCCCTTCTCCCCCAGGTCCCGCATCCAGGCGCTCACCTTTTCGTCCTGCCCGCCGCTCATGGCGTACAACAGGCGCTCCAGATTGGAGGACACCAGGATATCCATCGAGGGGGAGGTGGTGCAGTGGAACGGGCGGTTTTTGTCATAGGTGCCCGTCTGCAGAAAATCGGTCAGCACATTGTTCGCGTTGGAGGCGCAGACAAACCGGTGCACCGGCAGGCCCATGCAGAAGGCGTAGTACGCCGCCAGAATGTTGCCGAAGTTGCCGGTGGGCACCACGATATTGACGGGCTCGCCCAGGGTGATCGTCCCCTCTGCCACCAGGTCGCAGTAGGCCGAGAAGTAGTACACAATCTGGGGCAGCAGGCGGCCCCAGTTGATGGAATTGGCCGAGGAGAACATCATGCCGTGCGCGGCCAGCTCCCGCTGCATCCCTTCGTCGGTGAAGATCTTTTTCACCGCCGTCTGGGCGTCGTCGAAGTTCCCCTCGATGGCGCACACCCCCACGTTGTCCCCCTCCTGGGTGATCATCTGGCGCTTCTGCATATCGCTCACGCCGTCCCGGGGGTAGAAGACCAGCACCTTTGTCCCCGCCACATCGCGGAAGCCCTCCAGGGCCGCCTTGCCGGTGTCGCCGCTGGTCGCCACCAGAATCACCGCCGTGCGGTCGGGATGCACCCGGCGCATACTGCAGGTGAGCAGGTGGGGCAGGATCTGCAGGGCCATGTCCTTAAAGGCGCAGGTGGGCCCGTGCCACAGCTCCAGCATGGATACCGACGGTTCCAGCTCTTTGACCGGGGCCGGGTGGCCGCCCTCAAATTTGTCCGCCCGATAGGCCGATTCGACGCACCGGTCAATTTCCTCCGGGGTAAAATCCGTCAGAAAATCCCCCAGCACCTTTTTGGCGCGCCGGCGGTAGTCCATTTTCACCATGTCCGCCAGAGTACCGGCGTCGTACTGCGGCAGGCTCTCCGGCACATACAGGCCGCCCCCGGGGGAAATCCCGCGGCAGATCGCCTCGCTGGCCGTGATCTGTTCCTTGTGGTCGCGTGTACAGGTATAAAGCATTGGTCACACACCTCGTATGTAGAATAACGGTTCAAAAAACCGAAAAAAGCGGGCAAACCCGTCAGCGGCGGGTGAAAAAGTCGAAGGCGTTGCGGTAGAAAATGGCGTCCAGCGCCTCCTCCGACAGCCTCAGTTCTTTAGAAAACAGCTCGTACAGCGCCGGGATGGAGGAAATCCCCCGCATATCCGGCGGAATGCGGCAGCCGTCGAAATCGCTGCCCATGGCCAGCACCTTCTCCCCGCCCCGGGAGAGGAAGTGGTCGGCGTGGCGCAGGATATCCGTCATGCGGGCCTTCTCCGCCTCGTCCCGCAGAAAGGCGGTGCAGAAGTTCAGCCCCACCAGACCGCCGCGGCGGACAATCTCCGCAAACTGCTCATCGGTCAGGTTCCGCGGCGCCGCGCACAGGGTTTTGCTGTCGCTGTGGGTGGCGATAAAGGGCCGGGACGTGGTTTCGCACAGATCCCAGAACAGCTTTTCGCTGGCGTGGGAGACATCCATCACGCAGCCGCCCTCGGTCAGGGCGTGCACCGCCCGGCGGCCGAAATCGGTCATGCCCCGGTCGTCCTCTTCCAGGATGCCGCTGCCCAGCTCATTTGCCCCGTTCCAGGTCAATGTGAGCACCCGCACGCCCTTTTTCAGCAGGTCCTCCACATGGGAGAGGCTGCCCCCCAGGGCCGCTCCGCCCTCCACCGTGAGGATCGCCCCGCACACCCCTTTTTCGGCGGCGGTGAAGAGGTCCTCCCCGGTGCGGCACAGCATCATGCTCCCGGGATTTTTCTCCGCCTCCCGAAACAGGGCCCCGCTCAGCGTCTCAAAATAGCGGTACGCCTCTTCCCCGCGGTATTCATCCGGGATAAAGGCGGCAAAGCACTGGCACCACGCCGACAGCGGCTGCGCGCCCTGCAGGGAAATATGGGCGTCGTTCTCCCGCAGAGCCATCCCCTCCCGGGCGCAC
>JBJEQH010000064.1:0-3562 GCA_051881655.1 Candidatus Heritagella sp. | reverse complement strand
CAAAAGAGGAAGAAAATCGGCGGGTATTGCGGCTTGCCGGAAAGGAAAATTTCCGGTATACTGTTAAGTAGTTAAAATAGTAAGGAGATTGGATTTATGCAAGCAACACAGAACAAGATGGGTACGGCCCGGATGTTTCCCCTGATTGTATCCATGTCGCTGCCGGCGATGTTTTCCATGCTGGTACAGGCACTGTACAATGTGGTGGACAGCTATTTTGTTTCGCAGATCAGCGAGGATGCGCTGACGGCCGTTTCTCTGGCGTATCCGGTGCAGCTGCTGCTCATTGCGTTCGCCGTGGGCACCAGTGTGGGGATTAACTCCCTGATTTCCCGCCGCCTGGGAGAGGGAGATCAGAAGGAAGCGGATTCGGCGGCTACCCATGGGATTTTTCTGGGGGTGTGCACCTGGGTGCTGTTCCTGGTGTTCGGCCTCTTCTTCGCGGGCGGGTTTATCGGGCTGTATGCCCAGCCCGGCAGCGCGATCTACGCCGGAGGGACTTCTTATCTGACCATCTGCTGTGTGTGGTCCATGGCGGTGTTCATCGAGTGCAATTTTGAAAAAACGCTGCAGGCCACCGGCAACATGATCTGGCCCATGATCTTCCAGCTGACCGGCGCGGTGACCAATATTGTGCTGGATCCCGTATTCATCTTCGGCTTTGGGCCCATTCCCGCCATGGGCGTATCCGGTGCCGCCATCGCCACGGTAGTGGGTCAGCACATGGCGCTGCTGGTGGCGGGGCTGGTCATCGCGCTGAAGGATCACGCCGTTCATATCCATCTGCGGGGGTTCCGTCCCCATGGCAGAACCATCGCCAACATCTACGCGGTGGGGGTCCCCTCCATCATTATGCAGGCCATCGGCTCGGTGATGAATATCGCGATGAATGCCATTTTGGTGGGCTTTTCCTCCACGGCGGTGGCGGTATTCGGCGTCTACTTTAAACTGCAGTCCTTTGTTTTCATGCCGGTGTTCGGTTTAACCCACGGGGTGATGCCGGTAATGGGCTATAACTTCGGCGCCCGCAATCGCCGCCGGGTACTGGCGGCCCTGCGGATTGGCACGCTGATTGCCGCCTGTATTATGGCAGTGGGAACGGCCCTTTTCTGGCTGATTCCCGACCGGTTCCTCGCGATTTTCAACGCTTCCCAGGAGATGATGGATATCGGAATTCCGGCCCTGGAGACCATCAGCCTGTGCTTTTTGCCGGCGGCGCTGGGAATCCTTTTCTCCACCCTGTTCCAGGCGGTGGGCAGGGGGACGTACAGCCTGATGACCTCGCTGCTGCGCCAGCTGGTGGTGCTGGTCCCCACGGCCTATCTGCTCTCTTCCATCAGCGTGCAGGCGGTGTGGTATGCGTTCCCCATTGCCGAGGTGGTCTCGTTTATCGCCAGCATCGGGCTTTTTGTCTATTGCTACCGGAAGATGCTCCTTCCGCTGGACAGGCCCCTTGCTGTACCGGCGGAATAAGGAAAGAAGCGCGCTGTTTACAATTCCTTTGCAAAATCTTAAGAATTCTTAAGGCGCTGCCATCTTGTTTTTCAAAACAAATTCCGGTACACTGGTAGACAGAAAAAGGATCGCCGGAATCAGCGGATAAAATCCGGTGGAGAGACGGGAGAAATTTTTCCGGCCCGTTGTTTTGAAAAGGAATTGTGAAAAGGGCTTCGCAGAGAAGAACGACCCTCTCTGCAGAAAAAGGACTTTCCCCCTTTTGAGGGAAAGTCCTTTTTGTTTTGCTGTTTTGAATGTTTCAGCGGGGATCCAGCAGGAACGAGAAGGTGAATTCCTCCTCCTGCAGGCGTAAATCCTCCCGCAGCATGGGGCCGCAGCTGTTCGATCCGATGCCGCTCTGCTTATAATCCAGGCACAGCACCGTGCAGCCGCAGGGCTCGGTCTCGAAATCGTGCTTCTTCTCGGTCAGCTCCTCCTGGGTGACCGGCAGTGCGCTGAACGAGAACGGCGTGGGGGCATACACCCGCAGGGCCAGGCCCTCGCCGCGTATTTTCAGCCGGCGGGTTCCGAAGTGGCTTCCGTTTTCCTGCGGCTTTAAATAGCCCTCCCATTCGTCCTCCACACGGCTGCGGTAGTACCCCAGGGACGAGGCCAGGTGCTTATCGCAGTAGCTCTCCAGCGGGCCGTATCCCGTATAGGAGAAGCGGGAGAATTCCCGGGGCAAAAACAGCCGCACACCGAAACGGGGCAGGAAAATTTTCGTCCCGTCGGGAATATTGGGGATGCCTTTGGCCACATAGTGGGGGTTGCGCACCGCGTGCAGGATGGCCTGTACATGGCCGCTGCCGTCAATCTCCCACCGGGCGTCGATCGTGAGGATATTCTCCAGATAAACCGCCGACAGGGCCATGCGGCAGGTGATCACGGCCCGGCCGTCCTCGATCACACCCCGGCTCTCGTATACCCGGGGATAGGCCCGGTCAAAGCCCGCCTGGCGCCACATGGCGGCCACATACTGGTCGTTGTCCGTGGGGGCGCGCCAGATATTCAGCTCCATGGGGCGGCACAAAAGGGAAATCTGCTGCTTGACCATGGTGTCAAACAGGCCGCGGCGGCGGGAGAAGACATACCGGAAATCCGGCCCGGTGATCACAAACTGGCGGGCGTTTTCCGTCAGGGTGGGCGTCTCTCCGCAGGTGAAAACCGGCATCTCGATCTCCTGGGAGAGGATCAGCTCGTCAAAGCCCAGGGCAAAGCCCGCGGGCAGAACGCCGTCCTCCTGCCGCAGGAAATAGGAGAGCACCACCGTGCGGTCGCCGTCCGTCTTCAAGGGGCAGGGGAGCGACACGGTGACCGACCGGTGCGGGAGCAGCGTGGGCAGGGGCAGTTCGCCCTGGCGCACGGTCTCCCCGCTGCGGCGCACCTCGTACCGGACGGTGAGATACGAAGACAGCTCGGTAAAATCGCGCTGGTTTGTCAGCACAATCTCCCCGCCGGGGGCCGCTTTCCAGGCGGCGCGCAGCGGGCGCAGGGCGTTTTTATACTCCAGCAGGCCGGTGTGCGGGGTGCGGTCGGGATAGACCAGCCCGTCCATGCAGAAGTTCCCGTCGTGGGGGAACTCCCCGAAATCGCCGCCGTAGAAGTATTTTTCCCGGTTATCGGGGGTGCGTCCCATATAGACCGCATGGTCGCACCACTCCCAGGCAAAGCCGCCGCAGAAGCCGGGATAGCGCAGCAGGCGCTGCATATAGTCCTCGATATCGCCGGGGCCGTTGCCCATGGAGTGGACAAATTCGCACTGGATAAAGGGCTTTTTGGGGCCGGGGGCGGCAAAGTACTCGTCGATCTCCTGGGGAGAAGCGTACATGCGGCTCTTCAGATCCAGGCAGCTCTGGTCGTATTCCTCATCCGAGGGCTCGTACCCCACGCTCTCATAGTGAACCAGGCGGGTGGGGTCGTACTCCTTCACCCAGCGGGCCGCCTGCACAAAATTATCCCCATAGCCCGATTCGTTCCCCAAACTCCAGATGACCACGCTGGCGTTGTTCTTATCGCGGATCACATTGCGCTGTACCCGGTCCAGAATGGCGGCGCGGAACATGGG
>JBJEQH010000063.1:0-3598 GCA_051881655.1 Candidatus Heritagella sp. | reverse complement strand
CCCGGTATCTTTCCGCAAAGAATTCCCGGAAAATTTTATGGCTGTACATTTTCTATTTTGCCATAAGCCACCATAAAAATCAAGAAAACAGGCCCATTTTCTCGCAGAACCTGGCCCTCTTTTCGGATAAACTTTCTTTTGCCCGAAAAACGGCGGCACAGATCCGGGGAAGGGGGCCTTTTTCTCTCCTTTTCCCTTTTCTGTATGCGGGTCCTTTTCCAAAAATTCCGGCACAGAAAAAGACGGGGAACGCGGAAAAATACTCCGGCCCTTTTAGAAAGCGGATGCACAAGCGTCCCCGGTATGGTATAATGAGACCACAATCTCTCCGCCAGGGTAAAAAAGGATCTTTCCCACGGCTCTGGCAGATGGGCCGGCACACTCTCCATTCCATGGCCGCAAAGCCCGGTCTGTGGCTTAAAACGGGGATGGCCTCCATGGGCCGGAGCGATATGTCAAGACCCGGATTTGGGGCGATGTCCCCATTGCCGCTCACAGAGAAAACTATCATGTATAAAGGAGACTTTTCCATGCGCATCTGTATTCTCGACGGCTACGAAGCCAATCCCGGTGACGTTTCCTGGGAGCCCATCACCGCCCTGGGCCCTACCTCCATTTACAACGAATCCGCCCCCTGCGAAATCGTCCCCCGGCTTCTCCACCATGACGTACTGGTTCTCAACCGCATCCGGGTGGACGAAGCGCTGCTGCAGCAGCTTCCGGACCTGAAAATGATCACCACCCTGGCCACCGGCTACAATCAGATTGATCTGCAGGCAACGGCTGCCCGGGGGATTCCGGTGTGCAACGTCCCCTCCTACTGCACCGAGGCCGTGTCCCAGTTCACGTTCGCCCTGATTTTGGAGCTTGCCAACCACATTGGGGAGCACAGCCGCCTGGTGCGCAGCGGTGACTATGAGCAGAGCCGCGAGGCGACCTACTTTTCCCTGCCGTTTTTAGAGCTGGCCGGCCTGACGCTGGGAATTTTCGGCTATGGCGAGATCGGCAGCCGAGTGGCCCGGCTGGCCCTTTCCTTCGGGATGCGTGTACTGTTGTGCAGCCGCACCCGCAAGCCGGCCCCCGAGGGATGCCGGTGGGTGAGTGAAGACACCCTTCTGCGCGAGAGCGATATTCTGACTCTGCACTGTCCGCTGACAGAGGAAACCCACCATTTTCTCAATGCACAGCGGATTGCCCGCATGAAGCCCGGTGCCCGGGTGATCAATGTCTCCCGCGGCGGTGTGGTGGACAGCCGCGCGCTGGCCGACGCGCTCTCCAGTGGGCACCTGGCGGGGGCCGCCGTGGATGTTCTGCCCCAGGAGCCTCCCTGTCCGGACGAGCCGCTGCTCACAGCCCCCCACTGCCTTGTCACGCCGCACATCGCCTGGGCCTCCCGCATTGCCCGCCAGCGCGTGATCGAGCGGGCTGCCGCCAACATCACCGGCTGGTTTTCCGGCCAGCCACAGAATGTTGTCAACGGCGTTCTCCCCCGCTGACCGTTTCTGCCCCGTTTCGCAGAAAAAGCAAAGACCCGGCAGTGCCGGGTCTTTGCTTTTTTGGGGAGGAGTTGTATTGAAAAAGGTGCGGTTCAGAAAACCGCGGGTCTTATAATCAGATTTTTCGGAAGGGATTTTCTGTTTTTTCGTTTTCCCTTTCACTGGCTTTATTATAGGACGGCCCTTTGGAAAAGTCAACAGGCAATTCAACATTTTTACAACAATCTCTTATTTATCCAATCCTGCTGCCCTGCGGTTTTTCCTTTTTATGAATTCTGCCGCGTCAAATTCAGCTGAACGACGAAATTTGGGCCTACCATTTGCCTATTCTAACGAAAAACGATTCAGAAACTGTTATTTCGAGCAAAAATTCAGGTGCCGATTTGTGACTTTTTCCCTCTTTCCTTTTTAAATTCTTTCTTTTTTCTTCTCCGTTTTTCTCCTTTTTCCTTTTCTTCACCAGAAAACAGGAAAATATTTTCTTTATAAATGAGATAATTATCCATGTTTTGTTTTCCTGTTCTTTTTTCCGGTTTCATGCTATAATAAAAAGACCAACTTCCGGCAGGCTTTTTTGTAAAAAATGGGGCGCCCCGCCGGAAGAAAACCGGAAAAGGTGGAAAAACCATGAGCGTTACCAGGGCTGTTCAAAAAAACGACCAAATCGACATTACCATTACCGGCTACACCTCGGAGGGAAGCGGAATCGGGCGGCTGAATGACCGACCCGACGGGCTGGCCGTTTTTGTACCCGGAGCGGCAGTGGGCGACCGGCTGCGGGTGCGGATTGTAAAGCCCGCTTCTCACTACGCTTTCGGCCGGCTGGAGGAGATTCTCTCCCCTTCCCCCGACCGCGTTCCGGTGGACTGCCCCCACTATCCGCCGTGCGGGGGATGCGTATTCCGCCATATTGATTATTCGGCCGAATGTCAGGCCAAATGGGAGAAGGTGCGCGACTGTATGACACGCATCGGCGGTCTGTCCGATCCGCCCATGCAGCCGATCCTGCCCGCGCCCACGCCCCTGCGCTACCGGAACAAAGCGGAATTCCCGATCGGGCTGGACCGCAGCGGCAAGCCGGTGCTGGGCTTCTATGCCCCGCGCAGCCACCGGATCATCCCCTGTGAGAGCTGTCTTCTGCAGCCCGATGTGTTCGACCGCATTGCCGCCCGGTTCCTCTCCTGGGTGGAAGAGAGCGGCAACCCGGTTTACGACGAAACCACGCATCGGGGGGTGCTGCGGCACTTATATCTGCGTTACGCGGGCTCAACGGGGCAGGTGATGGTTTGCGTGGTCGCCAACGCCGGTCGGCTGCGCGATGAAGCAGGGCTGTGCCGCGCTTTGACCGAACAGGAGCCCAGCATTCGGAGCATTGTGCTGAACATCAACCGGGAGCAGACCAACGTGATTCTGGGCCCCGAGTGCCGCACGCTGTACGGTACCGGCGAATTGACCGATACGCTGTGCGGGCTGACTTTCTCGCTGTCACCCCTCGCATTTTATCAGGTCAACCGGGAGCAGACCGAGCGCCTGTACCAAAAGGCGGCCGAGCTGGCCGCGCTGACCGGGGAGGAAACACTGCTGGACCTGTACTGCGGCGCCGGAACCATCGGGCTTTCCATGGCCAACCGCGTGCGGCGAGTAATCGGCGTGGAGATTGTACCCCAGGCCGTGGAGAACGCCCGGCAGAACGCCGCGCGCAACGGCATTCAGAATGCGGAATTCCTGTGCATGGACGCCCCCAAAGCTGCCGCGCTGCTGCAAAAACGAGGATTATCTCCCGATGTCATCATTTTGGACCCGCCCCGCAAAGGTTGCGGGGAAGCACTGTGCCGTACCGCCGCCGAAATGGCCCCCCAGCGCCTGGTATATATCAGCTGCGACCCGGCCACTCTGGCCCGGGATCTGGCCGTTTTTTCCCAGCTTTCTTACCACCCTGTCTCTATCACCCCGGTGGACCTCTTCCCCCGCACCCGGCATGTGGAGACGGTTGTCTTGCTTTCCAAGGGCGAGGTCGACTCGAAAAAGATTCGGGTTGAGTTCTCTTTGGAGGATATGGATACTTCGGGTTTTCAGCAGAGTGCTACCTACGGGCAGATCAA
>JBJEQH010000062.1:0-3634 GCA_051881655.1 Candidatus Heritagella sp. | reverse complement strand
CGATCCGGTATGGACAAAGGAAGCGGCCGCTCGATAGGGGGAGAGCCGGGCCATGAGGCTCGGCTTTTCCCCCTCCTCCACCGGCCCCTGCTCATGGACGAACATCCCCAGGGGAACCCCCGCCCGGTGCGCGGCGAGAAGCGCCTGCTCGGGAAAAGCGCTCGACCGGAAGAGCTCCCCGGCGGGGAGGACCAGCAGTATCTGGTCAAAGTTGGCGGCCAGCGCGATTTTTTCCCCGCGGCTGCGCCGGTTTCCCCGGAAAAGAACAGGATTTCGCGGTAAAAGCCCCTCGATTTTCCACCCCTTTTTTCCCTCCGGCACAAACAGGGCGTTGTCTCCGGGAAGGGGAGAGAGGGAGGGGGGAACGGAGACGGTGTAGTCTCCGTCCTCTGTAAAAATCCGGGCGTGCCCGGTGCTGATTTGATGGATTACGCCCTCTTTGGGGCGGCATTCTCTGTTTTTCATGGGGTCTCCTTTTTTGTCCGTTTTTTTCAGTATAACGGAGGGGGAGCGCCCCCGGCAACCGGCCTCTCTTTTCTGAAAAAAGAAAGCGCCGCCCTCTCCCAAAAAGGGATGGCGGCGCCGGTTGGTTTATCCATCAGGATGCTCTGCGCAGAATTTTCTGAATGCTTTTGGGGGAGAGGAAAAACTGCCCGGCCAGTGTTTTTACCGGGACGCCGGACTCGTACAGCCGGCGGATTTCCTCATTCCGTTTCCGGGTGGATTCTTTGCTGTGGGTCTTTTCTCCCCAGGGCTTTCGTTCCCCCTCTTTGCGGGGAATATAGATGGATTCCCCATCGATATATTCCTGAATTCGGCTCAGCAGCTCCTGCGGCAGAATATGCTCTGCCTTTTTGTAACTCATGCGGTTCCTCCTGTACGGACCTTCAAAAGGTTCGGGCAGGGACCGGCCGGTTTGTCCGTGGTGATTGGGCAGGTCCCCGCTTATACGGACAGCACCGTGGTTCGCGACATTCAGCACTCCTCCTTCTTTTGAGAACAATCGGAAGTGGGATCTTTTTGGGGGAAACGAAAAAGTCCGCAGGGGAACTCTTCCGTTTTGGACAGAAATTCCCTGCGGGCTGTATGGCCAAAATCATGGGGAAACGGAGAAAGGGGGGAACCCCGTTCTCACCCGGTTGATTCTCGCGGCATGCGGGCATCGGAAATCACTGTCGGTTTCAGCAGGAAAATGCAATACAAAACAAAGGGGTCTGTTTTTAAAAAAAGATCCCGAAAAAATTGCAAAGATTCCTGTTTATACGGACAGTAACGACATCCACACGCCTCCTTTCTACTAAATTTATCTTACCATCTCCGGGCAGAGCCTGTCAAGGGAATCTTTTCTTGACAAAAAGGGGGAGAAACGTATACTGTACAGCATAGAGATCCTTTTGAAAGGGGAATGTGACGTGGAGCCGGTTTCGCCCTCCTCATCGAAAAAGAAGATTCTGCTCGTTTTCGCTTCTCCCCATCCGGAGGGCTGCACCCGGCGTCTGACGGATGCCTTTTTGTCGCCTCTTATGGACAGTGGGCGCTATGAGGTGGAGGAAGTGCTGCTGTATCCGCTCATGCCCCATCCCTGTGTGGCCTGCGGGGTGTGCCGGAAAAAAAGCGGCTGCCGCTTCTCCGATCTGGATGCCTTTGATGCCGCCCTGCGGGAGAGCGACCTGCTGGTGATTGCCAGCCCGGTGTACACCCTCTCCTTCCCCGCACCCATGAAAGCCCTGCTGGACCGGTGCCAGCGGTATTTCGAGGCCCGCTTTGCCCGGGGGGAAAAGCCCTCCATTCCCAAGCACCGGCCCGCGGTTCTGCTGCTCACCCGGGGCTCCGCGGACAGCCGGGGGGACGAAATCTGCCGGATGCAGCTCTCCCAGAGCTTTTCGGTGATGAATACCGCCCTTGTGGATACCTGTGTGTGGGAACAGACCGATCAGGGGGAGGAATTTTTTGGCCCGGCAGCCCAAAAGGCCCGCACAGTGGCCCTTGCTATCGACAAACTTTTGTGGTAATATATAGAATAGCATTTTTATGGGAGGCTGAATTTATGTCAGGCCATTCGAAATGGAACAATATTAAAAGAAAAAAGGAAAAAACAGACGGCGCAAAGGCGAAGATTTTCACCAAAATCGGCCGTGAGCTGGCCGTTGCCGTGAAGCAGGGCGGCGGTCCCGACCCGAACAGCAACTCGAAGCTGAAGGACTGCATCGCCAAGGCGAAGGCGGCCAATGTGCCCAATGACAATATCGAGCGCATTATCAAAAAAGCGGCGGGTGACGGCAATGCGGATAACTACGAGTCCATCACCTATGAGGGGTACGGCCCCAACGGCGTGGCGGTCATCGTGGAAACGCTGACGGATAACCGCAACCGCACGGCGGCGGATGTGCGCCATTTCTTTGATAAGTTCGGCGGCAATCTGGGTACCACCGGATGCGTGGGTTTCCTGTTTGAGCAGAAGGGCGTTCTTGTGGTTGACCGCGAGGACCGCGACGAGGATGCCGTGATGGAGGATGCCCTGGAGGCCGGTGCTTCGGATTTCCGCGCCGACGAGGATGTTTTCGAGATTTATACCGAGCCGGATGATTTTTCCGCGGTGCTGGAAGATCTGCAGGCCAAGAATTATGAATTTGAAACGGCGGAAATCCAGATGGTGCCCAGCACGTATACGGCGCTGCCCTCGGAAGAGGCCTGCGCGAAGATGCAGAAGCTGCTCGACGCCCTGGAGGACGATGACGACGTGCAGAACGTGTGGCATAACTGGGACGCCCCGGATATGGATGACGACGAGGACTGATCGAAAAATTGCCGCATCCTTTTTAAAAGCGGAGGGTAGAGCATGACCAAAGAAACGATATGCGTGAACTGCATGGAGGAGATGGGGAACGCCCAGGTGTGCCCGCACTGCGGCTTCAGCCGGCAGGAACCCCAAATGCAGAAGGCGCTGCCTTTTCATACGGTTCTCCAGGGGCGTTATCTGATCGGACGGGCACAGAAGATGAATGGCGAGGGAATCAGCTATATCGGCCTGGATCTCTCGGAGAACACCAAGGTGTTGGTCCGGGAATTTTTCCCCGAAACGCTGGTGCAGCGCGCGGAAAACCGGAAGGATCTGCGGGTGAACAGCGGCAGTGAGGTTCTGTTTGACGAGTCGATCACCCAGTTCCTCAACGGTTCCCGTGTGCTGGCGCATATGCGCGAGCTGGCGGCCGTTTTTTCCGTCTATGATATCTTTGAGGAAAACCACACGGCCTATGCGATCAGCGAATGGGTGGACGGTGTTCCGCTGCGGCAGTTTGTCACGGAAAGCGGCGGGCGGATTTCCTGGAATACGGCCCGTCCCCTGTTTATGCCGGTGCTCTCTGCCCTCAGCCAGCTGCATTCGGCCGGGGTCAGCCACTTGGGCATCTCCCCGGATACCCTGTGTGTGACAAGTGAGGGGAAAATGAAGCTGGGCGGGTTCTGTATTCACGCGGTTCGCCGGATGGATACGGATCTTCCCCCCGATCTGGTCCCCGGGTGTGCGGCCATCGAGCAGTATGTGATGGATTTTGCCCCCAACGAGGCAACCGATGTGTATGGCTTTGCGGCCTCGCTGTTTTTCGCCCTGACGGGCACGGTCCCGCAGGATGCC
>JBJEQH010000061.1:0-3647 GCA_051881655.1 Candidatus Heritagella sp. | reverse complement strand
CAGTGTTGTCTCAAAATCCGCTTCGGTAACCAGAAGGGAAATTTCCACTTCCGAGGTGGTAATAATGCGCAGATCGGCATTTGCCTTGGCCGCAGCAGAGAATACCGCAGACGCAACACCGGGGGTATTCTTCATGCAGGGATCACTGACGGTAATCTTGCAGTTTCCGCTGCTGACGATGGTATGAATGTCCGACTCTTCATGGACCTTTTTTGTAAATCCGAGAATCTTCACCAGATCCGCATCGGAAATGGTAAAGGATAGATCTGCATGGGCACCATGGGCAGGGGCCATGGAGATCATATCCACATTTACACCCAGTTTAGCGATCTGCTCGAATACCTTTTCAATTTCCGCCATATTGGCTGGGCAGCGCTGCAGGGTGACCAGTGTAATTTCCTGTGCTGTGTAGATCGTTGCGCTCATAGAAAATCCTCCTTTTTTACACCATTGCGGACATATCGTACAAACCGGCCGGTTTTTCTGCCAGGAAAAGGGCGGCATTCACCGCACCGCTGGCGAAAACCTCTTTGGACTGCGCAGAATGGGAGAGACGGATTACCTCGTTATTTCCTGCAAAGATTACCTCATGTTCTCCTACGATGGTACCGCCGCGAATCGAATGAATTCCAATTTCGTTCTTCTCGCGCTTTTTCCGCTGCGAATGGCGGTCATACATATAGGAAACCGGAGAATCCAGGCTATCACGGATGGCATCCGCAATCATCAGAGCCGTACCGCTGGGGGCATCGATTTTCTGATTATGGTGTTCCTCGACGATCTCGATATCAAAATCGCTGCCCAGTACCTGAGCCGCTTTTTTCGATAACTCAATCAGCAAATTGATCCCAATGGACATATTGCGGGAATAGAAAACCGCGGTTTGCTGAGAAGCTGCTTTCAGCTCTTCCACCTGTTCGGCGGTATAACCGGTGGTACAAAGAACAATGGGTACCCGATGTTCTTTTGCA
Source organism: Candidatus Heritagella sp. (assembly GCA_051881655.1). GTDB lineage: Bacteria > Bacillota > Clostridia > Oscillospirales > Acutalibacteraceae > Heritagella. The sequence continues at coordinate 2,676 of JBJEQH010000061.1, read as the reverse complement.
TAAGCCAGCAGGGGAGAGAGAAGAGAGGGGTGGGAAAAGTCAATGATAACATCCACCGTTTCCTCCACATGGTCCACCGAGGAGTAAACCGGAAACGCTCCGGTTTCCGGGTCTTCCCGAAGATCCACGCCGGCCACGATCACGCAGTCGTCCCGTTCCCCGACCAGCCGGGTGATCACACGGCCCATTTTTCCACAGCAGCCGCAAAGAAGAATCCTTTTCATTGTTTCACCTGAACCTTTTCGTTATCCTTGGAGTATCCTTTACAGCAGATGATGCCGTTTCATAACGGAGATTAACCGCTCGCGGGCCGATTCTTCCATCTCGATTAAGGGAAGACGGCAGGGGCCGGCTTTCATCCCCATGAGATTCATGGCTTCCTTGATCGGAATAGGATTCACATCATAGAAGAAAGCATCCATCAGATCCACATATTCCAGCATAATTTCCCGGGCGGAAACCACATCATTTTTCAGCATATACGCACACAGCTCGTGCATGGGGCGGGGGAGAGCGTTGGCAAAAACAGAGATAACCCCTTTTCCGCCCAAAGCCATCATGGCAAGCGTCTGGTTATCCTCACCGGAATAAATCGCCAGGTCATCCCCGCACAGCGAATGGGTATAGGCCATGGCCGAAATATTCCCGTTGGCCTCTTTGCATCCGGCGATATTCGGATGCTTGCTCAGCTCCAGATAGGTTTTCGGCTGAATATTCATGGCGGTGCGGGAAGGAACATTATAGAGAATGCTGGGAATACTCACACTGTCTGCAATGGCTGTAAAATGGCGGATCAGACCGGCCTGTGACGTTTTGTTGTAATAGGGGGTCACCTGCAGAAGCCCGTCGGCCCCGATGGACTCGGCATAGCGCGACAGCTCAATCGCCTTGGCCGTGTTATTGCCGCCGCAGTTGCAGATTACCGGAATACGATGATTCACATGATCCACCGTGAATTTCATCACACGCTTGTGCTCCTCCGCCGTCATGGTAGAGGCTTCCCCCGTGGTGCCGCAGGAAATAATGGCATCCGTGCCGTTTTCCACCTGGAACTCGATGAGTTTGGCCAGTGCGTCATAATTGATCGCACCGTCTTTGTGCATGGGAGTAACAATAGCAACGCCGCACCCCTCAAAGATTGTCTTCTTCATACTGCACATACCTTCTTTCTGTTTGCCAGATCGGTTTTAGTCAAGGTAACCCTTGACAGCGAGCAACTCAGCCATCAGTACGGCACCGCCGGCCGCACCGCGCAGGGTATTGTGGGAAAGCGAGACAAATTTGATATCATACTGGGTATCCGGACGCAGACGTCCCACCGATACAGCCATGCCGTTTTCCAGGTTGCGGTCCAGCTTCGCCTGGGGACGGTCAGACTCGGTGAAATAATGGAGGAACTGCTTGGGTGCGCTGGGCAGATTCAGCTTCTGGGGTTCACCCACATAGCTCTCCCAGCGATGAATAATTTCCTCCAGGGAGACCTTCTTTTCAAAAGAGGCAAAAACAGCGGCCGTATGGCCATCGGAAACCGGTACCCGCAGGCACTGGGCCGTAATGCTGGGGGAATCCGCATTGACAATGCGGCCGTCTTCCACATGCCCCCAGATTTTCAGCGGTTCCTGTTCCGATTTCTCCTCTTCACCGCCGATATAGGGAATGACATTATCCAGAATATCCGGGAACGTCTCAAAGGTTTTTCCCGCGCCGGAAATGGCCTGATACGTGCAGGCCAGCACCTTGGTCACACCCAGATCGCGCAGGGTGTTGACAGCCGGCACATAGCTCTGCAGGGAGCAGTTGGATTTTACGGCGATAAACCCACGCCGGGTGCCCAAGCGCTGCCGCTGGGAGGGAATGACCTCGGCGTGCTCCGGGTTAATCTCCGGAATGATCATGGGAACATCCGGCGTACCGCGGTGGGCCGAGTTATTGCTCATCACCGGGCACTCCGCTTTTGCGTATTTTTCCTCCAGCGCGCGGATTTCCTCTTTTTTCATATTAACCGCACAGAAAACAAAATCGACCATAGAGGCGATTTTTTCCACATCCTGCTCGGCATCCAGCAGCACCATGTTCTCCATCGAGGCGGGCATGGGGGTCGCCATGGCCCAGCGGTTCCCCACGGCCTCTTTATACGTTTTTCCCGCAGAACGGGAAGAAGCCGCCAGGGCCTTCACATGAAACCAGGGATGATTTTCCAGCAGTGTTGTAAACCGCTGGCCGACCATGCCTGTCGCACCGATAATGCCGACATTATACTGTTTATCCATCTTCTTTTCCTCCAACCTCAGGCAAAGATTCCAAAACCGACGGGGAAACTTGTGTTTATGAAAAAAACCGGTTGAAAACCGGTCATCAATTCCATATAATAGTACTGAGCGTTCTGAAAAAGGGGAGTCCCCCTTTTGAAAACAGAAAAGAACCATTCCATGGATCTGATGGACAGAAATGTAACTTTTCTCATAAAAAAGTCTGCCACCGCCCGCTTCCTTCCTCATAGGCAGAATATTTCATTAGTAACTTTATCATACCATGACACCTTTTTCTTGTCAATTCCCTACTGAATTACGGATCACAAATAATTCGGTTAAATTTGCCGAAAATTTCTGTTTGTCCCTTGCCCGTCTTCATCCATCAGGAATTCTTCAATGGCATCCAGATCTTCCTCGATCTCAT
>JBJEQH010000060.1:0-3657 GCA_051881655.1 Candidatus Heritagella sp. | reverse complement strand
GGCGTAACCGTGGGCCTGATCTGGAACGAACTGTATCTGAAGGTTGTGCCGGTGTTCGGCCAGGCGCTGGGCATTGAATTCCTCAGCAAGAGTATGCTGGGCAATCCGGTAACCGCTTTCTGGGCGGTTCTGATCGTAAACCTGTGGCAGGGCTGTGCCCAGCCGACGGTACTGCTGATTGCCGGCCTGCAGAGCGTCCCGAAGGACGTTTACGAAGCAGCGACGATCGACGGCGCCAATGCTTGGCAGCGGTTCAAGTCAATTACGGTCCCGTATCTGCTGCCCATCATTTCGATTATTGTAATCACCACGGCCAAAGGCGGCCTGACGATTTTCGACTACATCAAGGCACTGACCGATGGTGGCCCCAACAAGGCAACCCGTGCCGTGGGCTTGTTGATCTATAACGACGCCATGCAGGGTGGCAAGTTCTCCTATGCAGTGGCCGAGTCGATGATCCTGTTCGTTTTGGTGGCCATTATCTCCGTCTTTACCATTAAAGGCAACAGTGGGAAGGAAGCAGGTGACGCATAATGGCAAAAAGGAAACATATTAACCCGGGTGCTCTTTTGTTCAAAATTTTCTCGATGCTGTTTTTGATCTGCGGCGTTATCATGATCCTGTTCCCGTTCTACATCGTGATTGTTACCGCATTCAAGACGCAGGCAGAATCCGCGGCCAACTTCTTTGCGATGCCGACCAGCTGGACGCTGGATAACTTTATCGCCGTTATCAGCAAGGCCAATTACTTCATGTACTTTGGCAACTCGGTTTTGATTACGGTTTCAGCTGTTCTGCTGATTTTCCTGCTGATCCCGATGTGCGCCTATGCCATCGCCCGAAATATGAACAGCCGCAAGTATTTCAAGATTGTGTTCTATTTCTTGCTGCTGGCGATTTTCGTGCCGTTCCAGGTCATCATGGTACCCATGGTACTGTATATGGGTTGGTGGCACCTGAATAACCAGGTGGGCCTGATTATCATGCATGTGGTCTTTGCCAGTGCGCAGGGCGTATATCTGATGACGAATTATATCCGTTCGGTACCGCCGGATCTGGAAGAATCCGCTTCAATTGATGGCTGCACAACCTGGGGTTCTTACTGGAGGGTGGTCCTCCCGCTGGTAAAGCCCATGATCGCAACCATCCTGGTGCTGAATGCTCTGTGGGTATGGAATGATTTCCAGATGCCTTTGCTGATTCTGAATACGCATCCCAACACCTGGACGCTGCCGCTGTTCCAGTATAACTTCAAGACGCAGTACAGCTACGACTACAACTTGGCATTTGCTTCGTATCTGATTGCAATGGTACCGGTTATGATCGCGTATGCGTTTGCGCAGAAGTACATTGTAGAAGGCCTGACGGCGGGTGCCGTAAAGACCTGATCCCTCCCATTTTGGATAAAAGCAAAAATTGGCTGCCGCGTTTTCGCGGCAGCCTTTTTTACTTTTTGCAAAAAATCGGATTTCTGTGAAAAAATCACATTCTTTTTTTAGAAATATTCCCTGTTTTCCGTTTTTGTGGTATACTCTTTTGTGTACTTCAATGAATGGCGGCAAAGCATTGCCGGAGTGGGAGGTTCTCTGTGAAACCAGCGAGACAGTTAAAATGGTGGCGAAAACTGACGCTGCGCGGAAAATTTTTTATTTCCTACGGGATCCTTTTTCTGTCCTTTATTTTTATTATCCTGCTGTTTTTCCAAAAATCGCTGGAAAATAATATGAAGTTTTACGAGACCTTTCTCACCCAGAGCAACCGCGAAATCAGCTCCAGCCTGGATGTAATTTTCTCCAATACCAGCCGGATCGCCAAGGTTCACTATTTTGATTCCTCCGTACGGGCCCTGCTGCAGGATGACGGGGTGAAGAGCGCTTCCACGCGGGTCGCCTATCAGGAAAAAATGGTCCGCTTTATTAATACGGCCATTCTGGGCAACCGCTTTATTGTGCGGGGTACGTTTATCAGCTCCAGTGGGGACTCTTATTCCAATATTTCCACACAGAGCGACAGCTACAACCAAATGCTGATAGATACCGCCAACGAACAGGGGCTGGATGACCCGGGGGAGGTCTATTATACAGACATTTACGATTGCACGATCAACATGGCACGCTATCGGACTATCACGGTAATCCGCCGCATTTATTACGGCAGAAGCTATCTGGGGATTGTGGGCATCGACCTGGACTATGACCGCATCTGTGCGCAGTTAAACAGCAGCTATTCCGACAGCACGCTGGGCGTGGTGATGCTGTTTAACGGCGAATCTATTATCTATTCCTCTCAGATTTCCGAGGGGCTGGATCCCTATTCCATCTCGGAGGAGGACCGTAAGGCGCTGGTTGCCCTGACCCAGCAGGAGGAGTTGCCCCAAAATGCGGTCTGCTCCCTGAATGGGCAAAATTACTTAATCGCCATGGAGAGAAACCAGGAGACTGGCTGGGTCATCATGCAGGCCATCCCCACCCAGAGCTTTCAGGCGCTCTCCATGCAGAATATGACCATCATCCTGCTCTATTCTCTGCTTCTGTTTTTGGCCCTTGCCTTCTTCAGCCTGTATTTCCTGCGCCGCACCACCCAGCCATTGGTTTTGCTGGATAAGGCCATTACGGAAGCGGTAACCGATCCTGTCCCTCTGTTGGATATTCCCTCTCGTGCGCGCAATGATGACGAGATTTCCCATCTGGTCACCCACTATAACGAGATGGCCCAGCGCATCAACGATGATATACAGAAAAATTATGTCAACGAACTGAATCGGCGCCAGATGCAGCTGAAAATGCTGCAGTTCCAGATCAACCCCCACTTTATCTACAATACGCTCAATATTATCAGCTCGATTGCCGAACTGAACGAGGTGCCCGAGATCGTCACTGTCAGTACCTCCCTCTCCGAGATGCTGCGATACAATGTAAAGGGCAGTGATATCGTAACGGTTGCGGAAGAGATTGCCCAGGTAAAAAACTATATGGAGATCTTATTTGTCCGCTTTCCCAACCGTTTTCTGGTCGATTGCGATATCTCGCAGGAGGCAGCCGACTGTACCATGCTGAAGTTTTTGCTGCAGCCTCTGGTTGAGAATTCCATTCAACATGCGTTTACCGCACTTCGCCCGCATGATCGGCTGAAGATTTCGGCCTTCGTTTCCGGGGAGGATCTGTATCTCTCCCTGTGGGATGACGGATGCGGAATGACCGAAGAGCAGGTTCAGAATTTGAATGCAGCGCTTCATTCCGAAAATGTGCTGGAAGCCGATGCCGCTCGGGTGGGAATCGGTCTGCGCAATGTAAATGACCGCATCCGCAATTATTATGGCAATGGCTATGGCATCACAGTCGAGAGCAGCTACGGGGTGTATACCCGGATTGAAATCCATATCTCCAGCAATGCCGCGCTCTCTGAACCTTCCCGGTTCGGTACAGTAAAGGAGGAACCTTTATCATGAGTACATCTTTTCCCATTCAGGTCATTGTGGCCGATGACGAATACTATGCCCGCAAGGCCCTTGTAAAGATTCTGCAGGAAGCGGATCCGGATATCCGGATTCTGGCTGAGATGGAGAGCGGGCAGGCGGTCATGGATTACCTGAAGAACGGAGCGACTGCGGCGCATATTGTGGTGACCGATATCCGGATGCCGGGTGCGGATGGGCTG
>JBJEQH010000059.1:0-16565 GCA_051881655.1 Candidatus Heritagella sp. | reverse complement strand
CATTTATGTGTTGACCTCATAACTTTAAAGGATGAAAGCGGAAAAGTCAAGGGCTTTTGCACAGCTTTTGCCTTCTTTTTGGGAAATTACAGGGAAAAATGGGAAAACAGGGGAACTTTCCCGGTAAAACCCGCATTTCCCCGGGTTTTACCCGGGGTTACAGAGAAAAACGGCGGGCACAGGGTTTTCCCTGTACCCGCCGTAAATGGCGATGGCTCCCGAGGGAGCGCGTTACTTTTTATAAAACGGCTCGGCATTGTTGGCTTCCAGCTGAGCGCGCATGGCCTCGGCATCGCAGAACTCCACGGGAAAGCCAAAAGCCGCTTTCTCGGTGGCCGCACGGATTTTTTCCTCCAGCTCCTTTTGATTCCCGGTGCCGTCCGTTTCCAGCAGGAACAGGAAAGCCCGGCGGTCATCGGCGGACATATGCTGCACATAGGCCGCCGACACGCACGGATACTCCCGCAGTACGGCACTGGCGGCTTGTGCCATTTCCTGGGGGAACGGCCGCGGGTTCTGCAGTACGATGTTTGTACCCTGGGGTCCTCTGGAGTTCGCAGAACCCGGGTTTGAAGAACTGGGACGGAACGCTTTTTCCAGCAGATCGCGGCGCAGGATCACGTTTTCCCCGAACGGGTTGAGCACCAGGCCGGTCAGGGCCGGGTTGCGGGTGACCGTCTGGCAGACCGCGCCGAACGGCAGGCAGGTGACAATCGAATTCTCCTGCTTGGGAATGGCCTTCGGAGATGTGTAGGCCGGCAGGAAATCCTCGCCCTTCTGGGTTTTCAGGATGATGGGATGCAGATCTTTGCGCAGCTGCGGCGAAAGGGTGCCCCCGTTTTTCAGCGCCTGGCGGGCCTGCGGGGTGGAAGCCGTCATAGTGAGGAAAAGGCCGGCCGCCGGCAGCAGCTGCAGGATCGCCGTCAGGTTCTGGGCGCTGCGGTCCTTTATAAAGGCGGCCATTTTGCTCTCCAGTGCCGCATTGGAGAGAGGAAGATTCTTTTTGGATGGCATAGGGCGAAGACCTCCTGTATACATGCCTCGTTTTTTACAGGATAGCACGAACCCGGCCGTTTTGCAATGAAAAACCGGTCTGTTCAGCCTTCCTCCGGCGACTCCTGTCCAGGCAGTTTCTCCGGCCCAAGAAGCGGATCCTGTTCGAAAGAGGGTTCCGTTTCGGCCAGCGAGGGGATGAACTGTGAGGCAAACTTTCCCTTACCCCGCCGCTTGACATAAAAGTATCCGATCACACTGAAAATCACCGCGCCGACAAAGTTGACCAGCAGATCCTTCATGGTATCGAACAGCCCGATATCCAGGTACCCGCCCAGCCCCAGCTCCTGCCCGTTTACGGTCACATCGGTGATATTGCGCAGGATAACGGCATGATTGCCCTTTTCAGGATCCAGCATTACCGTGCTGATGGTGGAGAGAACCGTGTCCTTCTGCATATCGGTGTGCACAATGCAGTCGGCCGCGAATTCAAAGAACTCCCACAGAACGCCGATGGTCATGGAAAAGCAGAAGGCCGCCACCGCCAGATACAGCGGGCTGAGGGTGAATTTGATTTTGGGGTTCCGGTTCAGGATATCCACCATGGCAAAGCCCACCGCTGCGCACAGAAACCCGTTGATGGTGTGCAGCATGGTGTCCCAGAACGGGAAACGGATATAAAAGGCCTGAATCTCCCCCAAAATTTCAGCCGCGAAAATAAACAGGAGGATGATTACCTCCAGCGCGGTGGGCAGCTCAATTTTCAGCTGGTGCTCCACAAAGCTGGGCAGCAGAAAAAGCACCAGCGCCAGCAGGCAGATGCCGGCATTTTCCCAGTTCTGCAGGAAAACCGAGCGGATCATCACCAGCAAGACAATGGTACGCAGGGTGATATACACCCGGAAGGCCCACGGGTCCTTTTGAATGCGCTGCTGCAAAAGCTCATGCTGAAGGGCGCGATCCTTCTCTTTTCCCCGTTTTTTCAATCGTATCATTCCTTTCCCCAATCTTTCCCAAGTATGCGTTCCCCCTCTTTCGGCGGAGACCGGACGGAGAGAAGGGCGTCGTATTTTTTATTTTAGTATAGAGGAAAAATGCGAAGAAATTATGACCGGGAACGCCCGCCGGAAAATTTTATCCGCAAAATTTCCGGCCAAAAGGCGGGGGAGAAGGGACCTTTTCTCCGGGAAATGGGATCGGGGCTTGATTTTTTCTGTTTTTTTCAGTATTGTATAAAGTGTTCCGTCCCCTGAGAAAAGGCGGAGGAGAAGAAAAGGAGTGGTTTTTCATGCAGGCACAGCTTCCCCAGAGAATGGTGGGCCTTGGCACCCAGCGTTCCGTAATTCGCGAGCTTTTCGAGTTCGGCAAACTGCGCGCCGCTCAGATCGGCGCAGAGAACGTCTTTGATTTTTCCATCGGCAATCCCAGCGTTCCGGCGCCAGACTGCGTGAATGAAACGGCGGTGGATCTGCTGCAGAATACCGATTCCGTCCTGCTGCACGGGTACACCAGCGCCCAGGGCGATCTGGGAGTGCGCACCCGGTTTGCCGATTCCATCAACCGCCGTTTCGGCGCGAAGATCGGCCCCAATAACCTGTATATCACCGTGGGCGCGGCGGCCTCGCTGTGCTGCTGCCTGGGCGGCCTGTGCTGCCCGGAGGACGAGGTGATTGTGTTTGCCCCGTACTTCCCGGAATACAAGGTGTTTATCGAGGGAGCGGGCGCCAAAATGGTGCTGATCCCTGCGGATATCGAGGCCTTCCAGATTGATTTTGAGGCGCTGGAGCGGTCTATCACCCCGCATACCAAGGCGGTGATTGTCAATTCGCCCAACAACCCCAGCGGCGCGGTTTATTCCGAGCAAACGGTCCGAAAGCTGGCTGATCTGCTGGAGACCAAATCGCAGGAGTACCATCATCCGATTTTCCTGATCTCGGACGAGCCGTACCGCGAGATCGTGTTCGGCGGGGTAACGGTGCCGTATCTGCCCGCTTTTTATAAGGATACGCTGGTCTGCTACTCGTTCAGCAAGTCCCTGTCCCTGCCGGGCGAGCGCCTGGGCTACATCATTGTGCCCGATGAGGTGACCGACAGCGAGCTGGTTTATGCGGCCATCTGCGGCGCGGGCCGGTCGCTGGGGTATGTCAACGCCCCCAGCCTGTTCCAGCGCGTGTGCGCAGCCTGCTGCGATGTAACGGCGGATATCACGGTGTACGAGACCAACCGCAATCTGCTGGTGAAGGGCCTGCGGGATATGGGCTTTACCGTGGTGGAGCCGGGCGGCACCTTCTACATCTTCCCCCGCACGCTGGAGGCGGACGATGTGGCATTCTGCGAGCGCGCCAAGCAGTATGACCTGTTGATCGTGCCCGGTACCGGCTTTGGCTGCCCGGGGCACACGAGAATTTCCTACTGCGTACCCACCGAGCGGATCGAGCGCGCACTGCCGGTCTTTGAAAAGCTGGCGCAGTCGTACCGCAAGTAAACCTGATTCAAACCCTTTCCTCCTAATAATGCCAATAAAAAGGACGCCCTCCCGGTGGATTAACCGGGAAGGCGTCCATCTTTTTTGTTTACAACTGGAAACGGAAAGGACCACAGGGAGACCGGATGGATCAGAACCGGTCGGAGGGGGTAACCCGGCCGGGCGACGGGGGATCCTGGGTCAGGATGCGGGGTTCGGCCGGCGGCTTCTGCCGGTTGTCCGGGCAATATTGCATGTTCATATCCTTTCCGTCCTTGCGGCGGTAGAAGGAGGTCATTTCGGCCGCAAAGATGACCCGGCTGATCTGCCCGGGCGGGAAGGGAATCTCGTACTCCACATGGTCATCGGTCCCGGCCAGCACGCGCTCGCACAGTTCAATTCCCTCGTCGATAATGGCGGCGGGGAAATCCTCGTGCCCACCGAACAGATAGCGGATGCCGGTGGTGTAGCCGCGCAGATGACGCAGCCCCTCCAGATACTGTTCGATGCTGTCGGCGCGGGTCACGATGGTATCGTTATTGCAGGTATCCCCGGAGTACGCCAGCTCATAGGCGGGATCCAGCAGCATAATGCTCCCCGGGGAATGGCCGCCCACATGGACCACCTGCAGCTGGCGGTCTCCGATATCAAACCGGTCCCCGTCAAAAATGGGATAGGTCTTCATGGGGTGGGGCTCACACATATCCTCCAGCCGCAGCTGATCGACGAATTCCGGCTTGGCGGTCTCGATGGCGCGCTGCAGCAGCTCTTCCCGGGTTTGGGCGAAGCCCTGATAAATGCCGGGCAGATCGTAGGGATGGATGTAACAGCTGTCAAAATCGAAATTGCCCGCCGAGTGGTCGCCGTGGAAATGGGAGTTGACCATCAAAAGGGGTTTGTCGGTAATTTTTTCGCAGAACGCGCGCAGGTTTCCATAACCAAACATGGAATCGTACACAATGGCGGCCTTGCTGCCGACGATCAGAAAGCAGTATACGTGCAGCGAGTCCTCCCGGAACCAGGGCTGTGAAATTTTGTATACGCCGGGGAAGGTCTCGTCGGCGCGGAAGTATTTGTCCTCGATAACGCGGTGGTTTTCAAAAATCAGTTCGGGAATCATGAAAAACCGTCCTTTCAAACAGAATTACGGATGATCGGGCTGGGGCGGGGCAAAGCCGCGGCGGGTGGTGGCGTGGGCGGCGGCCAGACGGATCAGCTCCGCATCGTGATCCACCCGGCAGCTGGGCTCCCGGGAGAAGACAAAGCACTGGGGCTCCTGCGGGGTGACCGGGTGCCAGGCCGGAATCCCGCTGTGGTTCGGGTTGCCGCTGCGGGCAAAGGCCATAAACGCGTAGAAGATCTCGTCCTGGGCCTTGTACGTCTGGTCCCCGGCAAACATGGCGCCGATGTACTCGGCATTGTGGAAAACAAAGGGAAGGTCATCGGCGTGGGTGGACATCAGCCCGCCCTTGAAACGGGTCTCGTGGGCGAACAGGAAATTATAGGTATCCGCGCCGCCGGCGGTTGCGCGCTCAACGGCAAACTGGCGGGTGGGACGCCGCACAAAGGTATCGACGACCGAAGCGTAGTAGAGGTTCAGTTCGGGATATGCTTTCTGGAAAGCGTCCCGGATCTGGGGGGCAAATTCGGCACCGTACTCGGCCACCAGCGCCTCATACCGCTCCTCCCCGGTCATGGCGCTCTTGTCCTTCAGGTTGGTGTAGCGGGCCAATTCGCAGAACACGCTGCCGGCGATCACCGGAATGGACAGCGTTTCTTTCCGGAAGCCGGCATTGCACCACTCGCCCACATACGAGCCGGTCAGGGGCACGGGAGTCCAGGGGATGGAACCCCAGGCAATGGGCCGCTCGGCTTCCACCTTTTTCATGGCCCGAAGCAGCTCTTCATAGGGGGCCGACAGCAGGGCATCCAGCCCGCCGATCGCTTCGACAATCCGGTGGGCGGTATCTTTTGCTTCCCGCTTTTCATCCTCCGGGGTGATGGAGGGGTTGCCGGGCAGAATGCCGCTCTGAATGATGGCCCGGTGGTACAGGCCGTCCGCCGAGCCCATCTGCAGCAGGGCGCGCACCTTGGCGCCGCCGCCGGATTCTCCCATAATCGTCACATTGTCCGGATCCCCGCCGAACTGGTCGATATTATCCCGCACCCATTTCAGCGCCATGACGATATCCTCCATCCCCACGATGCCGGAGTTGGCGTACTCCTCACCGTAATCGGACAGATCGAGGTACCCCAGAATGTTCAGCCGGTGATTGAGCGAGACGCACACCACATCCCCGTACCGGGCCATGTTCTCGCCGTCATAGCACTCCAGCTCGATGGCGGAACCGGACACAAAGCCGCCGCCGTGAAGCCACACGACAACGGGCTTTTTGGCCTGGGGATTCAGTTCCTGGGTCCAGATGTTCAGATACTGGCAGTGTTCGCTCTGCAGCCAATACCGGTGCGGCGCCGTGATATCGCCGAAAATTTCGGTGTCATGGGTCGGCGGACAGATGTAGCCGTAGTCCTGCGCGTCGGCAATCCCCTCCCAGGTGACGGGGCGGGGCATCTGAAAACGCTCGGCCTGCGCATAGCGAATCCCGTGGAACGTGTAGATGTCATTGACCAGATACCCGCGCACTTTTCCCGCGTGGGTGGTCACCACGGGTTCGGTCTCACTGCACACAAAACGATAAATTGCCCGATTATACATAATTCTCCTGCCTCCATTCCTTTTATCGGTGCTTTTCTTCACTATAGCACGGAAATAGAGAAAATGCAACTATGTGTTATAACCGAAAAGGAAAGAATGCCTTGACGCACCGGAAACGGCCCGGTAAAATAGAAAACAGAGGCGAAATCGCGCAAAAAGGAAAAAGAAAAGATTGTTTGATGATAGAGACGGAGGAAACCATGACAGAGAAAAAAACGGGTGCCGGGGCACGGCCGCAGGATATGCGCCAGAAAAACCGCCGCATGCTGCTGCAGCTCCTTATCCAGGCGGAGGACCGCACGGTCAACGAACTGGCCGCGCAGATGAATCTCAGCCGCACGGCGGTTCAGAATATCCTGATGGGCCTGATGGAAAAGGGGATCGTCCGCGCCGGAGAGAAGCGGGCCTCCACCCTGGCGGGGGGAAAGCGGGCGGTTTCCTATGCGATCTGCCCGGATTACCGGTATGGGATCTCCCTGTCTCTGGGGGCCGAGTACGCGGTGGCTGAACTGCATGATTTTTGCCTGTCCCGGGTGGATTACCGGATAGCCGGTGTGCTGGGCAGTCCGTATGAGCAGGTAATCCGCCAGGCGGCTGCGCTCATCCGCCAGCTTTTGGAGCAGGCCGGGTTGAAAAAGGAAAAGCTCTTCGGTATTTCGGTGGCAATATCGGGAACGGTGGACAGCGAAAAGGGCATCCTTCTGGATCTGACGGGGAGCAATGCATCCGGAAAATGGGGCAAAAACCTGCCTCTGGCCCGGGATCTGCGGACGGCGCTGGATTTTTCGGGGCCGGTGTATGTGGATAACCTGTGCAGCTTCAGCGGATATGCCTGCTCCTGCAGGGAGCCGTTTGTCCGCTCCCGCTCCATTTTGTATGTTCTGGCCCACAACCGGGGCATCGGGGCGGCCTTTGTCCGGGACGGAAAAATGAGCCGGGGCCTGATGGGAGAGATCGGTCACACCACCGTGGACGTTGCCTGCACGGACCGCTGCCGCTGCGGGCGGACCGGCTGCTTTGAGGCGATGCTCTATCCGTCGGCCATCCGGCGGCGGGTGCAGCGGGCGCTGGAGAGCGGAACCCCATCCTCTATGCGTCCGGAAAACCTCTCGTCGATTGACGATCTGTTCCGGCAGGCCGACCGGGGCGATGCCGCTGCCCGGCAGGAGGCGGACCGGATTGCCGGGCTGTTTGCCAGCCTGCTGTGCAATGCGCAGATTATGATGGACCCGCAGGACATTCTTTTCCACGATGCGTACGGGTATTCGTGCGAGTATTTCCACCGCCGGATGGAGGAAATCTGCCGGGAAAAGACGGACGGCAGCTTTTTTGCGCCGCCGCGGATTCATTTCATTCAGGAAGATTTTACCGAGAGTGTGCGGTATGGGGCCATCTCATACAGCCGGGACGCCTATCTGCGCCATTTTGTGCAGGAGGAGTAATACCGGCTGTGCGGCGGAGCTTTTCCGCACACTTCGGCAAAGAAGATGAACCGGCGGTTTGCCAAAGCAAATTCCAATCCCGAAAACACCCGCATAAAATTCCCCCGTTTACAGATACTACTCCCAAAACTGGAAGGATCGTAAACGGAGGGAATTTCGATATGAAAGCAACGGGAATTGTGCGGCGCATCGACGACCTGGGGCGTGTGGTGATCCCCAAGGAGATCCGCCGCACGCTGCATATCCGGGAGGGGGATCCCCTGGAGATTTTCACCGAAGAGGGCGGCAGCGTGGTGTTCCGCAAATACTCCCCCGTGGGGGAGATGAGCGAGCTGGCCGGGCGCTACAGCCGGGTGCTGACGCGGCTGACCGGGATGACGGCCGTGGTGTGCGACCGGGATAAGGTCATCGCCGCCGGGACGCCGTCGGTCCGGCGGGAGCTGATGGAAAGACCGGTCTCGCCGGATCTGGCCCGGTGTGTACAGCGGCGCGAGCAGTATGCGGCGGGAAACGGTGCGGAAATCCTGCACCCCTTCCTGAGCAGCGACCGGGCGGCCCGGTGCGTCAGCCCGATTTTGTGCGCGGGGGATGTGCTGGGGTGCATCCTGCTTTTGCAGCCGGATGCCGGTGGACCCCTGGAGGCCGGGAACGAAGAGCAGAAGCTGACCCAGGCGGCCGCCGGTTTTCTGGGCGGGCAGCTGGAGGAGTAAGGGTTCCGGGGATTGCCGGACAGTTCCGGTTTCCCCGGCGGATACCCCGAAAAACGGCCGGGGAAACCGGAGTTTTCGTCGTTTTGCTACTTGAAAAGGGGCACGGAGTGTGGTATAGTAACATAAAGTAATACGATGAGGATGAAAGAGTGGGGCGACCCGCTCTTTTGCTTTGTATGAAGAGGTGAATGCAAAATGGCAGGCAAGAAGAAGGGCGGCAATACGGTGGCCCAGGTGTGGGATCTGGCAAAGCCCCTGGCCGAAGAGCTGGGCCTGATCCTGTGGGACGTCCGTTTTGTCAAAGAGGGCGCCCAGTGGTATCTGCGGATCTTTATTGATAAAGAGGACGGCGTGGGGATTGACGACTGTGTGGCCATGTCCCATGCGATTGATAAGCCCCTGGATGAGCTGGACCCCATCAGCCAGGCCTATTGTCTGGAGGTCTGCTCCCCCGGGATTGACCGTGAGCTGACCCGGCCCGAGCATTTCGAGGCGTTTATGGGGGCACCGGTGCGCGTTCGCCTGATCCGTCCCATGGAGGACGGTACCCGCGAGTTTTTGGGCCTTCTGCTGGAATACCGGGAGGACCGCTCGGTGGTGCTGGCGCTGAGCGAGGACGAGAGCGTGACCATTGAACAGAAAGAATACTCTTCCGTACGGCTTTCGGAAGAGGATATGGTAGTAGAGGAGGAACAATAATCATGGCGAACGAGATTTTTGAGGCTCTGCATATCCTGGAAAAGGAGCGCGGAATCCCGGTGGATTTTATGGTGGATAAAATCCGCAAGGCGATTCAGACGGCCTGCAAAAATAACTACAATAACGAAGATGTGGTCGTAAACGTGGACGAGGGCAGTGACCAGTTCCTCGTGTATCTGCGCAAAACGGTGGTGGAAGATCTGGAAGCCCCCGGCAGCCAGATCCTGCTGGAAAAGGCCCGTGAGATCGACCCGGCCGCGCAGGTGGGCGACGTGGTGAATGTGCAGCTGGACACCAAGCAGTTCGGCCGCATTGCCGCCCAGACGGCCCGGAACATCATCCGCCAGGGAATCCGCGACGGCGAGCGCGGCCAGATGCTGCAGGAATTCCAGAGCAAGCATCAGGAGCTGGTAACCGCCACGGTCGAGCGCGTGGATCCCCGCACCGGGGCCGCCACCCTGAAGATCGGCAAGAGCGAAGCGGTGCTGACCCGCAATGAGCAGGTGGGCACGGATGATCTGCACGAGGGCGATCTGATTAAAGTGTACGTAGTGGATGTGAAGGAGACCGAGAGAGGGCCCCGCGCCATTATCTCCCGCACGCATCCCGATCTGGTCAAGCGCCTGTTTGAGACCGAGGTGCCGGAGATCTATGACGGAACCGTCGAGATCAAGGCGGTCTCCCGCGAGGCCGGTTCCCGCACCAAGCTGGCGGTGATCAGCCACAACCCCGATGTGGATGCGGTGGGCGCCTGCATCGGTGCCCGGGGCGCCCGGGTTTCCAGCATTGTCAGCGAGCTGGGCGGCGAGAAGATCGACATCGTGGAATACAGCGAGGATCCCCAGAAATTCATTGCATCGGCCCTGTCCCCGGCCCAGGTTCTGTCGGTTGAGCCCGCCGAGGACGGTTCGCACGCCTGCCGGGTTACGGTGCCGGATAACCAGCTGTCGCTGGCCATCGGCAACAAGGGGCAGAACGCCCGCCTGGCTGCCCGGCTGACCGGCTGGAAGATTGATATCAAGCCCGAAAGCGGATTCTACGGCGAAAACGAATAAGCACCGCGCTTTGGAAAGAAAGTGCAAAGGGGAAGGAGGCAGAACGAAATGCGCCAGAAAAAAATACCCATGCGCATGTGTACCGGCTGCGGAGAGATGAAGCCGAAAAAGGAGCTGGTCCGGGTGGTCAAGGCCCCGGCCGAAACGAAGGAAGAGGAAGAGTTCCGCGATATTTCGGTGGACCTGACGGGCCGCAAACCGGGGCGGGGCGCGTACGTCTGCCGGAATGTGGAGTGCCTGCGGCTGGCGAGAAAAGCCCGCCGGCTGGAAAAGGCATTCTCCTGTAAAATACCGGATGAGGTGTACGAGAGACTGGAGAAGGAGATGAACAGCCATGAATGACCGGCTGCTGTCCCTTCTGGGTCTGGCCCGAAAGGCGGGCAAGGTGGTTTTCGGCCGTGACTGTGCGGCCGAGGCTGTGCGGAAAAAGCAGGCAAAGCTGCTGCTGCTGGCGTCGGATCTCTCGCCGAAATCCAAAAAAGAGATGGAATTCCTGGGCCAAAACGGGCGGGTTCCCGTTTGTCAGGTGCCATATACCATGCTGCAGCTGGGCGCTGCCACCGCAAACCGCGCGGGGATTTACACCATCGTGGATGCGGGCTTTGCCAAAGCGCTGCAGGCCCTGCAGCCGGAGAACACGGCTGCACCGGCATTGTGATGCCGCAAGGAAACAGAAAGGGTGGGATTGAATTTTATGATGATTAAATACCGGGTAACCGATGTAGCGAAGGACCTGCAAATCCCCAACAAGGCCGTGATCGAGGCCATCGAGAAATACTGCGGAGAGACCAAGAAGGCCATGACCGCCCTGAATGAGCAGGAGCTGGATGTGGTGCTGGAGACCTTTACCCAGGGCCATCAGGTCAAATCGCTGGATGCCTTCTTCGCGGATAACGGACAGGAAGAGGAGCCCGCACAGGAGCCGGCCCCCGCAGCCGAGCCCGTGCAGGAGGAGAAAAAAGAGGAAAAAGCGCAGAAGGCCCCCAAGCCGGCGGGTAATTCCGGCCGCGACCGCCGCACGCAGAAGAATGCAGCGCCCGCGGGCGGGCAGAATACAAGCACTGCGCGCCGCGATGACCGCCGCCAGGCGCCCCGCGCCCAGCAGCAGAAGCCGGCCCAGGCCGCAAAGCCCCAGGGCAGCGTTTCGGTGAAAGAAAACGAAGAGAGCAGCCGCCCGTCCACCCGTCTGGTGGACACCCGCTCTTCTCAAGTGGATGTGGAGCGGTATAACGAAAAATACGACCGGCTGGCTTCGGAGAAGATCCGTACGGACAACACCGTGCAGAAGCAGAAGCTGAACCAGCGCTCGCAGCGCCGCGGTAAGCCGAAGAACAGCCGCAAGGAGACCGAGGCCGAACGCATGCGCCGCATTGCGATGGAGCGCAAAGCCAAGCCCTTGACCATCCAGGTGCCCGATGAGATCGTGGTATCCGAGCTGGCCACCCGCCTGAAGGCCACGGTGGGCGAAGTGGTGAAAAAGCTGATGCTGATGGGCGTGATGGCCGGCATCAACGATGTGATTGATTTTGACACCGCTTATCTGGTGGCCGAGGAATTCCACGCCAAGGTGGAAAAAGAAGTGGTGGTCACCATCGAAGAGCGCATCATCGACGACAGCGAGGACCAGGACGATAACCTGCAGCCCCGGGACCCGGTTGTGGTGGTAATGGGCCACGTAGACCACGGCAAGACCAGTCTGCTGGATGCCATCCGCCACACCCATGTGACCACCGGCGAGGCCGGCGGTATCACTCAGCACATCGGTGCCTCCCGCGTGAAGGTCGAGGACCGCAACATCACCTTCCTGGATACCCCCGGCCACGCGGCCTTTACCACCATGCGCGCCCGCGGCGCCCAGGTAACGGATATCGCCGTGCTGGTAGTTGCGGCGGACGACGGCATCATGCCCCAGACGGTCGAAGCTATCAACCACGCCAAGGCGGCCGGTGTGTCGATCATTGTGGCGATCAATAAAATGGATAAACCCAGCGCCAATCCGGATATCGTCAAGCAGCAGCTGACCGAATACGAGCTGGTTCCCGAGGAGTGGGGCGGCGATACGCCGTGCATTCCCGTGTCGGCTCTGACGGGGATGGGGATCGACGACCTGCTGGAGATGATCCTGCTGGTAGCCGATATGAAGGAACTGAAGGCGAACCCGGACCGCGCTGCCAAGGGTACGGTGATCGAGGCCCGTCTGGATAAGGGACGCGGCCCCATTGCCACAGTGCTGGTACAGAACGGCACGCTGCACACCGGTGATATCATTGTGGCCGGTACCACGGTGGGACGTGTGCGCGCCATGACGGATGACCGCGGGCGCAAGGTCAAGACGGCCGGGCCCTCGATCCCGGTGGAGATCACGGGCCTGAACGATGTGCCCGTGGGCGGCGATATCCTCAATGCGGTATCGGACGAACGCTTGGCCCGTGAACTGGTCGAGCAGCGCCTGAACGAGCAGAAGGAAGCTGCATTCAACGCCCAGACCAAGGTCACGCTGGATAACCTGTTTGACCAGATGCAGCAGGGCGATATGAAAGAGCTGAAGATCATCGTCAAGGCCGACGTGCAGGGCTCGGTGGAGGCGGTGCGCCAGTCACTGGAGAAGCTGAGCAACCAGGAAGTGCGCGTACACGTGATCCACGGGGCCGTGGGCGCCATCAGCGAGAGCGATATCATGCTGGCCAATGCCAGTAACGCCATCGTGGTGGGCTTTAACGTGCGCCCCGATCCGGTGGCCGAGGAGAACGCCAAGCGCGACGGCGTGGATATGCGCCTGTACCGCATTATTTACGACTGCATCGAGGAGATCCAGTCGGCCATGAAGGGCATGCTGGCCCCCAAATTCCGCGAGGTGGAGCTGGGCCGCGCCGAGTGCCGCGAGGTC
The DNA here is from genome assembly GCA_051881655.1 of Candidatus Heritagella sp. Lineage (GTDB taxonomy): Bacteria > Bacillota > Clostridia > Oscillospirales > Acutalibacteraceae > Heritagella. The sequence goes on along the minus strand of JBJEQH010000059.1, from coordinate 3,599 downwards.
TATCACATCAGCAGCGTGGGCACCGTTATCGGTTCCCATATCACCAGCGGCAAGATCACCCGCAGCGCCCAGGTTCGCGTGGTGCGCGACGGCATCATTGTGGCGGACGACAAAGTGGCGTCGCTGCGCCGCTTTAAGGATGACGTAAAGGAAGTGGCCGAGGGCTACGACTGCGGTATCTGCCTGGAGCGCTTCAGCGATATTAAGGAAGGCGACCGTCTGGAAGCCTATATGATGGAAGAATACCGCGAGGACTGAGCGTCCTGCGGTTGACGGCGGCGGGCCGCTCCTTATCCCGATAAGGAGCGGCCCTGTCTGCCTGTGACGGAGAAAAGGAGGAACGACCGATGGCCGGATACCGCATGGGCCGTACGACCGAGGATATCAAGCGCGAGCTCACCGCGATTTTTCGTGAGCTGAAGGATCCGCGGGTGCAGTGCCTGCTGAGCATTGTGCGGGTGGATGTGACCAACGACCTGGCCTATTGCACGGTGTATGTCAGTGCGATGGAGGGGATGGAAACCTGCAAAAACGCAGTGCAGGGGCTCAGGAGCGCAGCGGGCTTCATCCGCCGCGAACTGGGCGCCCGGCTGCAGCTGCGCCATGTGCCGCAGCTGATTTTTAAGCCCACCGATTCCATCGAGTACAGCGCGCACATCTCCCAGGTACTGCACAAGCTGGAGGAGAACGGGCGTGTTTCCCGTGAGGAAGAAGAGGAGAGCGCCCAATGATGGAGGCTAAACAGGCGGCAGAGCGGCTGCTGCAGGCCGACAATATTCTGGTGATCAGCCATGCGTCGCCCGACGGCGACACGCTGGGCTGCGCCTCGGCCCTGATGCGGGGATTGCTGCAGAAGGGAAAGCGCGTGCGCTTTGCCTGCAGTGACCCGGTGCCGGACAAGTTCGGCTATCTGTTCGGGGGAATCCCGGCGCAGGATTTTGCGCCGGACTTTGTCTGCGCGGTGGATCTGGCCGGGCCGCAGCTGTTCGGGAAGAATATGCAGGAGTGGGTCAATCGGGTGGATCTGTGCATGGACCACCACGGCACCAACACGGCCTATGCCCGGGAGACGCTGGTGGATCCCCGCGCCGCGGCGGCCTGCGAGGTGATTTACGAGGTGCTGAGGGAGATGGGGGTTACGATGACCCCCGAGATTGCCGACTGCCTGTTCACCGGGCTGACCACCGATACCGGGTGCTTTCAGTACAGCAGTGTGACGCCCCGCACCCACCGCCTGGCGGCGGAGCTGATGGAAAACGGGGCCCGCGCGGCCGAGATCAACCGGCAGATGTTCGAGATGAAAAGCCGGGCACGGCTGGAAATCGAGCGCCGGGCCCTTGCATCTATGCGCTTTTTTTGCGGGGGAAAGGGCGCCGTGATGATTATCCGGAACCGGGATATGGAGCAGGCCGGCGCCGAGGAGCCGGATCTCGACGGGCTGCCGGCGTTGCCGCGGCAGATCGAGGGGGTACTGGCCGGTGTGTGTGTGAAGGAAAAGCCGGACGGCACCATCAAGGTTTCGCTGCGCACGCACAACCCGCTGGATGCGGCCGAAATCTGCAGCTGCTTCGGCGGCGGCGGGCATAAAGCGGCCGCCGGATGCTCATTCTCCGGCATTTCCCCGCAGGAAGCGGCAGACCGGCTGGAGAAGGAGATCACCCGCCGGCTGGAGGAGACGGTATGAACGGCGTACTGATCCTCGATAAGCCCCAGGGGTTCACCTCGTTTGATGCGGTGGCTCTGATGCGGCGGCTGTGCCGGGAAAAAAAGATCGGCCACACCGGAACGCTGGATCCCATGGCTACCGGAGTCCTGCCTATTCTGCTGGGAAGCGGGACCCGTGCCATTCCGTTTTTGGAGGATACCGATAAGGAGTACGAGGCGGAGTTTGCCCTGGGAATCCGAACCGATACGGGAGACCGGACGGGGCAGGTGGTGGAGACCAGCAAAAACGCGGTCAGCGGGGACCGCCTGCGGGCGGAACTGCCCGCATTCTGCGGCCCGATTTGGCAGGTGCCGCCCATGTACTCGGCGGTTTCGGTCAATGGCCAGCGCCTTTATCAGCTGGCCCGCCAGGGGAAGGAAATCGAGCGCCCGGCCCGCCCGGTGAACATCTTCCGGCTGGAACTGCTGGGGTATGAGGAAGAGACCCGCACCGGCCGGCTGCGGATCCGCTGCAGCAAGGGGACCTATGTGCGGGTATTGATCGAGGATATTGCCAAAGCCTGCGGCTGTGTGGGATGCATGACCGGGCTGCGGCGCACCGTGGCCTGCGGATTCTCCCTCCCGCAGGCGGTCTCGGTGGAGCAGATGCGCGCCCTGGCGGAAAAGGGGGAGGCCCACACGGCCATACGCCCGGTGGAATCCCTGTTCTCCTCCTGGGGGGATGTCCGCGTGACCGCGGCCCAGGCCCGGCGGTTTCAGAACGGCGGGGCCCTTCTGCGGGAGCGGCTGCCCCGCGTTTTGCCCAGCGAAACGGGCCGCAGGCGGGTGTACGGCCCGCAGGGCGAGTTTTTAGGACTGGGAGAGCTGCGGGAGCAGGAGCTGGCGGTGCTGCGGCTGTTCCCCCAGCGGGAGGAATAAGAAAAAGGAGGGAAAGCCATGCGGATTGAGAACGACTGGCAGCCGGTGGGACAGCCCATCGCAGCGGCGCTGGGCAGCTTTGACGGCCTGCACCGCGGTCACTGTGCCGTGGTGGAAAAAGTGCTGGGCCGCCCCGGGGAAATGCCGGCGGTGGTCACCTTTGACCAGAACCCGTCGGCGGTGCTGTGCGGCCGCTCGGTCCCGCTGCTGATGACCAACGGGGAGAAGGCCCGCCAGCTTCAGAAAATGGGGGTGGGGGCCCTGTATCTGCTGCCGTTTTCCCATATCTGCCACCTGCCGCCGGAGGCTTTCTACGACCGGCTGGCCGGTACCTTGCAGGCCAAAACCCTGAGCTGCGGGTTCAATTTCCGATTCGGAGAGAAGGGGGCAGGGGACACGGACCTGCTGCAGCGGCTGTGCGACCGGGACGGGATCCGCCTGTTTGTATCCGAAGCCGTGCGGGATCAGGGCGAGCCGGTCAGCTCCACCCGGATCCGCCGGATGATCGAAAACGGAGATATGAAAAGTGCCGCCCGCCTGCTGGGGCGCCCGTTCTCGTTCTGCTTCCCGGTGGAGCACGGCCGGATGCTGGGCCGCACGCTGGGAATCCCCACCATCAACCAGGCCATGCCCCCGGATTTCATTTTGCCTCCGTTTGGGGTGTATGCCTCGGTGGTCACGGTGGAGGGAAAACGGTATACCGGTGTGACCAATATCGGGGTAAAGCCCACGGTGGGCAGCGACCATGTGCTCAGTGAAACCTGGATTTTGGAATACGCGGGTGATCTGTACGGGCAGAACGTGGAAGTGGAGCTGTACGATTTTCTGCGGCCGGAAACCCGGTTTGCTTCGCTGACGGAAATGCAGGCGGCCATCCGCCGAAACGCGCAGCAGGCCCAAAGCTGCACCGCGCCCTACCGCTGAGCGGGGAATGGTGGGGCTGGGTTTCCCAAAAAGACGGATTTTCCGGGAAATTTTCCCGAAAAACCGGCGTTTTCCCGGCGCTTTTCGCGGGC
>JBJEQH010000058.1:0-16650 GCA_051881655.1 Candidatus Heritagella sp. | reverse complement strand
GTGCTTTCCATGATGAGGAGTGAGGGGAATTGAGTCAGATGACGGTGGCCTTTGGGATGTGCGGGTCCTTCTGCACCCATCAGCAGGCCTTGCAGCAAATGGAGAAGCTGGCGGAGAAATTTGAGATCCTGCCGGTTTTATCGGAAACGGCGGCGAATACGGACACGCGCTTCGGTACGGCTCAGGAGCTGTGGCAGCGTGTGGAGACCATCAGCGGGAAAAAGCCGATCACCACGATCAGCGGGGCCGAACCGCTGGGCCCCCGGCATATGGCGGATCTGATGGTGGTGTGCCCCTGCACGGGAAATACGCTCAGCAAACTGAGCAACGGGATTACGGATACCAGCGTGACCATGGCGGTGAAGTCGTGCCTGCGCATCGGTCTGCCGGTGGTCCTGGCCGTGGCCAGCAACGACGCGCTGGCGGCCTCGGCACCCAATCTGTTCCGGCTGATGAATACCAAGAATATGTATCTGGTGCCGCTGCGGCAGGACAACAGCGTATTAAAGCCCACCTCGCTGGTGTGCCGGTTTGAATACCTGCTGCCGGCCTGTGAAGCGGCTCTGCAGGGGCGCCAGCTGCAGCCCGTGCTGCTGTAAACGGGAAAACGGCTCTCTTTTTCAAAAAAGCGTGGATTTTCCTCCCCTTCTGTGCTATGATAAACAAAGCACGGAAGGGGAGGTTTTTATGCGCTATTGTCCAAAATGTAAAAACCTGAATGAAGATACTGCCCTGCGCTGTTCGCAGTGCGGTTCCCGCCGGGTGCGGGTGGTTCAGCCGGATGACTGGGTTCTGATTGCCACGGCCACGGAGTACGAGGCCGGAAAGATCGAGGAGGCCCTGCAGAAAGCGGAGATCCCCTGCAAAAAGCAGCCGGCCGGGGTGGAGGGGCTGCCGTCCATCTATAACAGCGACGCCCTGTACAGTGACCAGAACCTGTATGTTCCCTATCGCCTGCGGGAAGAGGGCGGGAAAATCGCGCAGGAAACACAGGCGAAAACCGCCGCCGAGCTGGAGGAAATGCGCCGGGAAGTGGAAGCGCAGTCGGCCCCCAAGGAGGGGGAGACTCCTTCCCGGGTGAAGAGCTTTTTTTCGTCGGTCGCGGCAGTTCTTGTGTTCATTGCCCTGGTGGCCTGCGCGGTCTTTTTTGCCGACTGGCTGGGCGGAATCCTGCGCAATACCCTGTACGGTGCCTGCCGGTTGATGGGCATGGCCGGATCAATTCTTTAATGCTGCAGAAAAGGATGGAGAGAGTATGAGAGAAACCAAAAACCGCGATACCCTGTGTATCCACGCCGGGTATACCCCGGGAAACGGAGAGCCCCGGGTACTGCCCATTGTACAGAGCACGACCTATACCTATGACAGCTCCGAGACCATGGGCAACCTGTTTGACCTGAAGGAGAGCGGGTTCTTCTATACCCGTCTGGGCAACCCCACCCTGGATGCGGTGGAGCAGAAAATCGCCGCGCTGGAGGGCGGCGTGGGCGCCCTTCTGACCGCTTCCGGTCAGGCGGCCTCCCTGATGGCGATCCACAATATCTGCCACAGCGGGGATCATGTGGTGGCCAGCTCGGCCATTTACGGCGGCACCTTCAATCTTCTGTACAAGACCATGGCCGAAATGGGCATCGAGACCACCTTTGTCTCGCCCGACGTGACGGAAGAGGAGCTGAATGCGGCGTTTCGTGAGAACACCAAGTGCGTGTTCGCCGAGACCCTGAGCAATCCCTCTCTGGTGGTCACGGATCTGGAGATGTTCGCCCGGGCGGCTCATGCCCATGGGGTCCCGGTGATCGTGGACAACACCTTCCCCACCCCGATCAACTGCCGCCCGTTTGAATTCGGCGTGGATATCGTCACCCACTCCACCACCAAGTACATGGACGGCCATGCCACCCAGGTGGGCGGTGTGATTGTGGACAGCGGCAATTTCGACTGGCGCAACGGGAAGTTCCCCATGTTCACCCAGCCGGACGAGAGCTATCACGGCATTGTGTACGCCGATTCCTTCGGGAAGGCCGCCTATATCACCAAGGCCCGCACCCACCTGATGCGGGATATCGGCGCCCAGGCCGCTCCCATGAACGCGTTTCTGCTCAATCTGGGGCTGGAGACCCTGGCCCTGCGCATGGAGCGCCACTGTGCCAATGCGCTGGCGGTGGCCCGGTACCTGCAGCAGCATCCCAAGGTCAGCTGGGTCAATTACCCCGGCCTGCCGGATAACCCCTATTACGAGCGCGCGAAAAAGTATATGCCCAACGGCACCTGCGGCGTGGTCTCCTTCGGCGTGAAGGGCGGCCGTCAGGCGGCCATGAACTTTATGGATCACCTCGAGATGGCCTCGATCGTCACCCATGTGGCGGATCTGCGCACCTGTGTGCTGCATCCGGCCAGCACTACCCACCGGCAGATGAGCGACGAGCAGCTGCGTGAGGCGGGGGTATCGCCCGACCTGGTCCGTTTCTCGGTGGGCATCGAGAACATCGAGGATATCCTCAGCGATCTGGAGCAGGCACTGGAGAAGGCCTGATTCCCCGGAAAATCCAAGGAAACAGGCAGCCGGAAGCACGGCTGTTTTGCAGAAAAACTCCCCCGTATGGTTTTGCCATGCGGGGGAGTTTTGGCGTGTTTCCGCCGGCCGCAGCCCGCAGGGCCGGTTTCTGCAAGGCATACCCCTTCGTTTTTTTGCATATCGCTGTAGAAAAACAAAAGGGGGAAAGGGGTATGTATGTCATCCGTTTAACCCGTATGACCATTTTGTCCGTCTGCGTGGGGATCTGTGCGCTGCTGGGGTTGGTCTGGCTGTGCTTTGGACGGGGAGGGGAAGCGGCCGTGCCCACCAGCGCCGGGACCGGCTGGGGGCTCAGCTTTCAGCAGGAGGGGCAGGCCCCGGTGGGAAACGCCGGAAAAGAGGAGCTGCAGGCGTACGACGCCTGGTTTTTGGGGAATCAGGAGGAGAAAAAGCTGTATCTCACCTTCGATGTGGGGTATGAAAACGGGTACACGGGCCGGATTCTGGATGTGCTGAAGGAGGAACAGGTACCGGCCGCGTTCTTTGTCGTGGGGCATTTTGTGGAGACGGAGCCCGAGCTGGTGCAGCGTATGGCGCAGGAGGGCCACATCATCGGCAACCACACCAACAGCCACCCGGATATGTCCGCCATCAGTCAGGAGGACGCCTTCCGCGCGGAGCTGCAGACCCTGGCCGAAAAGGTCGAGGCTGTCACCGGGCAGCCCATGGCGCCGTACTACCGACCGCCGCAGGGCATTTACAGCGAGCAGAACCTGGAATACGCCCAGCGGGCGGGGTACCACACTATTTTCTGGAGCCTTGCCTATGTGGACTGGAAAACGGACGACCAGCCCGATCCGCAGGAGGCGGTCGAGCTCTTAAACCGGCGGGTGCATCCCGGCGCCGTCATTCTGCTCCACAGCACCTCCGAGACCAACTGTGAAATTCTGCAGGAGCTGATCCGGGGCTGGAAAGCGCAGGGGTATACGTTTGCCACCCTTGATGATCTGTGCGCCGGGGAATAATCTGATTATAATTCTTTAAAAGAAAAAAGAATCTCCTCCGATTGGGTATACTGAAATTTATCGGATTCGAAGGAGGAGATGGATTGGACGGAATCACAGAATGGATTGTCGAAACGTTCGGTGCGGCGATCCCGGCCGAATGGATTATTTTTGCCGTATCCCTGCTGCCGCTGCTGGAGCTGCGCGCCGGTATTCTGGCTGCCACCCTGCTGCAGGTCGATATGATCCCGGCGTTCTTCATCTGCGCGGCGGGTACGCTGCTGCCCATCCCGCTGATCCTGCTGTTTGTCCGGCAGGTTTTTGACTGGATGCGCAATACCTGCCTCAAGGGATTTGTACAGCGCATGGAGAAAAAGGTGGAGAAGAACCGGAAAAAGGTGGAGCGCTACCAGAAATGGGGGCTGTTCCTCTTTGTGGGCATTCCCCTGCCGGGAACGGGGGCCTGGACCGGTGCGCTGATCGCCGCCATGATGAATATGCGCTTTAAGGATGCCATGCCGCCGATTATCGCCGGCACCCTGGCCGCCGACGGGATCATGTGCCTGCTGGGATATGGACTGCTGGGGGCGGTACTATGAGGCAGGCGGCGGTGATTGTGGTGGGGGCCGGGGCCTCCGGACTGATGGCGGCCGCCAGCGCGGCGCGCACTCTGGCCCAGCGGAAAGTGCCCGGCGGCGTGCTGGTGTTGGAAGCGGGCAAAAAACCGGGGCGCAAGCTGCTGGCCACCGGCAACGGGCGGTGCAATTTGTCAAACCGGGAGATCGCGGCCGCGCATTATCATGGGGATACATCCGCCGCTTTTTCCCTTCTGCAGTCATATCCGGCGGAAGAGGCGCGCCGCACCTTCGAGCAGATGGGGCTGGCGACCCTGGAGGACGGGGCCGGCCGGATCTATCCGCGGGGCGAACAGGCCGCCGCGGTGCTGCAGACGTTACTGACCCAGTGCCGGCGGTGGGGGGCGGAGATTCTGTGCGAGCAGAAGGCCGAATGCCTGCATCAGGAAAAGGGGCAGTGGGTTGTATCTGCGCAGGAGGAGGCGTTCGCGGCCCCCTGTGTGATCGTCGCGTCCGGCAGCCCGGCGGCCCCGCAATTGGGGGGCTGCGACAGCGGCCGGGCGCTGCTTGCGCCCTTTCATCTCACGGCGGCCCCCTTTTTCCCGGGACTGTGCCCGGTGCGGGCGGCGGGACAGCGCCTGTCCGCCCTGAAGGGCATGCGCAGTAAGGGGACGGTCCGCCTGCTCGCGGACGGCGGAGAGGTCGCCCGGGAGAGCGGGGAAATCCAGTTTACCGGGGAGAGCCTGTCGGGGATCTGCGTGTTCCAGCTCTCCCGCTGGGTATCCGAGTGGGAAAACGGGGGCACCGTGCGGGGAAAAAAGCGAAAGAATCTGGCGTTTTCGCTGGATCTTCTCCCGGAAATGACGCAGGAGGCGGTTTTCGCCCATCTTCTGCAGCGCTGCCGCCTGCTGCCCCAGGAACCGGCGGTGGACCTGCTCTCAGGCCTGCTGAACCTGCGCGTCGGGCAGGAAATCTGCCGCAGTGCGCTGGACGGTTCGGGAAAGGAACAGAAGAAAAATGCCGCGTGCCGGAAAGAAGAGCTGTGGCTTATCGCGAAAACGGCGAAGGACTGGCGCTTTGCCATCAAGGGCACGGGCGGCTGGGAGCAGGCGCAGGTCGCCTGCGGCGGCGTGAAAATGGAAAACGCCGCTCCCCATTCCCTGGAAATTGCGGGAAGGCCGGGGCTGTTTTTGGCCGGGGAGCTGTGGAATGTGGACGGTGACTGCGGCGGTTTTAATCTGCACTGGGCGTTTCTCAGCGGAAAAACGGCGGGGATGGCGGCGGCCTGGCGGGCGGCCGGCCTTTTGCTGCCAAAGAAAAAAGAGGGGAGAAAAGCATGATACGGATCACCGGGGTTTCGGCCCCTCTTTCCTATGACGAAGCGTGGCTGCGGAAAAGCGCGGCCAAAAAACTGCACATCAGCGAAAGGGACATCCAGGGGCTGGAGGTCTTCCGCCGGTCGGTGGATGCGCGGAAAAAGGACCGGGTTCATTTTACCATGACGGTGGACGTCATGCTGGACAAGGAGAAGACGGTGGTGTCCCGCCTGCGGGATCCCAACGTGCAGAGCGTTTTGCCGTACCGGTACCAGCTTCCCGCCGGCGCAGTTCTGCCCCAGCGCCCGGTGGTCATCGGGCTGGGACCCGGCGGCCTGTTTGCCGGGCTGATTCTGGCCCAGGCGGGGCTGCGGCCCCTGGTGATCGAGCGGGGCGAGCCGGTGGACCGGCGCACCCGGAGCGTTCGGCAGTTCTGGGAGCAGGGGAGGCTGGATCCTGACAGCAACGTGCAGTTTGGAGAGGGCGGCGCCGGGACGTTTTCCGACGGAAAGCTGAATACCGGCACCAAGGATCCCCGCGCCCGCAAGGTGCTGCAGGAGCTGGTGGCCGCCGGGGCCCCGGGTGAAATTCTGTGGCAGGCAAAGCCCCATGTGGGCACGGACCGCCTGCCCCAGGCCGTGCGGAACATCCGGCAGACGATCTGTGGATTGGGGGGCGAGGTGCGCTTTGAAACCCAGTGCGTGGGGCTGCTGCACAAAGAGGGCCAGCTCACAGGGGTGCGGGTCCGCTGTCACGGGCAGGAAGAGGAGATTCCCACCCGGCATGTGGTGCTGGCGGTGGGGCACAGCGCCCGGGATACCTTTTCCATGCTGCAGGCGATGAAAATCCCCATGGAGCCCAAGGCGTTTTCCATCGGCGCCCGGATTGAGCACCGGCAGGCGTGGCTGGACCGCGCCCAGTATGGGGCGGCCGCGGGGCACCCGGCTTTGGGGGCGGCCGATTACCATCTGGCGGTTCATCTGCCCAACGGGCGGGGCGTGTACAGCTTTTGCATGTGCCCGGGGGGCACGGTGGTGGCGGCCGCCAGCGAGGAGAACACCGTGGTGACCAATGGCATGAGCTGCTTTGCCCGGGACGGGGAAAACTGCAATGCCGCCCTGCTGGTGGGGGTGGAGCCCGCCGATTTTGGGGTGCCGGGACCGCTGGGCGGGGTGGAGTTCCAGCGGAAATGGGAAAAAGCCGCCTATGCGCTCAGCGGATCCTATGCGGCGCCGGTACAGCGGGTGGAGGATTTTCTGCAGGGGAGAAAGAGTACCCGTTGGGGCGAGGTGACGCCCACCTACCGGCCCGGTGCGGTGCCGGAGAACCTGGACCGGTGCCTGCCGGAGTTTGTCACGGAGAGCATGCGCCAGGGCATCCGGCTGCTGGACGGAAAGCTGCACGGTTTTTCGATGGGCGATGCCCTGCTGACCGGGGTGGAGACCCGCAGCTCGTCGCCGGTGCGGATTCTGCGGGACGACAGCCTGCAGTGCCCCACGCTGCGGGGGCTGTACCCCTGCGGGGAGGGGGCCGGGTATGCCGGTGGGATTGTGTCCGCCGCGGTGGATGGAATCCGCTGTGCCGAGCAGATTTTGCTGGATTCGGCCCGAAAAAATAAATTGAAAAAACTTGGATTTTAGGTGTTGACATTTTCGGAATATCTGGTATAATAGACCATGTTGTCAGCGAGAAACAAACAGAGGTTGAGAAACTTCGACAAATTCCCGTTGGCATGCAGGATAAAAATAGCGGTATTGTGTAATGGTAGCACAGCAGACTCTGACTCTGTATGTGGAGGTTCGAATCCTTCTACCGCTGCCAGATGTTAGCCTCGGAATACCGGGGCTATCGTTTTCGAGGTGTGGCTCAGTTTGGTAGAGCGCTACGTTCGGGACGTAGAAGCCGGAGGTTCAAATCCTCTCACCTCGACCATATCGAGTGTTCCTAACGGATTTGCGTTATGAACACTCGATTTTTTTGTGTGGAAGGAGTTGTTTTCGTTCCTTGGTTATGTATCGGAGCAGGTTTGCCTGCTCCTTTTTGTTTTGCCGTGGCAAAACGGTTATGCCGTCAGATATTGTACGCGGCGCCCTTTCGGGTCTTTGTTGTGTGGTTTCGCCCTCTGTCACCGCCGGAGATTTCGATATATCCCACAAAGCGGTAAGGATGCAATCGATACGCTGATACGATAAAATCCGATTTATCAATGCCCTGCATTTCGAAGCGTACGAAGATTTAAGGGTAGGCATCTTTTCAGGAAAAGTACGGGGGCTGTGCATTTCGTATCAAAACAGGTCTTTACTTTCAGAACCGGACACCAGTTTTCTGTAAGTATTGGTATTGCAATTGGTGTCCGGTTCTTAGTATACTAATAGTAATTCCTGTACCGGTGAACAGCGGCCCGGTAAATTTATAGCAGAGGTGAAGCAGCTTGAAAAAATTTATCGCATTTTTGTTCCTATTTGTAACGATTTCTTTTACGGCCTGCGGTGCAAATAATCAGCCAGTCACAGATTCGGCGGCGGAATCATCCGGTGAAGAGAGTAAAGAAGCCACATCCTCTTCAGAGACAGAATCCACATCGTCATCGTCGGAAATCAGCACTCCCAAGGAACCGGTAATAACGCAGATCAATCACTATGTTCTGACCCCTGCCAATCGGTATTATCTGACCGACGCGAAAATGGAAGCCTACAAAGACGCGATGGACGCCATTTTTGCCCATGAATCAGAAGTGCAGTTAACGGATAGCTACGATGACAATCTGAGTGTCCTTTCCTATCTTCAGGAAAGCCCCTACACGTTTATTCTTTCGAATTATCAACTCACCGACGATCACAAGCGAATGACATTTGAGTACGCATATTCTGCGGAAGATTGCGGGAAGATGCTGAACAGTATTGATCAGGAATATCTGACACTGATCAATGAAACCATCACTGAGGACATGACGGATTTGGAAAAGGTCCTTGCTATTTATAAGTATTTTGCGCAGCGTATCTCTTATGATTACGAATGGGTAGAGGCGTTAAATATGTCGGATGACAAGTATCTCTTCCCTGATATTGTGATTTATCAGGCATTACAAAATAACAAAGGTGTATGCCATACCTACACATATCTTTGTCAATTTGCCTTCCAGCAACTGGGAATTGAATGTGAACGAGCAAGTACTGAAATGCAGGATTCGGATTCCAGTCATATGTGGCCGATGATATGGCTTGATGGCGTGGCATTCCACATTGACCCGACATGGGACGATACAGAAACAGGGGTTTCACTTCGATACTTTGGTCTGACGGATGAGGAAAATGTTGACAGAGGGTTGGTTGACAACTGGGACTGCAGTATCGACAGCGCCCTGGAAATAGCATGCACAGATACCAGATTTGCGTCCTGGCGGGACATCATTGATTATAATCTCATTGGAAATCATCAGATGGAAGTGACCAGAGAGGATGGCACAACGGAAATTATTGATCTGACACAATATCAGTAACCCGGGGAACGTGTGCATTTGGCAGTAAAGTAAGTCTTTCCTTTCATAAAACATAAAAAGCCTGATTTGTCTGCCGGACAAATCAGGCTTTTTCCATCGTATCCGCTTTGCGGCAAACCTCCCGGATGCAGCAGCGCCCCGGCAGCCGTTTTGGCTGATGGGGGCGCTGTTACGTTTGCTTGAAAAAGCGGCCGCCTTGTGATATAGTAACATAAAATAGAGATTTTGAAGGCGGGGGAAGTGCTGTTTTTCCCGCCTGCTGTTTTTTGAGGAGGAGAGAACGGATGAAGGTCTTATTATTTTGCAACAAAGGGTTTGAGACCATGGAGTTTTCCCCGTTTGTGGATATTCTGGGATGGGCAAGAAATGACTATTCGCTGGATGTGGAGGTTGTGACGTGCGGCTTTACCAAAACCGTGCGGTCAACCTTTGGAATCCCGGTCACGGTTGACAAAACCTTTGCGGAACTGGATGTGGACGAATATGAAGCGCTGGCCATACCGGGCGGCTTTGAGGAATACGGGTTTTACGAAGAGGCCTACGATGAGAGATTTCTGGGGCTGATCCGGGAATTTGACAGGAGACAGAAGACCATTGCGAGCATCTGCGTAGGGGCGCTGCCCATTGGGAAGAGCGGTGTTTTACAGAACCGAAAGGCAACCACCTATCATTTAAAAAACGGATACAGGCAAAAGCAGTTGGAGGAATTTGGCGTACAGGTGATGGCGGATCAGAGAATCGTAGTTGACGACAACATCATCACCAGCTTCTGTCCGGAAACCGCGGCGGATGTCGGCTTTGCGCTGCTTGCCCGCCTGGTCGGGGAGGAAAAAGCCGGTGTGGTCAGGAGAGCCATGGGGTATCCGGGTTGAAATTTGACCGGAGAAAAGCTGCATTTTCCCCGGAAAAAATGCGCACATACCGGCAGGGGTATCACTGCTTTGCTTCCATAAAGGGGGTAAAACCATGGAACAGGAGAAGAATCTGCATCTGGTCAAACACGGGCTCCGTTTTTTGGAGAGTACCCACACCTATTCCTCGGACCGGGAGAACACGAGGTTCATGGTGTATCTGCCCAACGAGAGTCGGGAGGAGACGCGGGCCTTCCTGCTGGCGGCCGAAGAGGAGTGGGAAAAGGAATCCCCCTCGTTTTACGAGTTCGCCATTCTGCTGGGGGAAGAGCACATTGGGGGCGTATCCCTCTACCTCAATGAGGAGCGGGATACGGGAGAGCTGGGCTGGATTCTCGATAAACGGTACTGGGGCCATGGGTATGCCTGTCAGGCGGCCGAGAGGGTGATGGCCTTTGGCCGGGATACGCTGAAAATTACCCACTTTGTGGCCCATTGCGACAGCGAAAATGCCGCCTCCCGCAGAGTGATGGAAAAGCTGGGGATGAAGCGGACCTGCGTGAATGAAAACCGGAAAAACCGTTCCTCCCCGGAAAACCGCCGGGAGTATCAGTACGAGCTGGAAACCGGGGTTCGGTGACGGATCCCGCTTTTTGGGCGCAGCGGAAAACAGCCGGACCGGAAGAGAAACCCTCTTTCGGTCCGGCTGTTTTTAACTGTCTTTGAAACGGCAAGAAGCCTCACAGTTCCCGCGACCAGTATTTGCGGTCCAGACTGCGGTACTGCACGGCCTCGGCGGCATGCACGGGCAGAATGACCTCGCTGCCGTCCAGATCCGCAATGGTGCGGGCCACCTTCAGCACCCGGTCATACGCCCGGGCTGACAGGCCCATGCGCTCAAACGCATTTTTCCAAAGGGCCCGGGCCCTGTCGTGCAGGGGGCAGAATTCCCGCAGCTGCCGGGCGTTCATCCGGGAGTTGGAGGAAATCCCGGTTCCGGCAAAGCGCTCGTTCTGAATGGCGCGCGCCCGGTTCACCCGTTCCCGGATTTTGGCGGAGGGCTCGGCCGCCGTGCTCGATGCCAGCTCGTCAAATTCCACCGGCGGCACCTCGATGTGCAGATCCAGCCGGTCCAGCAGCGGCCCGGATACCCGGGACAGGTACCGGCTGACCTGCTGGGGCGAGCAGGTACACGGGCGGGTGGGGTGCCCGAAATAGCCGCAGGGGCAGGGGTTCATAGCGGCTACCAGCATCACCGAGCAGGGATAGGTGATGCTGCCGTTCACCCGGGAGATGGTCACCACCCCGTCCTCCATGGGCTGGCGCAGTACCTCCATGGCGGTGCGGCTGAATTCGGGCAGCTCGTCCAGAAAGAGAACCCCCCTCGCACGGGTTCAAGCTCTTTATGCCAAACGGTTGGTCAACTCCATATCGTACCATTATGGGGTAAATACCCCGGTGTTAATTACCCCAACCCCGGGGTAGCCGTAAGGGGGTATAATCACCCCATAAAAAAAGAACTCCAGAAAACTATTCAATTCTGGGGCTCCTTATTCACTTTTTCTATTATAGCCATTTCATGCAAACTTTTCAACTATTGGAGTCACTCCGAGAAAAATATTCTACATTAACTCGTGATTTTTGTCGCGTTTCTTCTTATTATAAAGCGAATGTAAAACAGAAAAGTGCCGATGGCGGTCATTCCGCCATCGACACCCGTTACTTCATTCTACCCCCTTATTCAGTTTCCTTGCGGTTGAAACGCTGGTATACCTCCGCAGACTTGAGATCAAAGACAATCGCTTTGTCCTCTTTGCTCAAGATGCCCTTGGCGCGGTACTTCACCCCTTTCTCCCAGGAAGGCATCACAGCACGAATCAGATCCACCATCACAGCGTTCTGATAAACGATGGAGGTTTTCTGGCTGTCCTTGTCCGAGGAGAACTTCACCACATTGCTCTCGTTACCCTTGGCAACCTGGATGGCAAGCCGCTGCCCCGCATCGTCCAGCAGAACACGGATGAATGCGGGGTATCCCAATTCAATGGCGACAGGCTTGGTGAAACGCATCTTGTTATCCTCGATGATAACGCAAGCAGGCTCTGTGGTTTTGGTGATCTCGATTACTCTAAAATTGTCTAACATTCCCATGATAAATTATCCTTTCTTCTTATACCGATTTTCTATTCCCTGGCGTACCTCTGGTATGTCCTTCGCCTTCCAGTTCGGGTCAAGCACCAGGAAGCCTTTTAACTTGCCACGCTTATACCACTGCAAAGAAAGTGGCGGCGGTGGCGGTTTCTCTTTTCCACGCTTGGTATATTCCTTGGTGGAAAGGCGGCGTTGCACTTCATTCCAGTCCTCTTTGGAGACGATGGCCGGATGGTAATCGTGCATCATGTACTGTCGCTCTTGGCCTGTATTTTTTACAGAGCGATGTGTTAAGCAGTCCGGCGTGTAGGTTTTCTGCATGAGGACATCTCCGCAATACTTCTCATTTTTCAGTATCCCGTAGACTGCTCCCGGTGACCATACGGTCAATCCCTTCACGGTCGGAATGCCAAGGGCTGTAAGACTCTTTGCAATTTCGGGACCAGAAATGCCACTCAAGTACGATTTGTAGATATACCGCACCACTTCGGCTTCCTCTTCCACGATAAAGATATGACCGAATTCATCCTTGTCGTAACCCAGTATGCACCAGGTCGGAAACAATGGAATGCCTCGGGAAAACCGATTTCTACAAGCCCATTTGATGGACTCGGACTTATTTTCGGACTCTCCCTGCGCAACAGAACTCAGCAATGCAAGCATCGCATCGGTATTTCTGTCCGTGGTGGTAATCCCTTCGTTCTCAAAAAATATAGCAACAGGAGGGTCCTGCTGCTTTAGCTTTCTGGCAATGGTCAAGCAGTCCAGCGTGTTTCTGGCAAATCGGCTGATGGATTTCGTGATTATGAGATCGATTTTTCCTGCCTCACAGTCCGCAATCATCTGCTTGAACTGCTCACGGTGATGGATGTTCGTCCCACTAATCCCCTCATCAGCGTAGACCCCGACCAACTCCCAATCTTCTCTTTTTTGGATGTACTGGGTGTAGTACTGCACCTGCAATTCATAACTACCTGCCTGGGCTTCTTGACCTGTGCTGACTCGACAATAGGCTGCCACTCTTAGGATTTTGGGTGTATCAGCAGTCAAATCCCGTATTGCCGGAATAACCTCGACCTTGGTTTCTTCAGCATAGGCAGTCTTGATTCTGTCTTTTGCTGCTTTGCGTTTTTCAGCCTTGGTGCTGGCCTTCCACTTCGCTGCGGGTGCTACTAATACACCTTCCTTCTTCTGTTTCATCATATCACCTCCAATCCCACGAAAAGGCCCATCGTGTAAAGGATTTGTGCCTCCCCTGGGGCCATCTAATTATACATCAATATGTGGATTTTTATATTGCAAAGTAATTCCTATAGAATTAACTCATAACGCAAAAAGCTCCGCACCACCCATCGCTGAGTAGCACGGAGCCAGAGTGTATTTTAATCCCCGGTCACCAACCCAATGTGGCTACCATCCAGGAAATAGAAGTCAATAACTCCAAGCGGCTTGATCTCGCAATGGTCGAGTGTCTTGCTGACGATGGTCACATCCAGTTCTTTCATCGGCTTCGCCTTTTCCGTCAGCTTCATGAACTGCTTTGCTCGGAATGCCACCAAAGGATTCTGGTCATTCAATTGGGATTTCCAATGTTCCAGGAAGTCCTCTCGATTCTCCAGCATGGCGTTCCATGCCATCACAAAAGCCTTGTGCAGGTCTGCTTCCAGAAGCGTGTCGTTAATGCATCCTTTAACTTCCTTGCCTTTGCATCGGCTGGCACACATCCAAGCCTTGATACTGCCGTTCAGTCGGTAGAGGGTGCGCCGCCAGAAAAGCTGACCGCAGACACCGCAGAAAACCCGGTTGGTAAAAGGCTGCTCATCCGTGTTGCGACCCATCGTGCGAAGCCCGTACCGCCTCATGTAGTCTTTTCTCCGCTGGATCTCAAGCTGGACTACCTCCCAGAGTTCCTTGCTGACAATTGCCTCATGGTCATCCTTCACATGGTACTGGGCAAGCTGACCCTCATTTTTGACCTGCTTTTTGGTAAGGTAATCGGCGGTGAAGGTCTTTTGCAGGATGGCATCACCCATATGCTTTTCGTTCTGAAGGATTCCCATGATGGTATCCACCGTCCATTTCGGTTCTCCCATGCATCCAGGCACTCCCTGCTCCATGAGCCGTCTGGCAATAATGTCCGGGTTGATGCCGTCCATATAGGATTCAAAAATCCAGCGCACCACCTTTGCCTGTTCAGGGTTGATGACCAGTCTGCCGTCCTCGTCCTTGTCATAGCCGTAAAAGCGGTTCGTGTTGATATGCACCACGCCCTGTTTGAAAAGGGAGCGAATTCCCCACTGGCAGTTCTCAGAAATGGAGCGGCTTTCGTCCTGCGCCAGTGAGGAAAGAATGGTAAAAAGCAGCTCACCCGTGCTGTCCATCGTGTTAAT
This sequence comes from Candidatus Heritagella sp., assembly GCA_051881655.1. Taxonomy (GTDB): domain Bacteria; phylum Bacillota; class Clostridia; order Oscillospirales; family Acutalibacteraceae; genus Heritagella. The sequence continues at coordinate 2,349 of JBJEQH010000058.1, read as the reverse complement.
ATTTTCTTTCTCAAATGTGATTCCGATGCCCAGGTCTTTCAGCTTTCTGGAGTAGTTCAGGCAGTCCTGCGTGTTCCGGGCAAAGCGGCTGATGGACTTGGTAATGATCATATCGATTTTGCCAGCCTCGCAATCCGCAATCATGCGGTTGAACTGTTCACGCCGCTTGGTGCTGGTGCCGGAAATGCCCTCATCGGCATAGATACCGGCCAGTTCATAATTGGGATTTCTGTTGATGTACTCCGTATAGTAGGTCACCTGGTTTTCAAAGCTGTTCAGCTGCTCATCCTGCTCCGTGGAAACCCGACAGTATGCGGCAACCCGGATTTTCGCATTCTGGGCAACAGCCCTGTTTGCAATGTTCCTCTGTGCGGGAATGTGTACGATTTGTCTTGCCATGTCAATCTTCCTTTCTGGTGTACGGGCATTCGTCCGATAATTCATACTCTGCTTTGGGATAAGCGGTGAACTGCTGCATCCCATATTCATCCTTGTAACCGACCACCGTGGTCGGTTCGTTGATCTCACCCCAGCTGTTCGCTATTTCTGCCGGAAGCCAGATGCCCTTGCAGGCTTTGGCACCGACCTTCACATTGGTACTGCAAGCCCAGTATTCGTTCTTGCCATGGTTCGACCACTTGTGGTGGAGTTTCTGCCCGCACCATGGGCAGAATAGCTTATTGGTTAAAGGGTACTGATTCCGGCTGGAACGGGGCTGTGTTGGCTTCTGGGGCGGTTTGGGAGCGAGTTGTTCGCTCCTTGCCGTCAGAATTTCCTGCACCGCATCCCACTGCTCTGGGGGAACGATAGCCGGGTGGTTGTCCGTTATGAACCACTGGTCTTTCTGACCTTCGTTCTTATGGCGAACTCGGTTGGAATCCAGATATGTTTTCTGAAGCACCATCGAACCTTTGTAGGCTGGATTGTGCAGGACCCTGTGTACACCAGTATCATCCCACTCTCCACCAGAACAACCTTTTATGCCGTGATTGTTCAAGTACTGCCTAATCTTACTGGGCCACACGCCTTTCTGGGCAAGGTCAAAAATAAGCCGTACCGTCTGAGCCTGTTCCTCAACAATGTAGGTGTTGCCGCCTTCATCAGTATCAAAGCCGAAGGTGTACTTGAGGTCTTGTACCGGGATGCCAGCCTCAAATTTTCTCTTTACGGTAAGGTTCGCATTGTCAGAAGCTCCCTGGCTCTCAGCCTGGGCAAATGCAGCGATGATGGTCAGCATCAATTCACCAGCGCCCGATAAGGTGTTGATGTTCTGAAGTTCAAAAAAAATACCGACACCGATGCTTTTGAGTTCTCTGGAGAACTTCAGCACGGTTTCGGTATTTCTTGCGAAGCGAGACACGCTTTTCACAACGATCAAATCGATCTTCCCAGCCCTGGCATCAGCAATCATTTTCTGGAACTGGGGGCGGTTTTCCTTAAAGCCGGAGATACCCTGGTCAGCGTAGATACCTACGTACTCCCAAGCAGGGTTGCTTCGGATGTAGTCTTGGAAATACGCTATCTGGTTATCCAGTGAATCTTCCTGTTCCAGACTGTCCGTTGAAACACGCACATAGGCGCATACCTTTAGCCGTTTATTCTCTGTTGCTACCGTAGGCTTAATGACTTTGATTCGCATAGTTCCTTCCTCCTTTCTTTGGGGGTTACTGTATTAACCCGTACTATCGCCGATTAGTCAAGCAATAAAAGGGCTATTTCTCAAAGAATTTTTACGGGTAAAGAAGGGGTGCCCGGCAGCGTATTGCCACCGGGCAGAGCCTTAGATTTTCTTGGCATAGTCCAGAGAAATCCAGCCGTTTCGCTTATCAGCATAGGACTTCAAAAGCCCCCATTTCGATGCGCCCGGTCCATCGGCTTCCTCTACAATGGTAAAGCATCCTTTTCCCGTGTAGCCAGAACTGCCGTAGCCCGTGCCAGGGCCTTTTCGGATATTGAGATCGCTGATGGAAACCTGAACCATGAACGGGTAGCCGGAAGTATCTGTGCCACCCTCACCGACAGGAGCAGGCTGCTTGCCGGTATACACGGCATTGCCATCTTTATCAAACACATAGTAGCCCGGATTGGCATCTGCGCACTTCTTGGCGTTGGCCAGAATCTTGTAGGCACCCTTCTGGGACTTGGAGTCCGCCCAGGTCTTGCGGACACGGTAAAGTTCCGTTTTGGCGGGTTCCGGTACCGGGTCGGCTTCTGTGGGAGTGGAGCCAAGAGCGGCGGTGACCTTCGCTGCCAAATCGCCGAGACGGCTGTAGAGCCAGTCGCCCGGACAGGACTTGTTGGCAAACCAGCGGTGGACGGTCAGCACCATCTCGTCCGCTTTGGGTGCGT
>JBJEQH010000057.1:0-3761 GCA_051881655.1 Candidatus Heritagella sp. | reverse complement strand
ACCACGCGCTGTATGAGAAGTACTTCCCCAACGGCGGCGCTTCGATCTTCACCTTCGAGATCAAGGGCGGCCAGGAGGAGGCCCACAAGTTCATTGATAACCTGGAGATCTTCTCGCTGCTGGCCAACGTGGCCGATGTGAAGAGCCTGGTCATCCATCCCGCCACCACCACGCACTCCCAGCTCTCTCCCGAGGAGCTGCTGGATCAGGGCATCCGTCCCAACACGATCCGCCTCTCCATCGGCACCGAGCACATCGACGATATCATCGCCGATCTGGAAAAGGGCTTCGCCGCGGTGAAGGGATAAAACACATAGAAACGCAATCCGTAAGATAAAACGCAAGGGATTCTTTTGGAAAAGAATCCCTTGCGTTTTTGTTTTTCCTCTGCCGGTCCCGGCCCTATGGGGATTCGGGTTTTATCCTGTGTTATCCGGCTGCCGTTTTTGCCCCTGCGCAGCCCCAGCCCTTGCGGATTGCTTTGCTTTCGGTGCCTTCTTTCCCCCTGCTTTTATAATTAATATTTCTCAAACATTTCCGAATCATTTTTTGAACAAATGAAAGGTATCATGGGCTCATCAGAAGAAAAGCAGAAAGAGGGAACTGTCATGAACAGAAACGATCAGGAATACTTGGTTCAGAAAATCCGCACACAGTATACCGAAAAGGAACACACCCAGCTCGATGCTCTCCGGGAGCTGGACGCCAAAGTAAAGCGCCCGGCCAACGTGTTCGCTTTCCTGTTCGGCGGCATCGGCGCCATTATCATGGGCTGCGGAATGAGCCTGGTGATGACCGATATCGGAAGCACCCTGGGGGTAAGCGATCCCATGGTCCCCGGCATCATCATTGGTATAGCAGGCCTGCTGATGGCCATTGTCAATTATCCCATCTACAAGGGGATTTTGAGCCACCGCAAAAAGAAGTACGCGGAACAGATCATGAAGCTCAGTGATAAAATCATGGGCAGTCACTGATCCGGACTATCCATAAAAATATTTTTACTTAAAGGAGAAGAGAACGATGGCAAACTTTTTAAAAGACGCTTTTCACGACATGAAGGAGAGCGCAAAAGCGCAGCACGAGGTTGACAAGGCGAACTTTGAGGCCGCAAAAGCGGAATCCAAGGCCCAATGGGAAGAAGCAAAAATGTCCCCCAAAGCCCGTCAGGAAAAGATGCAGGCCGAGCGTGAAGAGCAGATTGCCGCAGCCAAAGCCAGAACCGCAGCCGCACAGGAGCGCATTGATTTCGCACAGGAAAAGAAATAACCTCGGAAAGGGCAGGCGAGACAATGAAAAGGATTGTCTCGCTTTTGCCATTTTATCCGTACTGCGAGAATGAAAACAAAGGAGTCTTCGAAAATGAATGCGATCGAAATCCGAAATCTTTCAAAGAGCTTTCGTGGATTGTATGCGGTGGACGGCCTGAATATGACCGTTCCCGTCGGGGCGATCTACGGTTTTATCGGGGAAAACGGCTCCGGTAAGTCCACCACCGAAAAGCTGATCTGCGGCCACCTCGTCCCGGATGGCGGTGAAATCCGGCTGTTCGGCCGGGATTACCGGGATGCCGGTGTGCGCGTCCGGGTCGGCGCCCTGATTGAAAACGCGGGCTGCTTCCCCAATTCCAGCGTATGGGACAACCTGATGATGCAGGCCATCAATCTGGGGCTATCCAATCCGGCCGATGAAATCCACCGGGTGCTCGGGATTGTTCGCATGGAGGACTCGGCCAAAATAAAGTTCAAAAGCTGCTCTCTGGGCATGAAGCAACGCATCGGCATTGCCATGGCGCTGCTGGGAGATCCGGCCCTGCTGATTCTGGATGAGCCCATCAACGGACTGGATACCGACGGCATGCGGATCATGCGGGAGATCCTGCTGGAGATCACGCAGAAATATTCGACCACGGTGCTGATCTCCTCCCATATTCTCGGGGAACTGGAGAAAATCGCCACCCATTACGGTATTATCCGCCAGGGGAAAATGATCCAGGAGATCTCCGCCAAAGAGATGGAAAACCGGGCCCGTGTTTTCGTGTCGCTGAAAACCAGGGACCGCCAGGGCGCCAAAGCCATTTTAAAGGAAAAGTTCGGCCATGTGAAAGAGGAGGAGGACTTCTTGCGGGTGTACGATGTGGATGACACCGAGGCAATCGTTGAATGCCTGCTCCAAAACGGACACGCTGTCAGCGAGATCCGGAAGAATAAGATCGGCCTGGAAGAATACTATATCGAACTGATGTCGAAAAAGGAGGAAGAATAACATGACGGCTTCACGCGAGTTGCAATTTGAATCCCCCAGCTTCTTTCAGCGGCTGAAGGGGATGCTGGGCGTTGATTTTTACCGCCTGTTCCACACCCCCATGTTCTACATCTTCCTGGCTATCGCCGCGATTATCCCCGCGATGATATTGGGAACAACCGGCACGGCAGAAGGGGTTGAGCCGCTTTACACCAACACCTGGAACATTATCGCAGCCGATATCCCGATTTATGCGGTTTCCAATATGGGGCAGTACGCCAACATGAACATGGTATTCATCTTCGGCGGGATTATGGTCTCCATCTTCATCGGGCACGATTATAAAAGCGGATATGTCAAACAGCTTTTTACGACCCACGCCAAAAAGCAGGACTACATGATGTCCAAAACGGTCACCTGTGCCTTTGCGATGGCCTGCATGTGCATCACCTATACGCTGGGCGGGGCCGTGGCCGGTCTCCTCGCCGGAACCTCCTTTGAAGTCAATGTGGGTTCGTTGATTCTCGCCATCGTCAGCAAAATGATTATGAGCCTCGGCTGGGCCAGCCTGTATACCTTCCTCAACATCATTTTCCGCCGGTATTTCGGCATTTCCATCGCGTCCTCCTTTTTCTTCGGCACCGGAATCCTGATCATCGGGGCCGGTATGATCGTGGGCAATTCCCCCGTCCTCAATATTTTCCTGTACGGTTCATCGGTCTATGCGTGCCTCTCCAGCAGCATCGTCACCCTTCTTGTGTGCCTGGCCGTCTCGGTCGTATGGGCGGTCATCTACAATTTACTGGGCACCTATATCCTCTCGAAGTGCGATGTGTATTAAAAGGAGGCGATCTGCATGAATGCAATTGAAATCAGAAATCTGTCCAAAAACTTTGGCGCCAAGCAGGCCGTGAGCGGCCTGAACATGACGGTCCCCATGGGTGCGATCTACGGCTTTATCGGCGAGAACGGAAGCGGAAAATCCACCACGGAAAAGCTGATCTGCGGTCTTCTCGTCCCCAGCGGCGGCAGCATCAAGCTCTATGGCCGGGATTACACGGATGCGGATGTCCGGGCCAAAATCGGCGTTTTGATCGAAGCCCCCGGTTGCTTCCCGAATTGCACCGTGTGGAACAACATGATGCTGCAGGCCGCCAACCTGGGCATTTCCCACGCGGAGAGAGAGGTGCGGAAGGTCCTGAAAATGGTCAGAATGGAGGGCGCCGCTTCCAACAAATACAAAAACTGCTCCCTCGGCATGAAGCAGCGGATCGGGATTGCCATGGCACTGCTCGGGCATCCGGCCTTACTGGTGCTGGATGAACCGATCAACGGGCTGGATGCGGACGGTATGCGGATCATGCGGGAGGTCCTTTTGGATGTCACCCAAAACTACGGGTGTACGGTCCTTATTTCCTCCCATATTCTTGGAGAGCTTGAGAAAATCGCCACCCACTACGGGATTATCCGCGGCGGCAAAATGATCCGGGAAATGACGGCCGGAGAGCTGGAAGCCG
>JBJEQH010000056.1:0-16928 GCA_051881655.1 Candidatus Heritagella sp. | reverse complement strand
GCCCGGAGACGAGGACGAGGTCATCGCCCGCACGCCGGCGGCCGATGCACCCAGCACCATATTGATGGCCGCAATCTCCGATTCCGCCTGCAGATAGGTGCCGCCCACCTTCGGCATTTTCTTGGCCATATAGGCCGCCAGCTCGGTCTGGGGCGTGATCGGATAGCCGAAGAAATGAAGGCAGCCCGCGCGGATCGCCGCTTCGCCCAGCGCCTCATTCCCTTTCATCAAAATTTTCTCTGCCATGCCGTTTTCCCCCTCACTTCTCTACCGTAATTGCCGTATCCGGGCACATCATCGCACAGGAGCAGCATCCAATGCATGCCCCTTCATCCGTACACTCCGCCGGATGGTAGCCCTTACTGTTCATACGGTCCTTTGCCAGCGCAAGAATGTGCTTGGGACAGGCATAGGTGCACAGGCCGCAGCCCTTGCAAAAATTTTCGTCAATCCGGATATGTGCCATCTCTGCGCATACCTCCTTTATATCGATCCATTTTTCTATCAAAAAATCGGAATTTTCTTTTGAAAAGCCCGCAGGGCCGATCAGTTCCCGCTCCACGGCGGGCGCACCCGCACCTTCACCGGGCGCACGGGGGACAGCTTCCCCTCCAGTTCCCCGGCAATCTCCTCGGGGGCCGTGTGGTACAAAAGCGGCAGGGAGAGCAGCCGGGCGGTTTCGATGCCAAAGGGCGCTGCGCGCAGAACCGTCCCGCCGGTAGTCTCCTGCTGCAAATGGGAGTTATTAACCACCGCGGTTGCTCTCAGCCGGCTGGCCGTTTCGATCTCACGGCAGATGGCGGCTGCTTCCTGCGGCGTCTGTGTCAAAGCCCGGTACGCATTGACCACATACAGCATGGTGTACACCCGCTGCCGGATTCCCCCGGCCAGACAGCCCAGCACACAGGCACCGGCATCGTCCCCGCCCACATCGAAAATCACCTCGTCGCAATCCGCATCGGGCAGGGCCGTCAGCTGAGGGGCAATGGCGGGCAGATCCAGCGTGGTACCGGCATAAACCGGCGCCACCACCTTTATCCCGTTTGCTTCCAGCAGCTCCCGGTAATCAGAGGAGCGGAAATAGGGATTGACCAGGTCCAGATCCGCCACAATCACCCGGCGGCCCTGACCGGCCGCTTCCAGGGCCAGATCCAGCGCCAGATTGGTCTTTCCACAGCCATAATGACCGCAGAGAATCGTTAGCTTTGCGCTTCCCACATTCAATCTCCTTCAAACAAGAACATCTCGTTTTCAAAACTACATTGTAAATAATTATAGCACGCACGGGAAAAGTGTCAACCGCTATTTCTAAACGTTCTGTGAACTTTCTGTGTTCCGCCCCTCAAAACACGGGCAGGCGGGGCCGGCGGGGTCGATCCGCGTCCCCTCGCCTACGCGGTAATTCCGGCTGAAAAAGGCGCCCTTCCGGCGGCAGAACCAGATGGCGTCCCGACGGTAATCGGTGCAGCGGCCGTCCAAAAACGCATACCGGCACTCCCGGCATTCTCTCTCTGCCTTTTCCATACCCATCCCCCCTTCACGTGCATTATACACCTTTTGCCGCCTGGATGCAAAACGGCGGCCCACCAGAAAGTTCTACCATTTTTCACCCTCCTCTCCCTTGAGTCCGCCGGGAACGAACCGTATAATAATAACAGGGAAAGGAGGAGAAACAGATGCACGATTATTCCTTTGGAAACACCCTGTTTCAGCTGCGCCGCCGGGCGGGCATGACTCAGAAGGAGCTGGCACAGCGGCTGAACGTGACGGACAAGGCCGTCTCCAAATGGGAAAACGGCTGGGCAAAGCCCACCACCGATACGCTGCGGAAGCTGGCGGCCCTGCTGGATGTCTCCCCGGAAAAACTGCTGCGGGAGCCGGAACCGGAACCGGCTGTCACCAAAATTGTGATCACCGGCGGGCCCTGCGCCGGAAAATCCACGGCCATGAGCTGGATTCAGAGCGCTTTCTCCCAGATGGGGTATGCGGTTCTGTTTGTCCCGGAAACCGCCACCGAGCTGATTACCGGCGGGGTGGCCCCGTGGACCTGCCGGGATAACCTCTCCTATCAGAAGTGCCAGATGCAGCTGCAGATGGAAAAGGAGCGGGTTTTCGGGCAGGCGGCCCGCTGTATGCCCCAAAAGCGGGTGCTGATTGTGTGCGACCGCGGCACCATGGACAACCGCGCCTATATGACGGAAGCGGAGTTTGCCTGTGTCTGTGCCGCATTGGGACAGAGCGAAACCGCCCTGCGTGATGCATACGACGCCGTTTTCCACCTGGTAACCGCCGCCAAAGGGGCCGGGGCCTTCTATACCACGGCAAGCAACACCGCCCGCACCGAGACCCCGCAGCAGGCCGCCGCGCTGGACGACCGGCTGATTGCCGCCTGGACGGGGCACCCCCATCTGCGCGTGCTCGATAATTCCACGGATTTCTCTGAAAAAATGAGGCGATTGATCCGGGAAATCTCCCTTTTCCTCGGCGAACCGGAGCCCTGCGAGATCGAGCGCAAATTCCTGATCGCCTATCCGGATATCCGCTATCTGGAGAGCCTGCCCAACTGCCGGAAGGTGGAAATCCTGCAGACCTATTTGCAAAGCCCCGACGAAACGGAGATCCGGGTTCGCCAGCGGGGCTGCGACGGGCATTATACGTACACCCAAACCAGCAAGCGCCCGGTTTCTTCCCTGCGCCGGATGGAGACCGAGCGGCGCCTTACCCAGGAGGAGTACCTGCAGCTTTTGATGAATGCCGATCCTGCCCGCCGCCCCCTGCGGAAAACCCGGTACTGCCTGACAGAGGGGAACCGGTATTTTGAAATCGACCTGTACCCCTTCTGGCGGGACCGCGCCATCCTGGAGATCGAGCTGAGTGACGAAAGCGAGGAGATCTTCTTCCCCAAAGGGATTCAGGTTATCCGCGAGGTAACCGGCGAAGCGGTATACCGCAATGCCGCTCTGGCGGAAAACCCCGACCCGTCCCTGTAAAAGTTGAGGGAGGGTTTTCCCTTTTCCCATCGTACATGACCTCCTTTTGGATGGAGGATATAAAAAGACCGCCTGCCGAAAGTCGGTAAACGGTCTATGTACGGTGTTCAATTTCAGGCTTGTGGGTTGGGAGAAGTGCGCCATTTCAGGGAATGGATTTTTTCCTGACACTGCCTCTCTCGTCCGCCCCTCAGCTTATTTTCTCCGCATGGTTTCTCCTGTGATTTTATAGTTTTGGATATAGCCAATGGCAAGCCTCATTTCGCTCGCAGCGGGAGGCCTGGGGCAGATTCTCAGCGGTCTTTTGCCGATATGCGGTTTTTCGGAAAGAATACCCTCAGCCGATCAGCCGATTCAGTGCCTGGACAATCGCTGCGGCATTATACTGGGCGTTGGCCGTATATGTTTCGACGCGGCCGTCCTTGTAGAACAGGGTAAATTCGTTGGTGTAAGTCATGAGCTTCACCTCTGTGCGGATCTTGTGTGAAGCTTCCTTCTTGACATCTGCGCGGAGCAGATCCGCATAAATGATTTCCAGATACTCAAGACCAAGCCTACCCACGGGCAGGAACATTCGATCCTGCGCCACCACAATACCGGCCAAACCGCCCTGAGGCTTAAAAGAATAGTGACCGAGAATGTCCTGGGGCGCGACCTTTCCCTTTGTCAGGTAACGGCTGGCGCGCTGGGCGCAGTCTGTGGGAATGTCCGGCGCAAAATAGCAGCTTTTCAGCTTGTCATAAATCTGCATACCAAACCCATACTGGGGCATGGCTTGCGGCAGATATTCCCGCCAGATGTTCAGCACGGCATCCTGCGATAATGCAGGGCCGGCAGAAACATCGCCGACGGGCTCCCATGCGGCGTCAAAGACGGGCTCTTCATCCGCACCGTCGCAGGGAGAATCCGGTTTGGTCGGCTGGGGGATCCGTTCAACCGGCCGGGGCGTTAGCTTGTCCGGTTGAGGAATCGGTTCAGGAGAGGGGGAATTGTTGGCGTTAAGTCTCTGGCGGAGCGTGTCGAGGGAGTATTCCAACCCGCAGTTTTGGCAAACCGCAGTCTGACGATCCCTTTTAAATTGCAGGGCACCGCCGCAAAGGATACAAGTAAGTTTCATAGGCGTCACCAAGATCAAAGATAGAGTTTTTGAAATATATTTAAATAATATACACTGGAATTTGGGTTTTTCAAGATATTAAGGCAAATATTTCCGGCGGTACCGGCAGCTTTATGGTGTTTTGTAAACGTGCATCTTTACAAATTTGGGGCATGATTTGTGTAAGCCGCATTTTCAAATTTTCCTGCCTTTCCGCAGAATTTGGGGACTGGCATATTCCAGGCTTTCGCCGCTTGTTTTAAGGTCAATTTCTTATTTTGCCGCGCCCTGCGTACCTCATGGAAATTATCTGGCAGGGGCGGTCAGCCCACCTTGCTCATCAAAGTCAAAAAAACAAGCGATACCCGGTCAAAAACCAAGTATCGCTCATTTATTTCGTTAGCCAATTTGCGGACATCCAGCTAACGGCCGGGATCCTTTTTCACAGAATGGATATGGACACAGAAAATCCGGTTTGTCCGTTACAGGGACCCGGATAAGGCGGGGGATCTTTTCCGGCCCCCTCTTTTACTCAGCCCGCGTTCTTCTTTTCCAACTGCAATTTGTCGCTGATCATGGCGATAAATTCGGAATTTGTGGGCTTGCCCCGGGTATTGTGGATGGTATAGCCGAAATAAGAATTCAGCACTTCCACATCTCCGCGGTCCCATGCCACTTCAATCGCATGGCGAATGGCGCGCTCCACCCGGGAACTGGTCGTATTGTATTTCCGCGCCACACCGGGATACAGCTGTTTGGTCACGGCGTTGATAATTCCCGGATCCTCTACCGCCATGATAATGCTGTCCCGCAGATAGTGGTACCCCTTGATATGGGCGGGCACCCCGATCTGATGAAGGATCTCGGTAATGCGGATCTCCAGAGAAGGACGCAGATAGGCTTTGCCGCTGTCGGCCAGCAGCAGATGACTCAGCCGCGAGGCCAGGTCCTGCCCCTTAAAGGGCTGCAGGGCTACGTACGAAGCCCCCGACGAGAGAATTTCCCTCTCCAAAGCGGGCGTCACATAGGAAGTTACCACAATGCTCACCGGCAGTTTATAATTCTCCTGCCGCTGCAGGGCGTTGAGCACACCCACCGCGTCCAGACGCGGCATGAACATTTCGGTGACCAGCGCATCTGGGCGCAGCTGCTCCAGTGTTTCCAGCAATGACAGACCATCCCGCGGGCCCATCTGGACATCATGTCCCCAGGACCGCAGGATCTCTCCCAATTCCTTTCCCCACTTCTCAGCATCACCGGAAATGACGATATGCTTCACTTTTTCCATTTTGCTTATTCCCTCCAGAACTTGAATTTGATGCCATGATTTTACCATAAATTGGTAAAAATATCAATACCTGGAACTTTTCTTTTTCCCGTTTCGCCGCATGTTGCCTATATTTTCCCCTGTTCCCTTCCCCTCGACAGACTTTTGCTTTTCCCGCTCTTCACCTTTGCCTTTTTTCGTTCCTCCGGTCTGCTTTTTTTCACCTTTTTGCCGGAAAACCGAATGATTTTTTCCTTTTGGGCCATACTTTTTTCGAAAAAATTTTTGAAAAAATTTTTTGAAAAAGCAGGGCGGAACCCTTCCGCCCTGTCCTTCTCACTGCAAATCACGGCTTTCTTCCCACATGGTTTCCGCGAAAATCCCGTATCCCTCACAGGGGTTATCCACCAGCACATGGGTAACGGCCCCGGCCAGATACCCATCCTGCAGAATCGGACTTCCGGAGAAGCCCTGCACGATTCCGCCGGTTTTCTCCAGCAGTTTCTCATCGGTCACCCGGATCCGCAGGTTTTTGGTTCTGCGGCTCTCGTCGTACTCCACCGCGGTGATCTCGATGTCATACTCCTGAGGGGTGTCCCCCTGTATTGTGACCAGAATGGTGGCCTGTCCGGGATGCACCTGCTGGCGCATGGCAACCGGCCAGCTCTCCCCCGGATCCGCCCCCAGGCTGCCGGTCAGATGGCCGTACATGCCGGTCTCACTGTTCTTCAGCAGCTCTCCGCAGGCCGTATCCTCGGAAAAATACCCGCGCAGCTCCCCGGCTGCCCCGGCGGTTCCCTTCTGCACCCCGCTGATCGTCACCCGAAGCACATCGCCCTGGGACAGGGGCAGCAGCTTCCCGCTGTCGGGATCGCACACCCCGTGGCCCAGCCCGGCGAATACCCCGCTGTCCGGCTCCCAAAAGGTCAGTGTGCCGATGCCCGCGGTGCTGTCGCGGATCCACATACCGCAGCGCCACTTTCCGTCGCTGTCACTGCGCACCGGGGTGATGGTTTTCTCCAGGGTGCTCCCGCCGCGGTCCACCGTCAAGGTCACGGGTTTCCCGGCGCCTTTCTGCAAATACCCGGTAAATTCCTCACTGCCGGTGATACTCTGCCCGTCAACCGCCTGGATGCAATCCCCCACCTGCAGCCCCGCCTGCCGGCCCGGATCGCACAGCTCTCCGCCGCTCATCACGGTGGACAGCTCCACCACGGTCACCCCGCTGGTCAGCATCCGCATTCCAAAGGGCTGGCCGCCCACTTCCACCAGGGGCTGCTCCACGCAGTCCGCCGTAACGGTTTTCACCGGTACAATGCCCCACAGGCTGTATTCCACCTGGACGGACTGCCCTTTTTCCGAGGAAACCGGCCAGTCCGCTTCCCCGCTGGTGTACCGGGCGCTGATTCCCTCAAACGGAACGGAAATGCCGCTCTCATCGGTAATCCGCAAATTTTCCGGTGTATGCTGCCATACATATGCGCTTCCCACACCGCACACCGCCGCAAACAACGCCGCGGCTCCGGCTGCCATGCGGGAGAAAATGGTTGCTTTTTTCATGATCGCTGCGCCTCCCTCGCACGGTTACTCTGCCCACCGGGCCGCATTTTTTCTCCCTTTTTCGCTTTCCTTTTTTCCCCGTGGGCAAAAAAGAAGCGGCCGGTGTACCCTTTCCGGCTACACGGTCGCTTTTCTGGTAATTTTGGGAAGCTGTTTTTGTATGATTTATAAAGAAAATACAATTTGTATATTTCTTTTCCTCAAAAAAGGGCCGGGAAAAAACCGGCCCTCTTTCCGTTACGCGTTCCGGATGGGGAAATCGTGGGCCGCCGAGACCGCCGCGCGGATCCGCTGAAGATCCACCGGCTGGCCGCCGGGCGGCTGAATGGTGCAATCGGCCCCCAGCATAAAGCCGGCCGTACCGGCCGCGCGGATGCAGGCCTGCGCTTCCTTGCGGATCTCCTCTTCCGTTCCGTTGACCAGGTGCCCCTTGTTGTTCATCCCGCCCAGGATCGGACGGCCGCCGAAAAAGGCACGGCCATCCGGCAGGGTCAGCCCGTTGTCCTTCACGGACCAGTTCACAATATCGCCCTTCAGACCGGCCAGGCGGCGCAAATCCACCCGGAACCCGTATTCCGGCTCGCCGCACACATGCAGGAAGTTGATCTTCCCCTCGTTGCCCGGGCACACGGAGAGGACGCGCTCGTCAAAGGGCTTGACCAGCTTTTCCCACTCCTCCTGGGTAAAGCGGCCCGGTTCGGCGTACTGCGCCGTATAGTACAGGCCGTCCACGCCCAGATCGAGATACCCCTGAAGCCACTGTACCATCTGCTCGGCAATAATATGGATCCCCTCGGCCACGTCATCGGGGGCCTCTTTGGCCCAATACATAAGCACATCATCGCCAAAGGCGAAAGCGGCCGCCTTGAACGGGCCGAACATGGTCTGCAGCGTCAGTGCCTGCCCGCCCATTTTGTCCAGAATGGTGCCGATAATGGCCCTGGCCTTTTCAAAAACCGGAGAGTCCGTCCCGTCAAACCGGATCTTCCTCCAGTCGGCGGCCCGGGTGATCGTGCCGGTAATGGGGTACGTAAAATCCTGCATGATTTTCAGGATGTCCATGTCCGTCTCAAAGAACAGCTTCAGGTGCTCCTGTGCCGTCTCCTGTGCCGTCAGTGTGGAAGGATAGTGGAACCAGAAGCCGGCCGGTATCCGGTCCGGTGTTTCCCCGCGCAGTACGGCCCGCACCCGTTCAATCTTATTCATACCGTTTGTCCCCTTTCCATGGCTTCCCGATTTTGGGCCGCCATCTTTGCGGAAAATTTTTCTTTTCCGCCTACACTATAACACAGCTCTCCCCCGCACCGCAATCTGCAAACACGACAAAAAAGCCCCCGCCGCCTTGTGGCAAACAGCGAACCCCTCTTCCGTTTGTGGATTCTTCCATTTTTTCCCATTGCCGTTTGTGCATAAAATATATTTACGATTCGATTTGAAATTGTTATAATAATAAAAAGTAATTCTATTTCTCAGCGGCTTCGGCGAAAGGAGGTTTTCGCATGAGAAAGAGCCCCATGGGGAAAAAGCGGGCGCTGGCGGGGGTTCTCGCGGTGCTGGTTCTGGGGGCCGGTATTTTTCTTCTGTGGCGCTGTGCGCGCCCCCAATCCCCGGTGCCCGATCTGGATACGCTGCTGGAAATGGAGGAGGAAGAGTGCCTGGCAGCGCTGGAGAGCCACGGTTTTGTCTGCCCGCCCTGTTTTGAATGTTTTGAAGAGTATGGCCGGGAAAGGGCCGCCGCTTTCACAAAAGAGGTGCTGGCGTACGCCCGGCACGAGGGCTGGGGCCCCACCGGTTACGGGAATACGGAGCTGGTGGATTTTTCCGTGGAGCTGTGCCGGTTTTTGGGAATCCCCACGGATTATGACTGGCTGCTGCCCCTGGAGGACCTGGATTTCTCCCAGGTGCCCCCGCTGCCCGATCTGGATACGCTGCTGGAAATGGAGGACGACGAGCTGCTGTATGCACTGGAAACCCACAGCCTTGTGCTGCCGCCGTCCTGTGCCGGAAACCGGGAGGAGGCCGCCCGGCTGATCAAAATCCTGCTGATCCGCGCCCGGGGAAAGGGCGTGGGGGATACCCACTATAAGAGTACCGAGTGGATTGTCTTTTCCACCCATCTGTACTGGACGGTGGGCATTCCGCTGGATATCGACCAGGCCGATTCCCCGTAAGGTCCGCCATAACCGTTGTCTGTCGTTCCATCTATCTATATTAGGAAGAAAGAGGGCTTTGTTATGAAAAAGATTACGGCATTTCTGTGTTCCCTGCTCCTGCTCTTTGCGGCCGGCTGTCAGGCAGCGGCCGCTCCGGATTCCCCGTCGGAACCGGACGGCCAGTCCGAACTCTCTTCGGAATCGGGTTCTGTGATCGATACCGCTGATCCCGACGCCGCTCCCCAGGAGACCGCCCGGCCGGACAGCCCACTGGTCACCCAGCCCTGGAACTTCGGGTGGAATATGGCGGTAAGCTCTATGCCCGGCCTGCCCTTCCATCTGGAGGGCGGGGAAACGGTGACATACACCGCTACGGATGAAAACGGCTGGGTATATGCGAGGGATGAAAGCGGCCAATTGGCCCCCTGTACCCCGGATGCCCCCGTTCCCGCCGGGGAGACACTTTACTGGATTCCCTATTATGACGACAGCTGGGAGCCCGAATTCAATAATTCCGGATCCCCCTGCTGGATCCATATTGCCCAGTACACCGATGGTCATCTGACCGCGCTGATTCTGGCGGCCGCCGTACCCGAGGGAGAGCCCGGCGGGGAAACGGCGTGGTACAGCTGGGTGGAAACCAGCGTTACATTCCCCGCCGCCGGCGCAGCCCCCCAGGAGGTGGGGAAAAACTGGGCGGACAACTGGTATAAAGAGCAGGAGGAGAAATATCCCGGCGCGCTCACCCATGAGGGAGACCCGGCAGAGGCCCCTCTGCACTTTACGGAGGACGGCACCTGGACATTGACCGCCGTGGATGAGGACACGCAGGACGAAAAGCGGTATGCCGCCGGAGAAACCCCCGGGGTGCTGTTTACGCTGGAGGATATCGGCCAAACCCAGTGGGAGATTTCGGGGGGCGTATCCCTGTATCAGGACGGCGAATGGCAGGATGGCGAGCCCTTCGGCGATCCTATGGGCGCTGTTTTCCTCTTCCCCGCCGGGCAGACACTGTGCTGGCACCCCAGCGTGGAGGGCCCCTATCCCGCTTCTTCCCTGAGCTACGGGCAGATGCGGATCACCGCCCGCGAAGGGGACCGGATCCTCGCCTATCTGGAAGTGGAAATGACCCCGGCCCTCTCGGAGGATGAACAGGAGCTGACCATCACCGCCACCATCAGCCGGTACACCGTGTACGAATACGAGTCATAAGAAGAAAAAGGCAAAGCAAAGGGGCCTCCCCTCTCCGCAGAACGGAAGAGGGGAGGCCCCTTTTTCCCTTGTTTTGTTTTCCCTTGTTTTACTGTTCGCGGGCCCGCTTGCGCCGCTTATAGACGACGACGCCGATATACAGCCCCAGGAACAAAATCAGAATGGCAATCAGCTCGCCCACCTGACCGGGGCCGCCCATTTTTACCTCGGCCCACAGGGAATCGAGCAGCTGGTTGGTGGTGTCGCTCAGGTTGATGAACACCTCTGTGTTGGCAATGGTCTCCTCGCTGGGGTAGTACATCTCGTTTTCCGTGATTTCCGGATCCATCATCTCTTTGGCGGCGGTCTCCGGGGTGGAATACCCGATATACGAGCAGTTCTCATAGGAAATCTCGGGATCGCACAGGAAATTGATGTACGCCTCGGCTTCGGCCTTGTGGGTGCTGGTTTTGGGGATGCAGATCGCATCCACAAAATAGTTGGTTCCCTCTTCCGGCACGGAGAAGGCGATGTTGTCGTTTTCCTCCACCAGAATAGCGGCATCCCCCGAATAATACGGGGCAATCCAGGCCTCGCCGCTCTCCATCTTCTGGAAAATCTGATCCATCGCGTAGCTCTGCACCAGGGGCGCCTGCTGTACCAGCAGATCGGCCGCCTCGCGCCACTGCTGTTCGTCCTCCGTATTGAACGAATAGCCCAGCAGCTTCATGGCAATGCCGAACGAATCGCGGGAGTTGTCGAACATCAGGATTTTCCCGGCGTACTTCTCGTCCCACAGCAGCGACCAGGACTGCGCTTCTTCCGCCGTCACATAGTCGGTGTTGTAAAACAGGCCCACCAGCCCCCAGGTGTAGGGCACCGAGTATTTGTTCTCCGGGTCGTAGTCCGGGTTTTTAAAATCCTCATCAATATACTGAAAGTTGGGGATATTGGCAAAATCCAGTTCGGCCAGCATGTCCTCCTGAATCATACGCGATACCATGTAATCCGACGGGATGATCACGTCGTAATCCCCGCCGCCGCTGGCCAGCTTTGCATACATGGATTCGTTGGTATCATAGGTGGTGTAGTTCACCTGGATCCCCGTGCGGGCGGTAAACTCGGCATTGACATCCATGCTGCCCTCGGTACCGTTGCTGATATACTCGCCCCAGTTGTACACGTTGATCGTCACATCCGAGCGCGTAGAGGCAACCGGATCCGGGGAAATCTGCGCGGCCGAAAAGGAGGGGGCGCACAGGCCCATCAAACAGCCCGCGCTGAGCACCAGCCCCCAAAAGCGTGCTGCCCTCATGCCCGCACCTCCTTCTTGTCATCCGAGCGGCGCATATTCACCAGCACCAGCAGAATCAGAATGACCACAAACAGTACGGTGGACAGGGCGTTGATCTCCGGGCTGACGCGGCGCCGGGTCATGGAGTAGATATAGATCGGCAGCGTCTGGGTGGTACCGGAGCAGAAATAGGTGATGACAAAATCATCAATCGAGAGGGTGAACGCCATAATCATCCCGGTCACCACACCGGGCATAATCTGCGGCAGCACCACTTTGAGAAACGCCCGCAGCGGCGGACAGCCCAGATCCTGGGCCGCTTCGTACAGATGGGGATCCATCTGCCGCAGCTTTGGCAATACGGACAAAATCACATAGGGCAGGCAGAAGGTCACATGGGCGATAATGATCGACCAAATCCCCAGAGAGGAGATGTGCAGCACCTGCGCGCCGAATACAAACAGCAGCATCATGGAAACACCGGTGACAATCTCCGGGTTCACCATGGGGAAATTGGTCAGGTTCATCACGACCTTTTTCCGCCAGCCGCGCATATGGGAGATTCCCACCGCGGCCACCGTGCCGAACAGGGTGGAGAACAGGGCCGCCACCACCGCAATGATCACGGTATTCCACACAGCCTCCTGAATCAGGCTGTCCTCCCACAGGCGGATATACCACCGGAAGGTAAAGCCGGACCACACACTGCGGCTCATGGTCTTGGTATCATTGAACGAGAAAATAATCAGCACCACAATGGGGGCATACAGAAACAGAAAAATCAGCGCCATATACAGCTTGGAGAGGGGGCTGGTGTTTTTCTTCCGGTTGGTACGGGTGCGCTCGTTGACCGCTTTTGCTTTTTTCACAGCAGCACACCTCCCGTCGCATCCTCGCCGTCGCTGAACTGGTTCATAATCCCCATACTGATCAGGATCAGCACCATCAGCACCAGGGAAATGGCCGAGCCCAGGTTGGGATTATAGCTGTTCCCCAAAAACTCCATTTCAATCAGGTCACCGATCAGCATATTTCCGCCGCCGCCCAGCATTTTGCTGATGATAAACGTGCTGACGCTGGGAACAAACACCATCGTAATGCCCGAGATGATCCCCGGCATACTCATGGGGAAAATCACCCGGCGGAACACCTGAAAGCGGTTGGCGCCCAGATCCTGGGCGGCCTCGATCACACTGCCGTCAATTTTGGTCAGCACCGAGTAAAGGGGCAGCACCATATAGGGCAGGTAATTGTATACCATCCCCAGCACCACCGCCCCGGAGGTGTTGATCATATGGATCCGCGGCAGCCCGATCGCCGCCAGCAGATTGTTAATAATGCCGTTGTCCTCCAGCAGGCTCATCCAGGCATAGGTGCGCAGCAGGAAGTTCATCCACATGGGCAGCATAATCAGCAGCACGATCACATTCTGATATTTTTCATCCACGCGCGAAACGATATAGGCCAGCGGATAGCCGATCAGCAGGCAGATCAGCGTGGCCAGCGCCCCCAGCCAGATGGAGCGCACGAACACATTGGAATAATTCCCAATGCGCAGAATATTATCCAGCGTGAAGGCCCCGGTCACATTATCGGTGAAGGCGAACCACACCACCATGCCCATGGGCACCACAATGAACAGCACCATCCATACCAGGTACGGACCGCTGATCCATTTGTTTCGGGTCATTCGGCTCCCTCCTCTTCCGGTTCGGGGGCCACCCCCATCATGTCCTCCTCCATTTCGTCGCTGAACGTGCTGTAATCGCCGAACTGGCCGGAGTACTCGGATTTTTTCATGATATGGATGTCATCGGGAGTCAGCTCGATGCCGATGCGGCAGCCCACCGGACGGTACTCGGTGGACTGAATCATCCACTTAAACCCGTCGATGTCCACGATCATCTCAAAATGCACCCCCAGGAAGGTGACGTTGGTCACCGTGCCGCAGATATGCTCGTCATCCGGGGGAACCATCTTCACATCCTCAGGGCGGATGACCACATCCACCGCCTCGTTGGTGCCGAATCCCTTATCCAGACACTGGAACCGGTGGCCGCCGAACTCGCACACGAAGTCCTTGCGCATCACGCCGTCCAGAATATTGCTCTCGCCGATAAAATCCGCCACAAAGGCATTTTTCGGCTCGTTGTAAATATCTTCCGGTGTACCGATCTGCTGAATCACGCCTTTATCCATCACCACGACCGTATCGGACATGGACAGGGCCTCTTCCTGATCATGGGTGACGAAAACAAAGGTAATCCCCGTCTGCTGCTGAATCTTTTTCAGCTCCACCTGCATATCCTTGCGCAGCTTCAGGTCCAGCGCGCCCAGCGGCTCGTCCAGCAGGAGAACCTTCGGGTCGTTGGCCAAGGCCCGGGCAATGGCCACGCGCTGCTGCTGTCCGCCGGACAGCTGGGCCACATTCCGGTGCGCAAATCCATTCAGATTGACCAGATTCAACATTTCGTGAACTTTCTCGCTCACATTCTTCTTGCCGTGTACCCGCATACCAAACGCCACGTTGTCAAAAACATTCAGGTGCGGAAACAGGGCGTAGCGCTGAAAGATGGTGTTCACCTCGCGCTTGTGCGGCGGCAAATCATTGATATTTTTGCCGTTAAAGAAAATGTCGCCACTCTCGGGCTTCACAAAACCCGCGATGGCGCGCAGCGTCGTGGTCTTCCCACAGCCGCTGGGGCCAAGCAGGGTAACAAACTCTCCGTCCCGAATGCTCAGATCGAAGTTTTTCAGTACCTGCTCCCCATCAAACGACACTGTGATGCCACGGAGACGGATGATCGGTTCTTTTTCCATTTGTGCATCCCCTTTGCGGTAAAAAATTTTCGTTGCTACGCAAGGGGGCAGGATTTCCCCCGCCCCCGTAACATGGTAACGCAAACCCCCGGCCCACCGTGAAACCACCGCCCTCGCAAAGGTTTGTCAGAAAACCGCCGGAAAACCGGCCGCCTTCTCAAGCGGTGCGTAGTACCGGAACTCTTTGTCTATCAGATGCAAACGCAACGAGATAACTATAAATTCTTTCCCCCCCAATGTCAAGGTATTTTCGCAAATCTTTGGGAAATGGCAGAAAAAAAGCAGAAAAGCCGCGATTTTCCGCGATTTTTTCAAAATTTTCCGATTTTTTTCCGATTTTTTTCCGATTTTCCCGCGTATGCTCGCGAATCCTCTATGATGCGCTTTTTTCTTTTCCACTTTTTTTTGAATAGAAAAGGCGGCCGGTCCGCCCGCCAAAAGGGGGGGTGGTGACCGGCCGCTTGTGCTTGCCGTTTTTATCGGGCCAATCCCGTAATCATCTCGACCGTTGCGGGATCATAGTGGGAGAAGAAGGCGCTCTCCTTCCGGTCCAGCGCCCGGATGCGCTCCATATCCTCTTTGCTTAAGGTGAAGTCAAACACATTCAGGTTCTCCTCCATGCGCTCTTTATGGGTGG
This sequence comes from Candidatus Heritagella sp., assembly GCA_051881655.1. Classification (GTDB taxonomy): domain Bacteria; phylum Bacillota; class Clostridia; order Oscillospirales; family Acutalibacteraceae; genus Heritagella. The sequence goes on along the minus strand of JBJEQH010000056.1, from coordinate 1,920 downwards.
ATTTGGGGATCACCACCACATCGCTTTGAATCAGGAAGCGCAGCGCCACCTGTGCCACCGATTTCCCGTATTTTTCCCCGATGGCCGAAAGGGTGGCATCGCGGAAGAAATCCCGCCGCCCCTCGGCAAAGGGGCCCCAGGATTCGTGCTGCACCCCGTACTTTTCCATGACCGCGTGGGCCTCTTCCTGCTGCTGATACACATGGGTCTCCACCTGGTTGACCATGGGGCGCACATGGACAAACTGGCACAGGTCCACCAGCCGGTCGGGATAAAAGTTGGATACGCCGATGGCGCGCACCTTTCCGCTCTCATACGCTTTCTCCATGGCGCGCCATGTACCGTAGTAATCCCCAAACGGCTGATGGATCAGCAGCAGATCCACGTAATCCGTCCCCAAGCGGCGCAGGGATTCGTCAATCGAGGCGGCCGCCTTCTCTTCTCCGGCATTGGAAACCCAGATTTTCGTAGTGAGGAAGAGTTCGGACCGGGGCACCCCGCAGGTTTTCACCGCGCGCCCCACTCCCTCTTCATTGTGGTACGCCTGGGCCGTGTCGATCAACCGGTACCCGGTTTCAATGGCGTCCCGCACGCAGCGCTCGCACTCCTCATTGGATACCTGATACACCCCGTAGCCCAGCACCGGCATTTTCACGCCGTTTAGCAGAATTTTCTCTTCCATTTTCTTTCTCCTTCCTCTCAGCGGATAAAATTGGTCATGACCACCGGCAGCTCCTCAGGCAGGGGCACCCGGCTCTGTTCCTTGCAGTGCAGCAGATAGGCCATATTGTTGGCCAGCGTCTTTAAAACCCGCACGCCCTCTTCATCCTGATAGACATCCTCCGGTGTGTACCCGTGAATGCCGTTCCAATAGCAGGAGGACACCACCGGCATCTGGGAAATGGTAAAGTATTTGTTCAGCTGGTCAAAGGTGGCCGTGGCGCCGCCCCGCCGGCAGCTGACGATGCAGGCCCCGAATTTCAGCCGTTTCGCTTCGGCCGGCAAATGGTAGAACAGCCGGTCGAAGAAGGCGGTGGCCGCCCCGGTCGCCGAGGCAAAGTGGACCGCCGAGCCCAGGATAATCCCGTCCGCCTCTGCCAGGGCCTGCCCCACTTCATTCACGCCGTCCCGGTCGCCGAACACGCATTTCCCCGTCTTTTTGCAGGCACGGCAGCCGGTGCATCCCAAAATCGGCCGGCTCCCCACCTGATAGATCCGGGAATCCACCCCGTTCTGTGCCAGCTGCTCCTGAATAATCCGCAGGCCGGTGTAGGTGCAGCCCTTCTCATGGGGGCTGCCGTTTACCAGTACCACTTTCATACTTCTCCTCCCTTTCCGCTTGCTGGGGAAAAAGGCGCCTTGTCCTTCTCCCCTCTGTGTGGTATACTGTCATTATACAACCCTGTAGTAACTACAGGTCAAGCATTTTTTTCGGGGGGATTTTTTATGACGATGAAGGATGTCTGCCGACAGACCGGCCTCTCTTATGAAACCCTGCGCTTTTACTGTGACCAGGGGCTGGTTCCCAATATCAAACGGGATAAGAATAACTACCGGGTTTTCGATGACCGCAATGTGGCGTGGATTCAAAGCCTGCTGTGCCTGCGAAAGTGCGGCATGGGGATCGAGGAGATGAAGGCCTATCTCGCCCTGTGCCTAGAGGGGGAGGCCTCCATTCCCCAGCGGCGGGCGATGCTGGAGCAGCAGCGCCGCCATCTGCTGCTGGAAATGCAGGCCCTGCAGGACAGCCTCGCCTATATCGACAAAAAGCAGCAGTATTATGACGATGTGCAGGAGGGAAAGGTGCCTTACCGCAGCAATATTCTTCCCCTTCCCGATGAAAAAACGGCATAAAAATTCCCCGGAAGAGTCTTCCGGGGAACTTTAATTTCCGTATTTATTTTTTCAGAATGCGCCGTA
>JBJEQH010000055.1:0-17094 GCA_051881655.1 Candidatus Heritagella sp. | reverse complement strand
AAAATATAAAATAAATTCCCATTTCCAAGAAACAAAGGAAAGGAGAAACATTGTTTTTTGAGGGAGAATCCCGTAAAATAGAGAAAATACTTCCAAATAGAAGGAGGCCGCAAACGATGACACACCCCAAATATCCCACATTGTTCTCCCCCATCCGAATCGGCAATGTAGTCTATAAAAACCGTATTTTTCAGGCCCCCGCCACCCCCCATCTTCTTCAGACGGACGAGCCCTATCCCGGGGACGCCTATTGTGCCTATTATGCGGAAAAGGCCCGCGGCGGCACGGCTTCGGTGACCATTGCCGGCCACGATATGGATCCCCAGGCCCCCTTCCGCCCCGGTTGGAATCACCTGGATCTGCGGCAGACGATCTATCACCGGTACTGGAAACGCTGTGTGGATCAAATTCATTTTTACGGGGCCAGGGCGGCCATCGAGCTTTTGTCGTTTACCTATACCGGCTGGACCGGCGGGAAAAAGGGGGAAGGGCAGCCTTTTGTCTACTCGGTGGACGGTACTCCGGGAGCGGACGGCGCGGTGTCGCCGATGCTCACCCGCGAAGCGATGGAGGCGATTGCCGCCGATTACGCCAATGTGGCAGAGCAGGCTTTGTCCGTGGGCTTTGACTCCATTCTCATCCACGGCGGTCATGGTCTGGTGCTCCACCGGTTTTTGAGCCCCCTGTTCAATAAACGGACGGATGAATTCGGCGGTTCCTTTGAAAACCGCTGCCGGTTCCCCCTGATGATTCTGGATGCCATTCGGGAGCGCGTGGGCAAAAAGCTGCTCATCGAGTACCGAATCTCCGGCAGCGAGCTGGCCGATGAGATGGGGTATCCCAATGCCGGGCAGCAGTTCGGGCCGGAGGACGTGGCCCGCTTCCTGCGCCTGGCCGGTGACCGGATTAATATTGCCCATATCTCAGCGGGCAACATGTCCATCCCGGGGACCGAGACCATCATGCACCCCACCATGTTCCATAAACCCGCCCAGAATGCCCGGTTTGCCCGCCGGATCAAAGAGCTGGGTGTGCCCCAGCCAGTATTGACGCTGGGGGCTTTCCAGGATCCCGCATTGATGGAGGAGACCCTTTCCACCGGCGGCGCCGACTTGGTGGCCATGGCCCGTGGAACCATTGCGGACCCCGAGATGCCGGAGAAAGCCCGCCACGGTCAGGAGGAGGAGATAATCCCCTGCATCAAGTGCTTCCACTGTTTGGAGTACGCGAATCCCCACACCAAGGTGTTTGCCTGCTCGGTCAACCCCACGGTGGGACGGGAGAGCCAGCTGCCCCATCTGATCCCTGCTGCGACGGAATCGAAAAAGGTTATTATTGTGGGGGGCGGGCCCGCCGGAATGGAAGCCGCGATTCTGGCGGCCAAGCGGGGCCACGACGTGACCCTCTATGAAAAATCGGACCGCCTGGGCGGCAAGCTGGTGTTCGCCGGGCAGGTTTCCTTTAAATATGATCTGAAAAAGTTTATGGAGTATCAGATTAACCTGGTGAAGAAGCTGGGGGTCCATGTGCGGCTGAACACCGAGGCAACCCCTGAACGGATTGAGGCGGAAAATGCCGACTGGGTACTGGCGGCGGTGGGCGCCGAGGCAATCGTTCCCCCGATCCTCGGTGCGGACGGCCCCCATGTGATGACCGCCGAGGAGTGCTATCCGCGCATGGAGCAGATGGGGCGGAGAGTCGTCCTCATCGGCGGCGGGGAGGTGGGATGTGAGACGGCCCTGGCCCTCGCAGAAAAAGGAAAAGAGGTCACGGTTCTGGAGAGACTGCCCGAATTGTGCGGGGAGACTTTCCATTTGACCCGCGACGTGATGCTGGGGAAAATGGCCGCATGCGTCCGGTCCTATACCGGCGCCTGCTGTACCGGCATTACGGAAGAGGGCGTGCGGTTTACGGACAGGGATGGAAACGAGCAGTTCGTACCGGCTGACGCTGTAGTGATGGCTGCGGGGATGCGGCCCCGCCAGGAATTGGCCGAGAGCTTCCGAATGACGGCACCTGATTTTATGCCCATCGGCGACTGTGTGACCGCCAGGAATGTCCGCACCGCTACCCGCATGGCCTTTGATGCCGCCGTTCGCATCTGATTTTCCCGAAACCCTTTGGTTTGGCGCCTTTCGACGGGTTTCGGAGCGGAGAGCGGCCTTGTTCCCCACCGGGCAGATGACCCTGCTGGAGGAGATGAACCGCCTGATTCAAACAGGGGCTCAGTTTCTGGTGGCGACCCATTCTCCCATTCTTCCGGCACTGCCGGGGGCTTGCCTTCTCCAATTATCGCCCCGGGGAATAGCGGAGGTCTCTTATCAGCAGGCGGAGAACGTCCGCCTGACCCGCTACTTTTTAAATCATCCCCAGCAGATGGTGGAAAACCTTCTGGGGCAGGAAAAAACATAAAAGAGGACGGAAGACCGGGAGAATTCCCGGTTTTCCGTCCTCTTTTGTTTGGTGGAAAACAAAGTGGAAAATGTGAAAAACGTATAATTCTTACTAAATTATACATCTTGTAATACAGGCGGTGCGGTATTTTCCTCTCTTTTGGGAATAAACCGGCCGAAAAAGGCATAGACTGGGAAAAGCAGAACAGCCAGCAGGATGACCGGGCATAAATTCCCCGAAAGAAAATCTCCGGGATCAGAGTCCCCGGGATTAAAATCCCTGGGATTAAAATCCCTGGGATTAAAATCCCAAGTTTTCCCTCGCCACTTTGCGGATACCGCCCCACATAGCGCAGCCGTAGACCGGCGTGCGGGTGCAGTAAATCAGCTGATGGGAACTCAGATCCGCGACAATGGGCATCTCGAAAGCGGCAAAATGCTTTTCCGGCAGCTGTACGGAGAAATCACAGGCCCCCTGTGTGGCCCGGGTTTGGAACATGATATTGTAGCAGCCGATGCCGGTGACAAATCCGCGGGGGATCCCATCGTGAGTTTTCAACGTAAAATGCGTGCATGCCTGAGAGTAGGCCTGCATCACGCCATAGTCCGCCGTATCATTCTGGGTGACATAAATATACTGTTTCATTTTTGCCAGAGCGGCAGAAAAACGCTCGGTATAAAAGGAATAGGCACTCAGTTCCGGAACATACCGGGCCTTCTGGCCGGTGCGCAGTTCCAGATTGTGAAGATACTGCATGAATTCGGGCGACGGATGATCCGGAAGATACCAGGCGCCGCCGGCCGGGGCGGCACTCGTCTGGGAACGGGTTCCGTATGAAGCCCCGCTGCCGTACGAAGATTGGGTCACCGATTGGGAAGGAGTGGGAACCGGTGCAGAGGGACGGGAAACAGGGGTGCCGCACTGCGCACAGAAGCAGTCGGAATCGCGCAGGGAATTTCCGCATTGGACACAGAACATGAGGGTCAACTCCTTTGGTGAAATAGATCGTTACATGCGTTCCTCTCCGTTTTGAAAACGGAAGGGAAAAGTCAGGTCAGGGCCCGTGCCCGGGCAACTGCCAGGGGGATGGTTTGGCAAAGAAAAGCGAGGTCTTCCTCCGTGGTGGTGTACCCCAGGGAAATACGCAGGGTCTCAAGGGCTTCTGTCTCCGATAGACCGATGGCCCGCAGTACATGGCTGGGCCGGGGATTTCCGGCCGAGCAGGCGGCCCCGGTGGATACGGTGATCCCCATCCGGTCCAGCATGGGGACGAGCCGGGCGCTGCGCACACCGGAAAAGCGGACGGACAAAAAGCCCGGCAGCCGGGGAGCAGACCATGCATGGACTCCGGCGCCTTCAATCGTGAGCAGCGAGCGGCACAGGCGGTCCCCCATGGCGGAAAGACGCCGGTTTTCCTCTTCCATCTGCCGGCATGCTTCCTGCATGGCAGCGGCCATTCCCACGGCCCCGGCCACGTTTTCCGTACCGGGACGGAAGCTCTGCTCCTGTGCTCCGCCGAAGAAAAGCGGAGAGAGCGGAACCCCACGGCGCCGGTATAAAATACCGATCCCCTTTGGTCCGCCCATTTTATGCGCGGAGAAAGAGAGCAGGTCTGCCCCGATTTCCTTTACGGATAAGGGGATGCGGCCTGCGGCCTGGGTGGCGTCGGTGTGGAAAAGAAGCCCGTGCTGCCGGCACAGCGCTCCGATTTCCCTCACCGGCTGGATCGTGCCCAGCTCGTTATTGGCGGCCATTACGGAACAAAGGGCTGTTTTGGGAAAAGAAGCCGTGTTCCACCCCTGTGTGCGCACGATTCCGTCCGCTGTTACGGGAAGGAAAGTGACCGCAAGCCCCTGCTGCTTTTGGGACTGGACCGCATGGAGAACCGCAGGATGCTCGATGGGGCTGATGATCAGCCCGGAACACGCCGTCCCCCGAAGGGCCAGGTTACAGCTCTCGGTTGCACCGGAGGTAAACAGGATTTCCCCGGGTTCGGCCTGCAGAAGCGAGGCGATTGTCCACCGGCTCTCCTCCAGCCGGTCCCGGGCCGCGCGTCCCTCCCGGCCGGGATCAGAGGGATTGCCGAAGGACTGGGACAGTACATCGGTCACAGCCTGAAGAACCGTGGGGCGTACCGGAGCGGTGGCGGCAAAATTCGCATAAACGTGCATGGTCCCTCCCCCTCTCTTTCGGGCTGTTTCCGGCCATTCTCTTTTATATATAGTAAGCGCTCCCGGCGGGTGTTGTCAAGTTTTTTGTGCGAACCGCTGAAATTGTGATAAATGGCGTTCGACAGCTGCCGGGAAGAAATGCCCTTCCGGCGGGAACCTTGACAGAAACGGGCTTCACTGGTACAATAACAATGAATAGTTATGACCCGGAATCAAAAGGACAGCCGGTGGATTTTCTGAGAACCCACCGCAGTGAAGAACCCGCCGCAATGGCCGCAAAACCGCCTCCGCGACTTTTATAAAGGGAGAGCGGAAAGGGAGAGCTTTTAAAAGGAATCGGATGGAAAGGGATGACCGGCCCGATCGGAAAGGGGCACAGGGCCATTCCCAGCAGAACGAGAAAAAGACTTCGTACAAAGAGAAGAAACCCGTTGAAACCGGAGGAGCCCCTTATCTGGAAAAGGGGCCGGTCGTTTTGAAACCGGCAGAAGAAAGCAGGAGGTAACTTTTGAGTAACGAGAAAAATGAGAAGAAAAACACAGGGACATCCCGACCGGCGGATGCTCCTCTTTATCAGAAACTGACGGTCCCCAAGAAAAAAGCGGCAGAGCCTGTGCGCCACCGCGCCGTACGGCACTCGGCCGTGGCGATGGGAAAAGAGATGGACCAGCCCATCGGGCGCCTCTCCGCCCTGGAGGAAAAAAAGCCGGCCGAGGAAAAGCCCGTGCGCCGCACCCGTCAGAAGGCGGCCGCCGCAGCAGACAGCGCAAAGAGTACCACGAAGAAAGAGACGGCGCCCCGCACGGCCTCCCGTGGGCGCACCACCCGCAGAAAAAAGGAAGAAGAGCCCAAGGTGCGGCTGTATTTCCTGGGCGGTCTGAATGAGATCGGCAAAAACTTCACGCTGGTGGAATGCGGGCCGGATATGTTTATTATCGACTGCGGTATGGCGTTCCCCTCGGATGAGCTGCTGGGCGTGGATCTGGTGATTCCGGACTTTACGTTTGTGGAGCAGAACCGCGACAGAATCCGCGGGATTGTGCTGACCCACGGACACGAGGACCACATTGGCTCACTGCCGTATCTGCTGAAGAAAGTGAATCTCCCCGTTTACGGCACCGCCCTGACCCTGGGGCTGGTGGAGGGAAAGCTGGAGGAGCACGGTCTGAAAAATCAGGTGCATATGGAAGTGCGCTCCCCGGGGGATCACGTCGTATTCGGCTGCATGGATGTGGAGTTCATCCACGTGAACCACTCGATTTCCGATGCGGTTGCCTTTGCCATTCACACCCCGGCCGGTGTGATTGTGCACACGGGCGATTTCAAGATTGATTTTACCCCGGTACAGGGCGGCATGATCGACCTGGGCCGGTTTGCCGAGCTGGGCAAACAGGGCGTGCTGGCGCTGCTGGCCGATTCCACCAATGCCGAGCGCCCCGGCTATACCAAAACCGAGCAGAGCGTTTTCCAGACCTTCGAGCACTTTTTCAGTGTGGCGGAGAACGACCGGCTGATTATCGCCACCTTTGCTTCCAATATCAGCCGCGTGCAGCAAATTATCAACTGCGCCGTGCGGCACGGCAGAAAAGTGGCTTTTTCCGGGCGCAGTATGCTCAATGTGATGGGCATCGCCGCCCGACTGGGCTATCTCGAGATCCCGGATGGGGTGCTGATCGACATTGACATGATCAACCGCTATCCCCGTGAGCAGGTGGTACTGGTGACAACCGGCAGCCAGGGCGAGCCCATGAGCGCCCTGTCCCGCATGGCCTTTGCGGATCACCGGAAGGTGGAGGTGGGGCCCGGCGATACCATTATCATCTCGGCCCGCCCGATTCCCGGCAATGAAAAAACCGTGGGAACCGTGGTGGATGAGCTGTTAAAGCGCGGCTGCCGCGTGGTGTACGAATCCATGTACGAGGTGCATGTATCCGGCCATGCCTGCCAGGAAGAGCTGAAGATTATGCAGGCCATTGTGCGGCCCCAGTATTTTATCCCGGTACACGGCGAACAGAAGCATCTGCGCAAGCATGCCGATCTGGCCCGCCAGATGGGGCTGCCGGATGACCACATTTTTATCGGAGATGTGGGCAGCGCCGTCGAGCTGAGTAAAAGCGGCATGAAGCAGCTCTCCGATGTGCCGGCCGGCTGCGTGATGGTCGACGGCCTGGGTGTGGGCGATGTGGGCAGCGTGGTGCTGCGCGACCGCCGCCATCTGGGCGAGGATGGCCTGATCGTGGTGGTGTGCACCATTGACCGCGAGAGCGGCCAGGTGGTTTCGGGACCGGACGTGGTCTCCCGCGGGTTTGTGTATGTGCGGGAGAGCGAGGAGCTGATGGAGGAGATCCGCCGGTTGGTGGATTCGATCCTGGAGAATTCCCGTGGGGATTACCGCGATTGGGGCATGCTGAAAACGCGCATTCGGGATGGCCTGTCCCGGCTGCTGTTCGAGCGCACCCGCCGTTCCCCCATGATTCTGCCGATTATCATGGAAGTTTAACAGAGAGAGCTGTTTAACCCCGTAAAAGGAGCGTTGACATTGAAGGTTCGTCGCAAAGTATGGGTATCATCCCCGGTTTATCTGGCGCTGTCAGTTGCCATGCTGCTGTCGGCACTATACAGTCTGCAGTATGATCTGGTGCTTTTCAGTGTGAATCTTTCGCTGTGTGTGATCTCGGTGGTGGTCGTACTGGTCAGCGAGCATCAGTTCCGCAGCCACGTCAGCTCGGCCATGAAGGCCGCGCAGAATGTGTTGACGGCGGAGGAGTACACAGCGCTGGAGAATTTTTCCATGCCGGTGACCGTAACCGGCGAGGAGGGGGACCTGGTGTGGGCCAACAAGGCCTTTTTAAAGGATGTGAGCAACCGCCGGGCGGTATGGGGCGATAATATCATGCGCTTTCTGTACCCCAAAACCCTGCGCCAGGTGTGCGAGGACAACGGGACCTCGGTGCGCTGCGGCAGCCGGGAGTTTACGGTTTATGCCCTGAAAACGCGGCACGGATATGTGCTGTATTTCGTGGATGATACCTATTACAAAGCGATTAACCGCGAATTTAACGACCGCCGGCCCTGCGTGTGCATGCTGGCGTTTGATAACCGCTCGGAATTGAGCAACGACAACACGGGTATCGAGGATGCCCGGATCGCCTCGGAGGTTGAGGCGGTGCTGCGCCGGTGGGCGGTGGATATGGGCGGCTTCCTCAAGCGGATGAGCGGCGGAGACCGTTATGTGATGATGACGGACGAGGCCCATGTGGCGGCGGCCAAGGAAAAGCGCTTTGAGGTGCTGGACGAGGTGCGGCGCATCCGCTCGACGGAGAACCGCAGCGCTACAATCTCGGTGGGCATCGGCCGCGGTGCCCTGACCCTGGCGGAAAGTGAGCACTGGGCCCGCCAGGCGCTGGAGATGGCGCTGGGCCGCGGCGGTGACCAGGTGGCGGTTAAGCAGAAAAACGATACATATGAGTTTTTCGGCGGCCTTTCCAAAGGCGTGGAGAAGCGCGACAAAGTGCGTACCCGCGTCATTGCAGCTACTCTGTCGGATCAGATCCGACAGAGTGACACGGTGTTTATTATGGGTCACCGTTTTGGTGACTTGGACTGCATGGGTGCGGCTGTCGGTATGTGGAGCACGGTGACCAAAGCGTGCCGCTGCCAGGGGTATATTGTCATGCGCCGGGATCAGACCCTGGCCACCCCCATTGTGGAGAATCTGGAGAAAGCAAACCCCGACCGCCGGATTTTCCTCGAGCCCGAAGAGGCCATGCCCATGATGACCGGCCGGTCCCTGATGATTGTGGTGGATACCCATTCCCCCACCTTTGTCGAGAGCCCGGATCTGCTGCATGCCGCCCCGAAGGTCGTGGTGATTGACCACCACCGCATGATGGTGCGCCATATCGACAATGCGGTGGTTTTCTATCTGGAGCCCTATGCCTCTTCCGCGTCCGAGATGGTCACGGAACTGTGCCAGTATATGGGCAGCGGCTCGCATCTGACCCAGGTGGAGGCCGAAGCCCTGATGGCCGGCATTGTACTGGATACCAAGAATTTTGTGCTGAAAACCGGCGTGCGCACCTTCGAGGCTTCGGCGTATCTGCGCCGGCGCGGAGCCGACACGGTGGAGGTTAAGCGCATGTTCGCCAGCAATATCGACAGCTATAAGACGAAAACCCGCCTGGTCTCCAATGCCGAGATCTACAAGGAATGTGCGATTACCTGCTGCGAGGAGGCTCTGCCGGATCTGCGGGTTACCGCGGCCCAGGCGGCCGACGAGCTGCTGGCCATCCAGGGGGTGTGCGCTTCGTTCGTGATTTTCCCCGCCGGGCGCGAGCTGAATGTGTCGGCCCGTTCCCTGGGGGATATCAACGTACAGGTGATTATGGAAAAAATGGGCGGCGGCGGCCATATGACCATGGCGGCCACGCAGCTGCGCGATATGAGCCTGGCCCAGGTGAAAGCGGAATTAAAGCGCGTGCTGGATGAAAACCTGGCGCAGGCGGATGCCCGGCGCAAGGACTGAAATGGCTGTAAATGATACGGTCCCCGGCTCAGCCCCGGGGGATTCCCGTTTGATGGCTGACTGAAAGAAAGGGAGAGGATCTTCTATGAAAGTAATTCTGCTCAATGACGTAAAAGGTACGGGGAAAAAGGGAGAGCTGGTCAATGTGAACGACGGCTATGCCCGCAATTTTCTGTTCCCCAAGAAACTCGCCAAAGAGGCCAGTGCCCAGGCGCTGAATGAACTGAAAAATGCCCAGGAGGCCCAGGCGTTTAAGAAAAAGACCGAGGAGGAGGCTGCCCGGAAAACAGCGGCCGCGCTGGAAGGGAAGAGCGTGAAGCTGACGGCCAAGGCCGGCAAGGGAGACAAGCTGTTCGGTTCGGTAACGGCGAAGGAAATCGCCGAGGCGCTGCGGCAGCAGTACGGCGTGGAAGTGGACAAGCGGAAGATCAGCCTTTCTGCGGATATCAAGTCCTTCGGCACGTTCGAGTGCGAAGTCAAGCTGTACACCGGAATTTCGGCGAAAATTTACGCCGTGGTATCCGAGCAGGCGTGAGAAAAAAGAGGATCCCCGGATGGGGATCCTTTTCCTTCCCAAAACCACCGCGATGTAAAGGAGGAGCATGACCATGGCGGACAGCCTTACCCCCCGCAGTTCTATGGAGACCCAGGCCGTACCGGGCCTTTCCCTGCCGTTCAGCAGTGAAGCGGAGCAGTCGGTGCTGGGCGCCGTGCTGCTGGATTCCTCCTGCCTGGACCGGGTCACCGAGATTCTGCCGCGCAGCGAGTATTTCTATCAGGTGAACAACCGCATGATTTACGAAGCGATGCTCACCCTGTTCACCGGGGGCAAGCCGGTGGACTTTGTCACGGTGCTGGAGGCGCTGAAGGAAAATCCTGATTTCGAGGCGGCCGATGGGCGGGTATATCTGATGCAGCTGGCACAGTTTGTCCCCTCGATCGGCAATGTGGAGAGCTATGCCCATATTGTGCGCGACCGGTTTGATGTGCGCCAGCTGATGCTGACGGCCCGGGGCATTCTGGATGACTCGGTTTCCGGCGGCGCCGATGCGGCCACCCTGCTGGATTCGGCCGAGCAGCGCATATTCGATATCCGCCGCGGTAAGAATATGCAGGGTCTGCAGCGCCTGAACGAGGTGATTCTGGACACATTCGAGCATCTGGACAGGCTCAACAGCGAGGACCGGGATCTGTACCGCGGGATTCCCACGGGCATCGGCGAGCTGGACCGCACCATTACGGGCCTGAACCGGTCGGATCTGATTATTCTGGCGGCCCGGCCCGGTATGGGCAAAACCAGCTTTGCTCTGAATATCGCCCGCAACGTGGCGGTGAAAAGCCGCAAGCGTGTAGCCTTCTTTTCACTGGAAATGGGCCGGGAGCAGCTTGCCTCCCGTCTTCTCTCCACAGAGGCGCAGGTGGGCGGGGTGAAGCTGCGCACCGGTGAACTGGACGATGCGGAATGGGCCCGCCTGATTGAGGCCGGGGACATTCTGGGAAAAGCGGAGATTTATCTGGATGATAACCCCACCATCTCGGTGGCCGAGATGAAATCAAAGGTGCGGCGGCTGAAGGATGTGGATCTGATTGTGATCGACTATCTGCAGCTGATGGGCAATTCGGCGGAAAACCGTGTGCAGGAAATTTCCGCCATTACGCGGAACCTGAAAATTATGGCCAAAGAGCTGAATGTGCCGGTGATCACACTGTCGCAGCTGGCCCGTGCCAGTGAAAAGCGGACCGAGCACCGGCCGGTTCTGTCGGACCTGCGGGATTCCGGCTCCATCGAGCAGGATGCGGATATCGTCCTGTTTTTGTACCGCGAGGATTATTACAGCAACGAGGGCGGCGCCCCCAGCGAAGAGGCCGACCGCAACAGTGCCGAGTGCATCATCGCCAAAAACCGCCATGGCGAAACCCGCACGGTCCCGCTGCACTGGCAGGGCGAGTTTATGCGCTTTACGTCCCAGGAGGTGTTCCGCCATGAGTAATCTGGCGGAAAAAGCGGCGGCGCTGATGGAAAAAGAGCAGTTGCTCCCCCCGCAGGGCACCGTGGTGGTGGGGCTGTCGGGCGGGGCGGATTCGGTGGCCCTGACCCATTTCCTGCAGGTGTACCTGCGGGAAAAAGAGAACCGCCTGGTATGCGTGCATGTGCACCACGGCCTTCGCGGGGAAGAGGCGGACAGGGACGAAGCGTTTGTGCGCGCCTTTTGCCGGGAGGGAGGGCTTCCCCTGCGGGTTTATCATGTGAATATTGAGAAGGAGGCCGCTGCCTCCGGCGAAGGGCTGGAGGAATGCGGCCGCCGTTTTCGCTACCGGATTTTTTCGCAGCTGGCCGAAAACCCGCAGGACCGCATTGCGGTGGCCCATACCCTGTCGGATCAGATGGAGACCATGCTGATGCATATGGCTCGGGGCTGCTCGGCGGGGGCACTGGCGGGGATGCGCCCGAAAAGGGGGAAGATCATCCGCCCGCTGCTGGAGGTAACCCGGCAGGAGGTGGAGGACTACTGCCGGGAGCAGGGGCTGGCCTTCTGCGTGGATACGACCAACCTCTCGCCGCTGTATGCCCGCAACCGGATCCGCCTCCATGCGGTTCCGGTCCTGCGCGAATTGAACCCCCAGGCAGAGGCGGCCTTCGGGCGGGTCAGCCGTCAGCTGCGCCGGGAGGATGCCTTTCTCTCCCGACTGACCCGGGAGGCACTGGACGGGGCCCGCACGGCGTTTGGCTATCGGGTACAGGCGCTGGCCGTGCTGGACGAGGCCCTTCTGCTGCGCTGCCTTTCCCGTATGTTCCGGGAAAAGACCGAAACAATGCCGGAGGAGAAGCATTTGTGGCAGGCCGCTGCCTGTATCCGGCAGGGAGCAGGCAGCGTCCCGTTTCCCGGCCGGTGGTGCTTTTGCTGTGACGGGGGTACCGCCCGCTTTTACCGGCCCGCCCCTTCGGTTCCCTTCCGGGCAAAAAAAGGGGAAGACGGATGTTTCTCTCTGCCGGACGGGCGCTGTTTTTTCTGCCGGCGCATTGCTTTACCGGAAACAGGAAACGGAAAAAAATTTCACAATTTGTTATTCAATAATGGGTTTGACTATGCTACAATAGCAGAAGACTTGATTTTGCGCAGCCGCAGGCCCGGCGACCGGTTTTGCCCCATGGGCAAAACGGAAAAGCCGCTGAACCGCTGGCTGAGCGAAACGGGAATCCCCCGGGAGGAACGGGACCGGCTTGCCATTTTGTGCAGCGGGGACCGGATTCTCTGGGTACAGGGGCTGGGTACGGCGGATTTCTGCCGGGTAACGGAGAAAACGGCCGTGGCCGGGGTGCTTGTCCCCGCAGGGATGGATACAGAGAAGTAAGCAGAAAATACAGGAGGCTGCACAATGAACTACAGCGAAAATAGAATGATGCCGGATATCGAACGGATTATCCTCTCGGAGGAGGAGCTTCATGAGATGGTCGCCCGGGTCGGCGCGCAGATCAGCCGCGACTATGAGGGGAAAAATCTTCTGATGGTCAGTGTTCTCAAGGGATCCGTCATGTTTATGGCCGATTTGATGCGCGCCATCACCATTCCGGCCCGCATTGACTTTATGGCGGTCAGCAGCTACGGCTCCGGCACCAAATCCAGCGGTGTGGTGAAAATCACCAAGGATCTGGATATCAATCTGGAGGGGTACGATCTGCTGATTGTCGAGGATATTCTCGACAGTGGAAAAACCCTTTTCTACTTACGCCAGATGCTGCTGTCGCGCCATCCCAAAAGCGTGAAAATCTGTGCGCTTTTTGATAAGCCCGACCGCCGCGAGGCGCCGATTGCCGCCGACTATGTGGGCGGCCTGGTTCCCAATGAGTTCATTGTAGGCTATGGCCTTGATTATGATGAAAAGTACCGCAATCTGCCGTTTATCGGTGTGTTAAAGCCGGAGGTATACGGCGGCTAACCCCTACCCCAAACCCAGAAAAGGAGTGATTTTTCTCTTGGATAATAAAAAACAACTGCGCAATATCCTGATATATCTGGGGATTCCGATCATCCTGTTCATCCTTATTTTTATGATGATGAACGGCGGAAACTCGCAGACATCGACGATTAAATATTCGGATGTACTGGCCCATTTTGAGAAGGGCGAGGTGGCCGAATACACCCTCGATTGGGGGACAGGGGATCTGCTGCTGACGCTGAACGACAGCCAAAAGACCAGCATTGCGTTCCGTGTGCCCAGTGTATCCAAATTCGATAACGATGTGCGCGAGTATATCGCTGCCTATAATGCCGATGACAGCCACGCCGATATGGTGCAGGATATTCAGCCAGCGGCCGAGACCAACTGGTTTATGGCCTTTTTGCCGGAAATCCTGATGCTGGTGCTGCTGGTCGTCTTCTGGATTTTCATCATGCGGCGGATGAGCGCCTCGATGGGGGATGCCGGCAAGCAGATGAGCTTCGGCAAGGCGAAGATCAAGAAGATCAGCGACGAAAAGCGCAAAACCACCTTTGCCGATGTGGCCGGTGCGGATGAAGAAAAAGAAGAACTGAAGGAAATTGTGGAATTCCTGAAAAACCCGAAAAAGTACAACGAGCTGGGAGCCCGTATCCCCAAGGGCGTGCTGCTCGTTGGCCCTCCCGGTACCGGTAAAACCCTGCTGGCCCGCGCCGTGGCCGGAGAAGCCGGCGTTCCGTTTTTCTCCATTTCCGGTTCGGACTTTGTGGAGATGTTCGTGGGCGTGGGTGCTTCCCGCGTGCGCGACCTGTTTGAGCAGGCCAAGAAGAACAGCCCCTGTATTATTTTCATCGACGAAATCGACGCCGTCGGCCGCCAGAGAGGCGCCGGCTTAGGCGGCGGCCATGACGAGCGCGAGCAGACGCTGAACCAGCTGTTGGTGGAAATGGACGGCTTTGGCGCCAATGAGGGCGTGATTATGATCGCGGCGACCAACCGCCCCGATGTTCTGGATCCCGCGCTGCTGCGTCCCGGTCGTTTTGACCGCCAGGTGACCGTCGGCCGTCCGGATATCAAGGGCCGCGAGGAGATTTTGAAGGTGCATGCCCGCGGCAAGCCCCTGGCCCCCGATGTGCAGCTCTCTACCATTGCCAAATCGACCGCCGGGTTCACCGGTGCCGATCTGGAAAATCTGCTCAACGAGGCGGCCCTGCTGGCGGCGCGCCGCAATCTGCATGCCATTACCATGCAGGAAATTGAAGAGGCCACGATCAAAGTGGTGGTGGGCACGGAGAAGAAGAGCCATGTGATGACGGATAAGGAGAAAACTCTGACCGCTTATCACGAGGCGGGCCATGCAGTGGTTACCTACTATCTGCCCACACAGGATCCGGTTCACGAAATTTCGATTATTCCCCGCGGAATGGCGGGCGGCTATACCATGCAGCTGCCCAGCGAAGACCGCTCGTATAAATCGTACCGCGAAATGCAGGAAGATCTGGTGGTCCTGCTGGGCGGCCGTGTGGCCGAGGCCATTGCCCTGGATGATATCTCCACCGGCGCTTCCAATGATATCGAGCGCGCCACGAAGATTGCCCGTGCCATGGTTACCAAATACGGTATGAGCAGCAAAATGGGCACCATCACCTATGGCAGTGACGACAGCGAGCCCTTCCTGGGCCGCGATATGGGCCATCTGCGCAATTACTCCGAGGAAACGGCGGCGCAGATTGACAGCGAGATCAAGCGCATGGTAGACGAAGCCTATCAGCGCACCGAGAAGCTGCTGCGGGAGCATATGGATAAGCTGCACCGTGTGGCGCAGTACCTGTTCCTGGAGGAAAAGATGAGCGGCGAGAAGTTCGCCGACATCATGGTGCGCGACAGCCAGCCCAAACCGGCGGAAACCGCTGGGGAAAGCGGGGAGGAGGCCCCCGAAACAGCCGAATAAACCGGCTGAACACACCTTTTGGAGAGGCAAAAGGGAATGCTTTTCGCAAGGCATTCCCTTTTCGTGCGTTTTCCAGAGGGGACCGATTGTGCAGAGGAGGAATCCAACCATGGCGAAAAAGCCAGTTTACAATAATGAGAGCATCACGTCGCTGAAAGGGGCGGACCGTGTGCGCCGCCGCCCGGCGGTCATTTTCGGATCGGACGGGCTGGAGGGGTGCGAGCACTCGATTTTTGAGATTGTCTCGAACTCCATTGACGAGGCCCGGGAGGGTTATGGGAAAAAGATCGTGATCACCCGCTACCGGGACGATTCGGTGGAAGTGGAGGACTTCGGCCGCGGCATTCCGGTGGACTATAATCCGGTGGAAAAGCGCTATAACTGGGAATTGGTGTTCTGCGAGATGTACGCCGGCGGCAAGTATAAAAACGATGAGGACGGCAGTTATGAGTACTCGTTGGGACTAAACGGCTTGGGGCTGTGTGCGACCCAGTACGCCTCGGAATATATGGATGCCGAGGTGTACACATCCGGAGCCCACTACACCCTGCATTTTGAGAAGGGCGAAAATGTGGGCGGCCTGCATAAAGAGGAATACACCGGGCGCAAAACCGGAACCCGCATCCGCTGGAAGCCGGATTTGGAGGTTTTCACGGATATCCGCGTGCCGGATGAGTACTATAAGGACATGCTGCGCCGTCAGGCGGTGGTCAACGACGGGGTTACGTTCCTGTTCCGCAGCGAAGGGGAAAAGGGCGGCTTTGAGGAAACCCAGTTTTATTATGACAACGGCATCCGCGATCACGCCATCGAGCTGGCCGGGGAGGAGCCGCTGACTACCGTGCAGTTCTGGCAGACGGAGAAAAAGGTGCGCGACCGCGCGGATAAACCGGAGTACAAGTGCCGCATCGGGGTGGCCGTGCTGTTTTCCAACCGGGCACACGCAGCGGAATATTACCACAATTCCAGCTGGCTGGAGCACGGCGGCGCGCCGGATAAGGCGGTGCGCTCGGCCTTTGTCGCGCAGATTGACGCCTATTTAAAACAAAACAGCAAGTATAACAAGAACGAGAGCAAGATCACCTTTGCCGATGTGGAGGACTGCCTGGTGATTGTCATGTCCTCGTTCTCCAACCGGACCTCCTACGAGAATCAGACGAAAAAAGCCATTACCAACAAGGGTATTCAGGAGGCCATGACCGAAATGCTGCGGCACAACCTGGAGGTTTACTTTATTGAAAACCCCCTGGAGGCCGAGAAAATCGCGGGACAGGTGCTGATCAACAAGCGCAGCCGCGAGGATGCCGAGAAAACCCGCCTGAATCTGAAAAAGAAGCTGTCGAGCAATATGGATATTACCTCGCGGGTGGCGAAGTTTGTGGACTGCCGCAGCAAGGATGTAAGCCGGCGCGAGGTATTCATTGTGGAGGGCGACTCGGCCCTGGGCGCCTGTAAGCAGGCGCGGGATCCGGACTTTCAGGCGATTATGCCCATCCGCGGCAAGATCCTCAACTGCCTGAAGGCGGATCTGGACCGTATTTTCAAAAGCGACGTCATCGTCGATCTGATGAAGGTGTTGGGCTGCGGCGTGCAGGTAAAATCGAAGGCCAATAAGGATCTCTCCTCGTTCGACCTCAGTGCCCTGCGCTGGAGCAAAATCATTCTGTGCACCGATGCGGATGTGGACGGCTTTCAGATCCGCACCCTGCTTTTGACCATGCTGTACCGCCTGACGCCCGATCTGATTGAAAAGGGGAAGGTCTTCATTGCCGAATCCCCCCTGTATGAGATTACCAGCGGCAGCGATACCTACTTTGCCTATACAGAGGAGGAAAAGGAGGAATTCCTGAAAAAGCTGGAGGGGAAACGCTTTACGGTGCAGCGCTCCAAAGGACTGGGTGAAAACGAACCGGATATGATGAGCCTGACGACCATGAATCCCAAAACCCGCCGGTTGATTAAGGTGATGCCGGACGATGTGGAGCGCACGGCGGTGATGTTTGATCTGCTGCTGGGCGACGACCTGCCCGGGCGCAAGGAGTATATTGCGGAAAACGGGTACCTGTACACCGATGAACTGGATGTATCCTGAACGCAGAAGGGGAGAAAAGAAC
>JBJEQH010000054.1:0-3870 GCA_051881655.1 Candidatus Heritagella sp. | reverse complement strand
TATCCATACCCGCCGGTCTGACTGTTCCAGTTGGCGGGATAGAGAGTGCTGGTGTCGGCAACATGTCCGGTGGGCGCCGATGCGGCAAGGCCGCAGCCGTTGGCATCCGTGGGCTGGCCGCAAATGGAGCACAGATAATAGGAGGTTTGGTAGCCGCCTCTGCAGGGAGTGTAATCCGCAGAATGCAGTTCTGCCAGATTGGGAGTGTGTCCCGTCAGCAGGGTCCAGTCTGCGCGGGTACCGTCTTTGTCAACCACAGCACCGCAGCCCTGGCAGTAATAGAAGGATTCTGTATAAGTGCCGTTGCAGGCGGTGGAGTACGGATTTCCGGGAACATGGCATTTGTACCCGCCGCTGCAGCCGTTTCCCGGCCCTACATACACAGAAGTATAACCATCCCCGTCGCATGGGGTCCCGCATTGGGTACAAAGATAGTAGTCATACCCATATCCGCCGGTCTGACTGTTCCAGTCAGCGGGGTAAAGGGTAGTGCCGGGGGTGTGCTGCCCGTCCGTACAGATTACCACTGCGCTGGCGCCCAAAGGCAGACAGCCCAGCAGCAGCACCAGGGAAAGTAGAACGGCTCCCCATCGTTTGCCAAGAGAATTTTTCAATACGCTCACTCCTTTGTTGGATGATTCTCCGGCAGGCTCGTACTGCAGGAGAGAATTCTTATTCAGAATAGAAAAAAACACAAGGAGATGCAATTATCTGATTGCATAGTATTGAAAAAAATTTTGTTTTGCAGGAGAAATCCGGTAAAAAGAAACAAAGCCTGGAGGAATCCAAGATTTCTCCGGGCTTTGCTGTATTTCGTCTGTATAGAGACAGGCTGAAAGGGAACGGAAAGGAAGGAAAAGAAAAGTGCTTTATTGAAACACCGCGTTTGTGGTGTCAATGGAATAGTGGGCCTGATTATCAATGTCTATTCGGTTCCCCGAGAAAACACTGTCCACAAAATCAATGGTGATGGTACCCTGCAGCCGTGCAAACTGTACACCAATGTCGTTGTCCGTGATGATGCAGTCCGGGAAAACGCTGTTAAAGGAATGATAGACCACGGTGTTGTACTTAAAGCCAATGCCGTTATTCGTAAATACACAGCGCTCCACGGCGATCATGCCGCCGTCCAACGCCACTGCCCCCACATCCCAGCCGGAAAAAGAGCAGCCGCCCATGTAGACGGAGGCGGTAGCGGAAAGCCCGGTGCCGCCGTCCCCCACGAAATCCAGATCAAACAGCATCACATTGGATGGGTTGTCCGTATTAACGGACAAGGTTCCCGTAAAGACCGTGCGCCCGTTCCCGTCGGTGCAGCCGTAGAGGTTAACAGCCCGCGAGGTCATGGTAAGATTGCCGGTATAGGTAACCGGGGGCAGGTAAATATCCACAATGGTATCCCCGGGAACTTCCTCGTCGATACGTTCCAGCAGCGCAGTCAACTCCTCTATTGTGTCGAGATCCGTATCCTCGGAGGTATAGACCTGATGGATCAGGGGGATTACTTCAAAGGTCTGTTTTAAATGAATGGTATCACCGTTTTTCATGTGCAGTGTCCAGAGCAGTTCGTTTGTTCCGCTCTCCCCGGAATAGGTGATATCGCTTTCCCGCGCAGCCGGCAGAAAGTTGGTATTATAAACAGGTTCGGACAGGGTCAAAGCGCCGTCTTCATTGGGACTTGCCTCCAGTGTGCAGCTCTCCACCTTTTCAAAAAAGGTATCGGTGTCCGCAATCTCTCCGTCCTGATAGATGCCGAGCATGACCGTCATATTGGAAAGCTCCCCGGTGGACAAGGAGACCGTTTTCGTTCCAACAGGTCTGTCATTTACAATGTCGTCGGGATGGAATGTTACCAAAAGCTCGTATTCGCCATCCTGATCCGTATAGACCACTCTTGCGCCGCCTTCATAGGTTTTTGACCGGTTTGCATAAAAGCAGGCCAGAACGACCATTGCCGCTGCCAATATGCAGAAAACCGCCATCAGCGCCTTTCTCCGCCACCGGCGCGGGGGTTTGGCTTCTGTTTTCGCAATCTGGCTTTGGGCGCAATGGGGGCAGAAAGAGGCTTCTTCCGGCAGCTCCGTGCCGCAGTAGATACATTTTTTCATCATATTGGTTCCTCTCACAGAGCTTCCATCAAATGGAGCACATTCTTGTATCGTTTGCTGGGATTTACCATGGTGCATTTCTGCACAATATGGCCCAGCCGGCCGGCCGCCAGTTCCTTGGATGGATGCTTGCCGGTGAGCATTACATTCAGCAGAATCCCCAGGGAATAGAGATCTGCCCGTTGGTCTGTCTGTGAAATACCGTACTGCTCCGGGGCGGCATAACCGGTGGTTCCCAGAACCTGTGTGTCCATACTGCTTCCGTTTTTGAACAGGCGGGAGGCGTCGAAGTCGATCAATACAGCCTCCTGGCCGCGTATAATCACATTTTCCGGTTTGATGTCCCGGTGAACTGCCCCCATAGAGTGCAGAACCCAAAGGGCATTGCAAAGCTGCAGCGTGATTTTTCGCGCTTCCATAGGGGTGAACAGGGCCCCTTTCAGCAGATCATACAGAGAATCGCCCTCGATGTATTCTTCCAGCACGGCCACCATTCCGTCCTTTTCGGCAGCTTCCATAATCTGCGGCAGGTTCGGACAGGAAATTCCCAGAAGTTTTTGATACACCTCAGCCGTTCCGCGGTAATGACGGAAAATAAACCGTATACCATTGTGACGATTTTGCAGAAGAGAGATACAGCCGCGATTACCGCTTTTCAACTGTTTTACGGCAACATATTCGCTGTCAATATTTGCGAGCAGATACTGATAAATAAAGCTCACTCCTTTTAGCCATCCTGCATGGTACCGGGATACCAATAGCCTGTATGCAGCCTGCATATTGAATTTGTTTATGAAAAACAGTAGTATTATACAAAAGAAATGATAAATTGTAAAGGCAGTGAAAGAATGAAAGAGACAAATCGTCTGCAGCAGGAATTGATGGAGGCCGCCAGTTTGGATCAGTTTTTGTCGGAAAATCAGGAGAACTTTCACAGCGACCAAATTCATGAGCTGCTGAATACACTGTTTCAAAAGCGGCATATTTCCAAAGCAGCCCTTGCCAAGCAGTCGGGAATGAGCGAAGTCTATCTTCACCAGGTTTTTGCCGGGCGCCGCACCCCTTCCCGCAGCCGTCTTCTGTGCCTGTGTTTTGGTCTGTCCGCTACACTGGAGGAAACACAGGAACTTTTGAAGCAAAGCGGGCAGGCGCAGCTTTACCCGAAAAACCGGCGGGATGTCATCATCATGTATGGGCTGCTCAACGGGATCACTCTGTTCGAAGTGAATGACCGGCTGTTTTCCGAAGAAGAGGAAACGCTGTACTGAAAAGAGGGAAGAGACAGAACCGGTTTCTGCAGAACGGCGGAAATGGCGGCCTGCCGCCGGAGAATTTCAGATTCGGGAAAAGCGGGAGCAGCGGCTCCCGCTTTTTTGCTGTAATTTTGCTGCTGAATTCCTTTTTGCCACGGATACCTTCCATTCTTTTGCAAAACTGCAACCGGAAAATGGTGGAGAAAAAATCCGTGTTCTGGTATACTGATACCAGAACAGCAAGAGAATCCTGACCGCGGCAGGAGAGAGAAAAGGGAGGAAAAAACAGTATGTACTTTGGACTGAATCTGCAGTATCTGCGAAAACTGAACGGAAACATGAGCCAGGAGAAGCTGGCGGAGCGGTTGGGGGTCTCCCGGCAGGCCATATCAAAGTGGGAAACAGAGGAGGCTTTCCCCGAAATTCCGAAGCTGCTGGAGATCTGCGATCTGTTCTCCTGCAAGCTGGACGCCCTTCTGCGGGAGGACATGATGGCCCGGGAGGGAATC
>JBJEQH010000053.1:0-3878 GCA_051881655.1 Candidatus Heritagella sp. | reverse complement strand
CCGTTTGGGGAAAGATAAAAAAATTTCGGCACTTTTTGCAGAGAAGCCCCGTGAAAAAATTGCATTTCCGTGCGGAAAGTGGTACGCTCATAGAAAGAGAAAGCGGCGGCGCCGCATGAAATCGAAGGGGAGAGAAAAAATGAAACCGTTTGACAGAATGTTCTATGGCACCGGCGCGGCCGAGGGGATTCCCGATCCCTTCTGCCGCTGTCCGGTGTGTGAAAATGCCCGGAAAAAGGGCGGGAAGGAGATCCGCCATCGCACCATGTTCCGGGTGAACGAGGAATTGTGCATCGACCTGGGGGAGGATGCAGCCTCTCAGGCGACGGTGCTGGGGGATTTTACCGGCCTGCACCATGTGCTGTACACCCATACCCACGAGGATCACTTCTGCGTTATGATGCTGCAGATGCGGGATATGGCGACCCACCGGGACAGAGAACCCCTTCATGTTTATCTGACGGACCGGGCCTATGATATGGTGGACGATCTGCACGGGGATCCCACCGCGATCAAGGGCCGCACCCGCGAGCTGGAGGAAAAGGGCGTCATCCGCTTCCATCAACTGCACTTCGGCGAGGAGACGGAGATCGCGGGCTACCGGGTATTGCCGCTGAAAGGGGACCACACGGGCAGTATGGGGGAGAACAGCGCCAACTACCTGCTGACGGGCCCGGACGGGAAAACGCTGTACTACGGACTGGATACGGGCTGGTACCTGCCGGAAACACTGCAGGCGCTGGCCGGCCGTCACATTGATGTGCTGATTACCGAGTGCACCTTTGGCCTGACGCCCGGAATGGATGCCCACCCCCGGGGGCATCTGCACGCTTTCGCCCTGCGGGAGCTTTTGGATGTACTGCGGGAGCAGGGCACCCTTGACGAAACCAGCCGTGTCTATGCGACGCACATCAACCACTGGACCTCGAATCACGAGCAGCTGGCGGCGTATTTTGACGGGCAGGATCTGTTCTGCCCCTTTACCGTGGCCTGGGACGGGATGCAGATCCCACAGGACGAACCTGACCGGTGAACAACCGAAAAGAGAGAGGAAAAAGGCGGAGGGACTCCGCCTTTTTTCATGACTCAAAATCCTCCAGAATGTGCAGCAGCTCCGCCCGTGAGGCCGCCGGAATCCCTTTCATGAGGAGCAGCCGGTCCGCCGCCGTCAGCTCGTCCTCTTCGACATCCAGCGTTAAAAACGGCTGTTCTTCGTCCGGATAGAAGGCGGCCACATGGCCGTCATACAGGGAAACGACGGCGAACTGCGCGGCGGCATCGGTGTCTTTTTGCAAATTCTTTTCCCCGTCCTCCGGGGTGCTCGCTTGACTTGATCCCGAAGATGCGGTAATATTAGACTGCATTTGTGCATCTGTTTGCCGGGCCTGCAGCTGGTTGGCCGCAATCAGGGCGACCGCCGCCGCCGCAAGGCAGAGTGCGCAAAGCAGCAGGGCAAGTTTTTCATTTCTTTTCAAATGGCTCATACGATCACTCCTTTTGGGTAGTATGGATTTGAAAAGGAAAATTATACCGTCTCTCTGCCGGGAGGAACTTGGGCCGGGCAGGGGAGGCGGAGAAGGAAGAGGTGTGAGGATCGTTTGAAAAAGACAGATATCAATCGCTTCAATACGACCAATCATATCGCGGTAACCGGCCATGAAAGGGCGGTCTGTGCGGGCGGGGCGGCCAAAACCGTTCTGCGCATGCTGGGCCGTACGCTGTGGACGGTTTTTCTGGTTCTCGCCATTGGGGGGACGGTCACGCTGATTTCGGTGCTCCATTTTCTGGGGCAGCTGCGGGATCAGACCACAACGGTGAAGCTGGAATCCTATGCGCTGGATTACAGCAGCATGGTCTATGTAAAGGATGAGAACGGCAATGATGTCAAATACCTCACCCTGTACAGCACGGAAAACCGCGTCTGGAAGGATTGGGAGGATATCCCCCAGTATATGAAGGATGCGATGGTCGCCATTGAGGACAAGCGGTTTTATGAGCACGAGGGTGTGGACTGGTACACCACGGCCGGCGCCGTATTAAAGCTGTTTACCGGCCAGTCGGGCGGCGGCGGTTCCACCATTACCCAGCAGCTGGTCAAGAACATCACCGGCAAAAACGAGGTCAGCCTGCTGCGCAAGGCCAAAGAGATTTTTTCGGCCCTGAAGCTGGAGGAGAGCTATACCAAGGAGGAAATTCTGGAGGCCTACCTCAATGTGGTCAACTACGGCGGAAACTGCAACGGCGTAGAGGCGGCGGCCCAGCTCTACTTCGGGAAAACCATCACCGACTGTGATCTGGCCGAATGCGCCTGTATCGCGGGCATTACCCAGAACCCGTATAAGTACAATCCCCTTTATTATCCCGACAATAACAAAGAACGGCAGCAGCTGGTTCTCAGCGAGATGTACGATCAGGGGAAAATCACGAAATCCGAGTACGACGACGCCATGCGGAAGTCGGAGAATATGACCTTTGTGGGCTATGCCGGGCAGAAGGAAGAGGACAGCAGCAGCCTGTCCGCCACCGATACCTGGGATTGGTACACCGAGGCCATGTTCGAGGATGTGGTGCGGGATCTGCAGAAAGTATACGACATCACCGAGGAAAAAGCGGTGGATATGATCTATCATGAGGGCCTGACGATTTACAGCGCCATGGACATGCAGGATCAGAAAATCGCGGAAGAGGTTTTTGCGGATGAGGATTTGTACGCCACCGACAGCGGCGTGCAGGTCGGTTTCTATATGATGGATTACTCCGGCCGGGTTCTGTGTACCATCGGTTCCCGCGGGGAAAAGGTGGGCAACCGGCTGTGGAGCACTGCCACCGATACCAAGCGGCAGCCCGGTTCCACCATCAAGCCCATCGGCGTGTATGCAACGGCGCTGGAGCAGGGGGCCATCAACTACTCCACCATCCTGAAGGATGAACCGCTGGAGAACTATTTCCCCGATGGATCGGCGGGCCCCAGCAACGCCGGGCGCCCCTATGAGGAGAAAATGACGGTGGCCAAGGCCATCCGTGTGTCCCAGAACGCCCCGGCCGTGCAGCTGGCCAATGTGATTGGCCCCGGCAGTATTTTTAACTTTATGACCGGCAAGCTGCACTTCACCCTGAACAGTGAGGACCAGTACAGCCTGGGCGGCATGGGCATCGGCGGCCTGACGGACGGCGTTACGGTGAAGGACATGGTCGCGGCCTATCAGATTTTCGGCAACGGCGGCCAGTACTATGAACCGTACACCTACTACTATGTGCTGGACCACGACGGCAACCGGATTCTGGACAATACCAATAAAGTGCCCCAGCAGGCTATCTCGTCGGCCAATGCCACCATTATGCAGAAGCTGCTGCGCGAGCCGATTTATGCCAGCGGCGGTACGGGCAACCGCGCCCAGATCAGCGGCTGGAGTGTTTACGGCAAAACCGGTACCACGGATAATGACTGTGATGCCTGGTTTGTCGGCGGCACCACCTACGCGGTGGCCGGCGTATGGGCGGGCTATAAAGTGAGCAGTCGGCTGCCCAGCACCCGGGATCCCATCACCCTCTGGAAAGAGGTGATGACCCGCTGTTTGGAGAACCACTCGGATATCAGCCGCGATTTCACCTGTGATCCGTCGGTATCGGCGGCGACGTACTGTGAGGAAACCGGTCTGATTGCCAGCTCCAGCTGCACAAAGACGGCCACCGGCTGGTACACCAGCTCCAACCGTCCGGCGGTGTGCACGGGAGATCACGAGTCCTCGTCCTCCGACGGGAGCGAGACATCCGAATTGGCAACGCCCACTCCCACCCCGACGCCGACCCCCACCCCGACCCCCACGCCGACGCCCACCCCGACGCCGACGCCCACGCCGTCTCCGACGCCCACCCCG
>JBJEQH010000052.1:0-17196 GCA_051881655.1 Candidatus Heritagella sp. | reverse complement strand
TACAAATCGGAATAAAGAAGTAGTTTATACAAAGAGGTAATATGGAAGAGAAGAAAAGTGAAGAGATTGCCTATACCCCCACCTACCGGGAGATTCTTTTGGGGGTGCGTATGAGCGGGTACATCCATACCACGGGAAAGCGCGCCGCGGTGGAGACGGTTTTGCTGCTGGCGGCCGGTGGGCTGTTCCTGTCCTCGTATCTGCGCCAGCAGGATAAAAACGGCCTTTTCTTCTTTGGGCTGTGCCTGCTTCTCATCGCGGTATTGTGGATCGTGCCGGAATGCGCCATGCGTTACCGGGCCCGTCAGCTGGACGAGGGGAAGGAAATCCGGGTCTGCATGACCGAACAGGGCATTATCCGCCGGTTCCCTATGGGGGATGAAGTGCTTTTCCCACTGGACGGCAGTTTGACTGTGCGGGAGAAAAAACAGGTGTACTGGTTTTGCCGGCGCGACGGAAAAGAGCTGCTGGTTCCCCTGCGCGGGCTTCCGCCTGCGGTGCGGGAGAGTTGGGAGCAGCGGATGCGGCAGGCGGCTGCCGGAGAATAAAAAAATACGATTTGTATAAAAAGATGATTTTTTAGATTTTGTACAGGGAGGAACCTGATCATGGAAGAAGAGATGATACAGAGCGGCCGCACCATAGGGGTCAATCTGGAAAAAGAAATGCAGAAGGCGTTCCTGGAATACTCCATGTCCGTCATTGTCTCCCGTGCGCTGCCGGATGTGCGCGACGGCTTAAAGCCGGTGCACCGCCGGATTCTGTATACAATGTATGAAAACGCCCTGTGGCCGGAAAAGGCTTATCGCAAGTGCGCCGATACCGTCGGTTCGGTGCTGGGCCGGTATCACCCCCATGGAGATGCCTCGGTCTATGATGCGCTGGTGCGTCTGGCACAGGATTTCTCCATGCGGTATGTGCTGGTGGACGGCCACGGAAACTTCGGTTCGGTGGACGGCGACCCCCCGGCTGCTTACCGGTATACCGAATCCCGCATGAATAAACTGTCGGTGGATATGCTGGCCGATATCGATAAGGATACGGTGGATTTTTCACCGAACTACGATGACCGGCTGAAGGAACCCGATGTTCTGCCCACCCATTTCCCTAATATTCTGGTTAACGGCTCCACCGGTATTGCCGTGGGCATGGCCACCAACATCCCGCCCCACAATATGGGCGAGGTGATTGACGGGATGTGCGCACTGATCGACAACCCCCAGGCTACCCTGGAGGATGTGATGCAGTACATTAAGGGGCCCGACTTCCCCACCGGCGGCATCATCATGGGCCGCAGCGGGATCCGCGCCGCTTATGCCACCGGGCGCGGCCGCATTCAGGTGCGGGCCCGCGCGGAAATCGAAGAGGAGAAGAACGGCCGGTTTAAAATCGTGGTCACGGAATTGCCGTATCAGGTAAACAAGGCCCGTCTGATCGAGAGCATTGCCGATCTGGTCAAAGAAAAACGGTTGGAGGGTATCTCCAATATCGAGGACCACTCGGATCGCGAGGGCATGCATATCGTCATTGATATCAAGCGCGACGCCTCGCCCCAGATTGTGCTGAACCACCTGTATAATGAAACCCAGATGCAGACCACCTTCGGTGTGATTATGCTGGCCATTGTCCGGGGCGAGCCGAAAACGCTGAACCTGATGCAGATTCTGCAGGAATATATTGATTTCCAGAAGCAGGTCATCGTGCGCCGCACGCGCTTTGATCTGAAGAAGGCCCAGGACCGCGCCCATATTCTGGAGGGCCTGAAAAAAGCCATTGATATTGTCGATGAGATTATCGCCACCATCCGCGCCTGCCGCGGCGGTCGTCCCGAAGCTAAGAAAGCCATTATGGAGGCCTTTGGCTTTGATGATGTGCAGGCATCGGCGATCGTGGCATTCCAGCTGGGCCAACTGGCCGGACTGGAGATTAAGAAAATCATGGATGAGTTGGATCAGCTGCACGCCAAGATTTCGGATTATCTGGATATTCTGCAGAGCGAAGCCCGTGTTCTGGCGATTATCAAGGATGAGGCCCAGGCCATGAAGAGAAAATACGCGGACGAGCGCCGCACCGAGATCGCCACCATCAGCGGTGAAGTGGATATTGAGGATCTGATTCCCAATGACGAGTGTGTGATGACCCTGACGCAGGCCGGTTATGTCAAACGTCAGAAGACGGATACCTACCGCCTGCAGAAGCGCGGCGGCCGCGGGGTCAGCGGTATGTCCCGCCGGGAGGAGGATGTGGCCAGCGAGATGTTCGTCAGCCGCAACCACGATCAGGTTCTGTTCTTCACCAATTTTGGAAGAGTGTACCGGCTCAAGTGCTACGAAGTACCCGAGGGTGCCCGTACGGCCAAGGGGATCAATATTGCCAACCTCCTTCCCCTCTCTCCCGACGAGAAGGTCACCTCGATGGTGCAGGTTCCCCAGTGGGAAGAGGAGAGTTACCTGGTTCTTATCACCCGCAACGGCATTATTAAACGCACCGAGCTGTCGGCCTATCGCAATGTGCGCAAAAGCGGGCTGATCGCCATCGATCTGGATGAGGGTGACCTGCTCAGCTGGGCGGGGATCACCGGCGGCCAGGATGAACTGCTGGTGGCCACCCATGACGGTATGGCCATCCGGTTTAAAGAGACGGATGTGCGTGCCATGGGCCGTTCGGCCCGGGGCGTGAAGGCGATCACCATGCGGGAAGGCGACTGCGTGGTGGGCACCTCGATCCTGCGCGAAGACGGGCTGGTTCTCACCGTATCCGAAACCGGTTATGGCCGGCTGTCCCCCGTCAGTGATTACCGCCTGCAGAACCGCGGCGGCAAGGGACTGACTAATTACCACACGGAATCCTACGGCAAGGTGGCGGCCATCCAGATTGTGGACCGTACGGACGATATTATCCTGATTTCGTCTGATGGCGTGATCATCCGGATCCAGGCCGACTCCATCCGCGAGTGTGCCCGCCCCAGCAAGGGGGTGCGCGTGATGCGGATTCAAGGGGATTCAAACAAAGTGGTCACTCTGTCCCGTGCTCCCCACGAGGAGGAAATGACGGATCCGGCAATCGAAGAACAGCCGGAAGAATAAATAGTAAAGAGGACCACGGTTTCCCGTGGTCCTTTTCTGTACAGGTAAAATCCCGCCCGCCGGGAGTGTGTTTTTGGAAAACGGCGGGTTTTCTCAGGGAGAAAAAGGAATGAAAAGAAAAAAAGAAAAAAATTTTTCTTCTCCATGCAATAAAAAAGAGGCCCCGTTCATTAATAAGGTGAACAGGGAGGAAAGCGATGTGGAGAGATGTATGACAGCGGTCGTCCCGCTTTCCGGGAGCGAGACGGCAAAATGGGACAATTGGATTCTGCAAATGGCAGAGGGGAGCACGCAGGCGTTATCCCAATTGTATGAGGAGACACACACGGCCCTGTATGGGTTTGCCCTGTCCATTGTAAAGAACCGGCAGGATGCCGAGGATGTGCTGCAGGACGTATACGTCCGGGCCTTTCAGTCGGCGGGGCAGTACCATACAGCGGGAAAGCCGATGGCCTGGTTATTGACCATCACCCGAAATCTGGCGCTGATGAAGCAGCGGGAACAGAAACGGGTAATCCCGATGTCACCGGAGGACTGGCAGCAGCAGTTTGCTGACCGGCCCGCCGTCGATCAGGAGGATACCCTAATGCTGCAGAGTCTGCTGTCACAGCTGTCGGATGAAGAGAGGCAAATTGTCACCCTGCATGCTCTGACCGGATGCAAACACCGCGAAATTGCCGTTGTTCTGCACATCCCGCTTTCCACTGTTCTCTCTAAATACAGACGAGCCCTTCGAAAATTGAAAAAAGCGCTGGAGGAGGAAAAAGTATGAGAAAACAAGAAGAACTGGAAGAGCGCATCCGCGTGGCAATGGACCATGCGGCTCCGAATGTTCTGGATCGCATTCTCTCCTCCTGTGAAGAACAGAAAGGAAATGTGATCCCGATGACGACTGGAAAGAAGAATTGGAAAAAGCAGATTGTATCGTTTGTCTCGGCCGCTGCTGCCGTGTGTATCCTTTTCACCGCCGCCATGATATGGCAGCCCTGGAATCACGGCGCCCAGGCAGTGGATTCGATTGTTACGCTGGATGTGAATCCCAGTGTTTCCCTTGATGTGGATGAAAATGAAAAAGTGGTCGCCGTTAACGCCCTGAATAAGGACGGAGAAGCGGTGATCGACGGAATGAACCTGGAAGGAACCGATCTGGATGTGAGCATCAACGCCCTGATTGGCTCGATGCTGAAAAACGGCTATCTGAACGAAGCCAAAAACTCCATTCTGGTCACCGTGGAGAATGACGATGAGGAAAAGGGAGAGGAACTGGAAATCCGCATTGCCCGTGATATTGAGAAGGTCTTCTCGGAGGATGGGCTGGAGGCGGCCGTTCTATCCCAGTCGCTGACCGGGGATGAAGAACTGGAGCAGCTGGCGAAGGAGTATGGCATTTCCCGGGGAAAAGCGGCCCTGATCCGCGAAGTGATCCGGATGGATCCCACGCTCACCTATCAGACCCTCTCCACCCTGAATGTACAGGAAATTGCTCTGATTTATGCCACCCGCCAGGGAGAGAACTCCACTGTTACCCAGACCGGTTCGGTCAGCGAAAAATCCTATGTGGGATTTGACGCCGCCAAGCAGGCCGCCGTTTCTCATGCAGGGGTTCAGGAGAGCGCCGTTTCCCGTATGGATGTGGAATACGACAGCAAAGACGGCCGGATGATCTATGAAGTGGAATTCACCGCCGACGGCTGTGAGTATGAATATGAAATTGACGCAGCGACTGGTGAAGCGATCCGTTTTGAGAAAAAGACTGACCATGACGACGACGGCGACGAAGAAAAGAGTTCGTATATCGGAAAAGAGGCCGCCAAAACGAAGGCTTTTGCCCATGCTGGGGTGACCGCTTCGCAGATCGAGAGCCTGAAGGTGGAACTGGACGACGGTGTATACGAAGTGGAATTCCGCGCAGGGAATACGAAATATGAGTACGAGGTCGATGCCGTGACCGGCAGCATCCTCCGTTTTGAAAAGAACGGGGAGGAATCCTCCTCCGCTGTTTCCTCCACCGGCATCAGTAAAGAAGAAGCTAAAGCGAAGGCTTTTGCCCATGCAGGGGTAACTGCCTCGCAGGCCAAATATGTGGAAGTGGAGCTGCACGGCGATGCGTATGAAGTGGAGTTCCATGTGGGAAACACTGAATATGAGTACGCAATTGATGCCGTGAGCGGTACGATCCTCCGTTCAGAGAAAAAAGCGGACTGATTTTCTATAAAAAAGTCTTTTGTAAAAAAGAAAGCCTCACCCGGTACAAAATTGTACCGGGTGAGGCCATTTTTTGTTCAGGAATTCGCAGAAATTTTTCTGTGTTTCGAAAATTCCAACGTCCGTGCTCTAAGAAATTACGCAATCATTCCTCAAAAAAAAGAACCGGGAAAAGTGGAATTCCGTTTACAGCTCTCCCTTTTCCACCAGGAATTTCGTCTTTAAAATCCCGATTTGGGTTTTGGCATCGCGGATTTCGTTTTGGAGGACCATCTCCACCGCTTTCTGCAGGGGGATCTTCTCCACCTCCAAAAATTCGTCATCATCCAGATCCATCTCACCCCGGGCTTTTACCCGGCAGGCCCACAGGCGGATGATCTCGTCCACATACCCGGGAGTGGGATATACTTCGCCCAGATACCGGTACTCCTCGGCAGTAGTGCCGGTCTCCTCCCGTTGCTCCCGTTTGACAGCCTCGAAGGGGTCCTCTCCTCTCTCCAGCTTTCCGGCGGGCAGCTCCAGCAGGATCTCCTGATAGGGATAGCGGAACTGGCGGACCATATAAATCTCATTATTCTCCGTCAGGGCGGCCACACTGACCCCGCCTGGGTGCTGGACCAGCTCGCGGTTGGCTGTTGTCCCGTCGGGCAGCAGTGCTTTGTCCAGGCACAGGTTGATGATTTTTCCGGTGAACAACCGCTGGCTTTCCAGCGTTTTTTCCGTCAGATCCATGAAATGTACGCCCCTTTTCCTGAAGAGAATCCTTTTTCTCCATTATACGGGTTTCTGTTTTCCATGGCAAGAGAAAAAAGGGCGGCATGAAAAAACCGGATGCACGCATACGTCTGTAAAAAGGAGGGATTTTTTGCTGTATGATTTTTCGGTTTTCGAGAAGGAAAAAGAGGAATGGGAGAGAAAAACCGGGCGCAGAGCGGAGAAAATCGGCAGCAGTCTTTGCAAAAGACCGCTGTATCAGTTCCGCATCGGGCAGGGGCGCCGGGTTTTCGCGGTTTTTGCCTGTTTTCACGGAATGGAATGGATCACATCGGCGGTATTGATGGACTATCTCCGGGAGAGCCATTGGGAGGAAACCTGGAAACAGGAGAATACCCTGCTGGCTGTTCCCATGGTCAACCCCGATGGGGTGGAAATCTCTCTGCATGGGGCGGCGCGCGCCGGGAGATTTGCTCCGCTGGTGCGCCGGATCAGCCCGGACCCCACTCATTGGCAGGCCAACGCCCGCGGGGTGGATCTGAACCATAATTTTCCGGCCGGCTGGGAAAAGCTGCGGCGCATGGAGATCCGCGCCGGATACACGGGTCCCTCCCCCACCCGGTACGGCGGGGAATATGCGGGCAGTGAACCGGAGACCGAGACTGTGATACAGGTGTGCCGCCAGCCGGGGTGTGAGCGGATTCTGGCGCTGCACAGCCAGGGCGAGGAGATCTACTACGATGCGGGGCTGGGAACATGGAAGCCGGGGCAAAAAGAGCGGGCCGAGCAGCTGGCCCGTGCCATGGCACAGGTATCGGGCTATCGTGCGGTTCCCCAGCCACCGGGGCTGGCCTCGCTGGGGGGATGTAAGGATTGGTTTCAGCTGGAAACGGGAAAACCGGGGTTCACCGTGGAGATGGGAAAGGGGGAAAATCCGCTGCCTTTTTCCCAGAAAGAGGCGATTCAATCGCACATGTTTCCCCTGCTGAATGTATTTTTGGAAAAAGAACCCGTTGCCAAAAAACCACAGGTATGATAAAGTTTCTGTAGAAGAAAAAAAGGAGGGGATTTAGAGTGAGCGGGAAAAAGAGAATGCTGCCGTGGATTATGGCGGGGTGCCTGTTTTTGATGATGACCGGTTGTACCCAGACGGGGACCGGTACCGTGCCGTCCGGGGAGAGCACGCAGCCGGAGAGCTCGGTGATATCCCAGACATCGGAGGAGGAATCCTCCCACTCACAGGAAGAGAGCAGTGGAACCCAAAGCGAAACCGGCGAAGGATCATCGGAGGACGGGAGCCGTCAGGAGACCGGCAAGCACGAGACCATGCTGCCGGATATCAGCAGCGACGATCCCGGGTTTTCCATTGCGTTCTCGCAAAATCCGCTGGATGCCGGGTATGCGGCGGAGGCGGAGGATGCTGCCACCACCCGGGAGATGCTGGAGATCAGCCGGAAATACCGGGATCTGTGGAAGGAAGAGGTGGACAGTGCGTATCAGCGTCTGCTGTCGATGGTAACCGGAGAAGCTTACGATCAGATCAAAAAAGAGCAGGCCCAGTGGGTGGCACAGACGCCGGGAATTTTGGGAAGCGGGGAGGAAAACGGCGAGGGAGCCGGTACCACCGAGATCCTGGAGCAGATGAACCGGGAAATGGTGTATTACCGCAGCCGTGCGGCCACCCTGTACAGCCAGTTATACCAGCTGGATCCCACATTTACCTTTACCTATTCCGAATAAGGGGCGCAGTCCCTTTCCGGATGAGGCCGGGGGAATCCACACATAGAAAAAACACTCTCTGAAATTTTTCAGAGAGTGTTTTTGTTTGATGGAAGAAACCGCGGGGTGGGCTTCCCGGTTTTGGACGGTCACTTTTTCAAAATGTCCGAGTTTTTCCGGATTCGTTCGAGAGCGGTGGGATCGAGCAGATTTACGGTCTGAAACTCCCCGTTGTAAAAAACCGCATAGTTATTAAAAACGCAGGGCAGTTCCTTTGCTTTTTGCTGCGTATCCACCGGATGGAAAGAGGCCTTCCTCCCTTTCTCTTCACAGTACCGCTGTAATTTCTCAATATTTTGAAGGATAAAAGGGCATTGGGGGCTGTAATAGATGGAGAATCCCGATTCTTCGGTCTTTGATTTCCGGACGCGTTCCGTAAAGCGGGGTACAGTTCCGTCAAAAGACAGAGCCAGCAATTCATAGCCGCTGTCGGTGGTATCCACGGTTTGAAAGCCAAACCACTTGGCAAAGGATTGATCGGAAAGCCAGGCCTTCTGTTTCTTGGCCCCCAGCATACAAACCCCGGATTTTCCCTGCGCTCTGGCATCGTTCAGGCAGTATTCCATCAGGGCTTTCCCATACCCCTTTCCCTTGTGTTCCCCCGAAACCCACAGACAATAGATGTACAGATAATGGCGGCCCTCAATGGGAACCCAGGCGGTTTCAAGGGGAGCATACTCGATAAAAACCGTGGCTTTTTCATCGAGCTTTCGGAATACATGTCCCTCTTTCAGCCGATCGTAAAGCCACTCTCTTTTTCTCTCCACACCTGGATGGGGCTTTTTGTTGCGGATGATGCAGCACAGATGCTCGTTGGGGAGATTCTCCGCCGTGAGATTGATAAAACCAGCATCCATCGGGTAATTTTCCTCCTTTTTCCCTGTTTACGGATTTTGAAAGAAGACCATGCCCCAAAGCGGCGAGAGGGGGAAATCCGGCTGGCCTTTTGGAAACACCAGACACAGGGTTTTGGGGGCGCCGGGCGGCGGAGGCGGGGCAATATCGTCTCCGCAAAGAACCGGCAGGATCACCGGATCGTTAATCAACCACAGCCGGTACCGGCGGCTGCCGATTGTCTCCTCATACCGGGGGCCCCCGTGAGAGAGGGCCCGCAGCCGGGCAACCGTTTCTCCCGTTACATCGGGCGGAAAGAAAATCCGGGCGCCGAAGGGTGTATCGCTGCCCGGGCGGTCGGTCAGTGCAAAAAATCCCAGAACGGTTTTCTCCTCTTCCTCTTCCGGGGGGCAGCCCTCCCCGGTCCCCTCTGAAAAGGGAGCCTCTCCGGGAAAAAGAGCCTCTCCGGATAGCAGCGTCTCCTCATAGAGATACAGGCCCTCCTCGGTATCAATGGCGCAAAGGCCATCCTGAATCCACGCCGGGAGCTTTTCCGGCGTGAGAGCCGGGAAGAGTTCCCGGCAGAAGGAAAGGATGCTGTCCCCTTTTTTGGCGCAGGGACGGATCCCGTGAAATGGAAAAAACAATGGCATGAAAACACCTCTCCCCCGTAAACTTTTTTCATTGTAAAGGGGAATGCTGCGTTTTGTCAAGGGGCGGATTTGTATGGAGAAAATTGAGTTTTTCACAAAATAAAATTGGATTTTCTCTCTCTTTTTCACTCTTACATCACATTGTGGGGGTAGAATGTTACCCGGAAAAGGGAGAGTTTCTCTTTTTTGAAAAAACACGGGGAATTTTGTGACGAAACCGGCATTCCTGCAGGGGAGGAACCGCTTGAAAAAGGTGCAATAACGTGATAGGATTGTACCGTGTGAATTTTAACACAATACCCAAAACAGGAGGGAAATATCATGATAGAGGTCAAAAACCTCACGAAGCGATACGGCAATAACGTCGCTTTGGATCATGTCAGCTTCACCGTAGAAGATGGAACGATCCTCGGATTTCTGGGGCCCAACGGCGCCGGAAAATCGACGACGATGAATATTGTGACCGGATACCTATCGGCAACCGAGGGTACGGTGACCATTTCGGGTCACGATATTCTGGATGAACCCAACGAGGCCAGGCGGCTGATCGGGTATCTGCCCGAGCTGCCCCCGCTGTATCTGGACATGACCGTCAAGGAGTACTTGGATTTCATGTACGATTTGAAGAAGGTAAAACTGCCCAGAGAAAAGCACATCCGCGAAATCTGCGCCCTGACGAAGATTCAAAATGTGTACAAGCGCCTGATCGGTAATCTGTCCAAGGGGTACCGGCAGCGTGTCGGCATTGCACAGGCCCTGCTGGGCAATCCGCCGGTACTGATTCTGGACGAGCCCACGGTTGGCCTGGATCCCAAGCAGATTATCGAAATCCGCAACCTGATCAAAAACCTGGGCCGTAATCACACGATTATCCTCAGCTCTCATATCCTGTCCGAAGTACAGGCCGTGTGTGAACGCGTGATTATCATCAACAGCGGCAAGCTGGTGGCCGATGGTGCCACCGACCGGCTGGCCCATGATCTCTCGACGGATCACCGCATCGTGTGCCGTATTGCCGGCCCGGAAAACGAAGTGCTGCACGCCATTCGCGCGCTGGACAAAGTGGTGGATGTTACCTCGATGGGCGAAAAAGAGCCCGGTGTCTTTGAGTATACGGTTGAAGCGGGCCTGGATCAGGATATCCGCCGCGATCTGTTTGCGCTGCTGACCCGTAAGGGCTGGCCACTGATGGCTTCGCGCAATACGGATCTGACGTTGGAGGAGGTCTTCCTGCGGCTGACCAGCGGAGATGGGCACTTTACCGAGCAGGAGCGCCGCAGTTTGCTCAAGGGTGTGAATTCGGAAGAAGCGGATCAGGAAGAAGTCCGCAAAGCAGCCCTTGACGCGGTTGAAGAGGAAGGAGGAGAGGAAGAATGAGAGCTGTACTGAAACGGGAGATCCGTTCGTACTTCACTTCCCCCATTGGTTATGTGTGTATTGCCGTTTTGCTGGCGCTGTTTGGCTATTGGTATTACATTGTGATGCTCAGCGGCAGTTCGTCCAACATCACCTATGTATACAGCTATAT
Organism: Candidatus Heritagella sp.; assembly: GCA_051881655.1. GTDB lineage: Bacteria > Bacillota > Clostridia > Oscillospirales > Acutalibacteraceae > Heritagella. Next base: position 6,397 of record JBJEQH010000052.1, on the reverse strand, counting down.
GTTCTCCTATTGCATGATGATTATTCCGATTTTGACCATGCGCACGATTTCGGATGATCAGAAGAATAAAACCGATCAGGCTTTGCTCACGGCGCCGGTCAGTGTGATGGGCATTGTCATCGGAAAATTCCTGGCGGCCTTCTTTGTGTATTTTGTAGCTCTGACAGGTACATTGGTTCCCTGTGTGGTGATCTCTTTCTTTGGCGCTCCCAACTGGAGTGAGATTCTGGGCAACTATGTGGGTTCGCTGCTGTATGGCGGTGCGATGATTTCCATCGGTGTCTTTATTTCCAGCCTGACGGTCAGCCAGATTATTGCGGCGATCGGTACGTTTGCGGTATCGATTCTTCTGGTAATCATCGGCCAGATCAGCAGCTCTTTCAGCGGTACATGGATTGCCGATGTCGTCAAATGGATTTCCTTTGAAAGCCGCTACAGTCCCTTTACGCAGGGGCAGTTCAACCTTTCCAGCGTCGTGTATTTCATCAGTGTGATGGCGATTTTTGTTTTCTTCACGACCCGGAAGATCGAAAGCAGAAGATATCGGTAAAGGGAGGATAGAACACTCATGAATAAAGATGGCAAGAACCAGATGAAAGAAAAAGAGCTGGATCTGGTCGCGCAGGACGATACTCCCGACAGAGCCGAACGCAAAGCGCAGAAGGCGGCGGAGAAAAAGGCCGAAAAGAAGGCTGTAAAGGCGGAGAAAGCCCGCAAAAATGAAAAGGGAAAGCTGCGCAAGAAACTGACCAGCTCGAAGTTTAAGCACAGCGGCCTGGCCACGGTGTTCTCCTGTGTATTCGTGGCAGTGGTCATTTTGGTCAACGTGCTGTTCGGTATGCTGGTAGAGAGGGTTCCGGCCCTCAGCTTTGACCTGACGGCAGATCAGGTGAATTCTCTGTCGGAGGATGCCAAAAAAGTGGCAGATTCCGTAAACGAGGATGTAACGATTTACATTATCGGATCGGAAGACGATGTAATGGGTGACTATCTGTACTCCTCGTATGGCCTGAAATACAGCCAGGTGGGATATCTTTCCCAGAAATTCGCGGCGGAGAACGGCCATATCTCCGTACAGTTTATTGATCCCGATGCCAATCCCGGATTTTTGAGCAAATATAGTGAGGATAATCTGGATACCGGTATGGTTCTGATTGAATCCAGCCGCCGGCACCGGGTTCTGACAGTATCGGATCTGTTTTCGGTGGAGCAGGATTCCACATATGGAACCTACACCTATTACAGCACGGTGGATTCCGCTCTGACCAACGCGATCAATCAGGTAACGCTGGAAACCGTACCGATTGCAGCGTTTGAGACCGGTCATCAGGAAATGCTGTCCTCAGAGAGCAGCAACATCAGTTCGCTGTATGCTCTTCTGGAGGACAACGGATTTGAAATCGTGGAATTTAATTCCCTGACGGAAGAGATTCCTGAGAATGCGCAGCTGCTGGTATTGGCAGCCCCCAGTACGGATTATACCCAGGATGAGCTGGCAAAGTTTGATGATTATCTGGAGGATACGACCGTCTCGCTCTCCCGTGCCATCTTCATTACCTGCCATCCCACGCAGACAGAACTGGTCAACCTGAATACATTCTGCCAAGAGTGGGGTATTATCGTGGATTACGGCAGCATGCTGCAGGAAACCGATGAGAGCCATCGGATCAGTTCTTCGGATAACTATGTGCTGTCCAATTACATGCAGGGCGGTGAGGATGACCAGATCTCGTTTGGTACGACCAATAGTTATGATCTGATTCTGACTCCGGCCAGCTGCAATGTCCGCTCGGCGTATGATTCCTCCAATGGAATCGTCAGCTATCCCCTGCTAGGCACCTATGACACGGCCAGCAAGATGTATATTGATGAAGAGAGCAACGAGTGGGTTTCGGATGGAACCACCCAGCAGTACTACACCATGGTGATGGGCCAGAAGTGGATTCAGGATGCCGACAAGAACAACCTGAAGCGCTCGGTGGTGGTGTCGGGCAGCACGTCCATGCTGGTATCCACCTTCCTGGATTCTTCTACCTTCAGCAACAATACCTATATGAACGACCTGTTCCTGTATCTGACCGATTATACGGCGAATGACAATAAGATTACCACGGCAAAGGTGGAGACCAATGTGATGGATATTACCGCCACCACGGCGATGAGTACGTTCCTTGGCTTCTGGGTCTTCACGGTTGGAGTGCCGGTGATCCTGCTGGTTGTGGGTGTTGTGATCTGGCTGAAGAGGAGGCACCTGTAATCCTATGAGCAAGAAAAATAAGAAGGCGATGACAAAGGCAAAGAAAAACCTGCTGATCACTCTGCTGGTTCTGGTGGTGCTGGGAGCGTCGGTTTTGATTTTGACCCTGATTCCCACGGCTGAACAGGCTGCGGAAGGAGGGGATGAGAACGGTGCTTCCACCTCCGAATCCTCGGAGACGGAAGCGACGATCTCTCTTCTCAATAAAAAAGCCAATGATGTGGATCATATCGATGTAGTAAATCAGTTGGACTCTTTTACCATCCGATATGTAGAGCAGGATGCCTCCGAAGAAGAGGAAGAGAGCTCTTCTTTTGAAATCGAAGGACTGGATCCGGATGTATATCCGGTTCTTGCTACAGCGGTGAATTCGGCAGCCAAGTACGGCTATACTGTGACGGCGCAGAAGTTGATCGGTGACGCGGCGGACTATAATCTGGATGAATTCGGGCTGGAAAACCCGGTGGTTCAGATGACCACTACTTTCAGCGACGGAACCGAGCCGTTCTCCTATGCAATCGGTGATTCGTCCGCAACGGGGAGCGGATACTATCTGCTGGTGGACGGAAAGATCTATGTGGGAGACAGTAGTGAGTATTTGAAAAAGAGACTGCTGGACTTCTGCACCACAAAGATGGTTTCGATTGATACCGGCGAAGATGACTCGGTCGTATTTTCAAAAATTCAGATCATCAATGAAAATGGTGAGATGGTTATTGTTCCGCAGGAGAGAGATGGCTATATCTCCACTTTCAGTATGACAAAACCGTTTACCTGCAGTGCCAATGACGATACCGTAACCAGCCTGCAGGATGATCTGGTAAGTGTCACGGCCAGAAGTATCGTGGGGCTCTCCCCCACCGATGAGGAGCTGGAGGAATACGGGCTTCTGGATCCGGTGGCCAGTGTGACCTATACGTATAAGGACAGCACCTATAAATTGCTGGCCGGCGGAAAAGATGAGGATGGCAACCGGTATGTGATGCTCGACGGCGGAAATGTGGTGTACGCTGTTTCCAGCAACGGAGTTTCCAAGTGGGTGGAAGCTACCCCTATCTCTCTGCGCGAAAAGTTTGTCATGCTGATTACGATCAACGATGTGCAGCAGCTCACGTTTGATGTAGGGGACCAGAAGTACGTGTTCACCCTCAGCCGCACGGTAAACGAGGAGAGCAGTACCGAGGACAAAACGGCATATGATTACACCGTAAAGGGCACCAACGGACAGGAACTGACCTACAAAACATTCCAGAAGTTCTATCAGCTGCTGATCGGGGAACAGATGCTGTCGGATGCTGATTTTGACTCCTTGATGATCGAAGGCAAAACGCCGGACATCACCCTGACGTATCATTATTACGATACGATGTACGAGGATGATGTCATCGAATTCTACAAATCGGGCACCCGCCGTTATCTGGTGGCCGTGAACGGGGATGTCTCCGGCTATGTGACGGAAACTTCGGTGAACAAAATGATCAGTGGAGCGGCCCAGATGGAAGAAGACGCTTATAAAGAATAAAAGATCCTCTCCAATTTTATATTTTTAAAAAAGCACCTGCTGTGCCATTTTCCGGCTGCAGCAGGTGCTTTTTCCCCTTTTTTCCAGGGAGGAAAGGGAATTTGCCCTTAAAAACGATAGGACGCCGCCGGTTCGAACCACCCCTTCGGGTGCAGGCAGACCGGGCATTTCTCCGGTGGGGTGGCCGTCTGCAGGATAAACCCGCAGTTTCGGCAGATCCACAGTGTCTGGTCACTGCCGCGGAACAGGCGGTCCTCCGATAAGCGTTCGTGCAGGTCGAGAAAACGGTCGCGATGGCGCCCCTCAATGGCGGCTACCGCCTGCATCCGGGCGGCCACGCCGGAGAACCCTTCCTTCTGGGCGGTTTCGGCAAAAGCGGGGTACATCTTGCGACACTCGAAATCCTCCCCCTCGGCCGAATCCCGCAGATTCTGCAGGCTGTCAGGAATGCCGCCGCCGTGCATCAGGGTAAACCAGGCTTTGGCGTGGGCCTGTTCATTGCGGGCGGTGTTTTCCCATACGGCCGCCAGAACCTCCAGTCCCTCCTGCCGGGCTTTTTGTGCATAAAATGTGTATTTGTTTCTCGCCTGGCTCTCTCCGGCAAATGCATGCATCAGATTTTTTAGCGTTTCGCTGTCTTTCCACTCCAAAAGAATCCTCTCCCCTTATCCGAAAATTGATATCTCTATCGTGTACCGGCAGGCCGAAAATATGCAAAGAAACAGCGGAAAAGAGGATTCCCTCTTTTCCGCTGTTTTTCCGGTGATTATTCCCCGTCGTAGTAGTCCACGGGTTTGCCATCGCGAAGAAATTCATTGGGGCGGCCGTCATGGTAGACAACCCCCACTTTTTCCGAGCGCGGATAATGGACCTCGTCCGTGCGGGCCACGGTATCAAAATCGAGATAGCGCAGCGTAACCGAGAACGAGGCATTGCGGAGAAGATGGGCGCCCTTTTCCCCGGGGGGCATCACGATAAAATCCCCGGCGGTTACCGGGTGGTTCCCGGTGGGGGTCTCCAAAACGCCGCGTCCCTCTAAAATATAAAAAATCTCGGTCGAGTTCTCGTGATAATGGTAGGGATAATTGCTGCAGAGGGGAGGAATATCGTAAACCGATACCTGGCACTGGGGTACGGCATCCCCTAATTCCGGGTCAAAGCCGCACACCGGGTATTTGGTATAGGCATACGGATTGTGCCGGGAAACATCGTTCCCTTTCAGCTCACCAATGGGAAGAATACAGATTTCCTGGGACATTGTCTCAATCGCCTCCTTTTGAAGATAGAAAATGAAATTTACACATTAAACAGGAAGTGGACGATATCGCCGTCCTGCATTACATATTCCTTCCCCTCGCTGCGAACCAATCCCTTTTCTTTTGCGGCAGTCATGGTTCCGCAGGCCATCAGGTCCTCGAACGAGATGACGTCTGCGCGGATAAAGCCGCGTTCGAAATCGCTGTGGATTTTTCCGGCGGCCTGGGGCGCCTTGGTACCGCGGGTGATGGTCCAGGCGCGGCACTCGTCCTTACCGGCCGTCAGATAGGAAATCAGCCCCAGCAGGCTGTAGCAGGCGTTGATCAGGCGGTCAAGACCCGATTCCTGCAGCCCCATATCACTGAGGAACAGGGCTTTTTCCTCCGGATCCATTCCGGCAATATCGGCCTCGATCTGGGCGCAGATGGGCAGAACCCCGGCATTTTCCTTTTTGGCAATGGCCTCCACCTGCCCAAGGAAGGGGTTCTTTTCGATATCCCCGGAAAAATCCTCTTCGCTCATATTGGCGGCAAACAGAATGGGCTTGTTGGTCAGCAACGATACCGATGACAGCCACGCGGCCTCTTCCGGGGTGCAGGTCACGCTGCGGGCACTGTGGCCGGCATCCAGCGCCTGGCGCACGCGCTTATAGAAATCCAGCTCCTCCTGATATTTCTTGTCGGCCTTCAGCATTTTCTGGGTTTTGTCAATGCGGCGGTCCAGAATTTCCATATCCGACAGGATCAGCTCCAGGTCAATGGTTTCGATGTCCCGGGCCGGATCAATGCTGCCCTCCACATGGATGATATCGTCGTTTTCAAAGCAGCGCACCACATGTACAATGGCGTCCACTTCGCGGATGTTCGACAGGAACTTGTTGCCCAGCCCCTCCCCTTTCGAGGCGCCGCGCACCAGCCCGGCGATATCCACGAACTCGATGGTGGCGGGGGTGAACTTGTTGGGTTGGTACATATCGCGCAGTTTATTCAGGCGCTTGTCCGGCACCGCCACAATTCCCACATTGGGCTCGATGGTGCAGAAGGGATAGTTGGCCGACTGGGCGCCGGCATTGGTAATGGCGTTAAAAAGGGTGCTTTTTCCCACATTGGGCAGACCCACGATACCTAATTTCATTTTCTGTATATCCTCCTTAAACCATTTGGTTTGATAAGCATTCTGAGGTTTTCGTGCCGGGTTTTCCAGCACATCCATCTTTTTCAGAGCCTGCGCAAATCGTCACGTTCTCTGTCTTCCGGCCAATCCCCAGTTTTCATTGGGGGGATCGTGAATCACAATAAACACATCCGTGGGCAGTATTTCCAGTTTTGCGTGCAGTTCACGGGTTATTTCTTCATAAATCC
>JBJEQH010000051.1:0-3902 GCA_051881655.1 Candidatus Heritagella sp. | reverse complement strand
CTACTCCTTCCTGGTATTCAACCTTCTGTGCGCCCCCTGCTTTGCGGCCATCGGCGCCATCAAGCGCGAGATGAACAACGCCAAGTGGACCTGGTTTGCCATTGGCTATCAGTGCGGGTTTGCCTACCTCATTTCCCTGATGATCAACCAGTTCGGCAATGTTTTCACCGGCCAGCTGAACATCGTCGGCCTGGTCTTTGCCCTGGCGGCCCTTGTCCTGATCCTCTACATGCTTTTCCGCCCTTATAAGGAGGCCACCCGGCTCTCCAGTAAGGCGGCCCACCAGTCCTGAGGGGATTGGCCCTCTCCGAACAGCCAGCCGACCCTGTAATGTCCGGTTTTATCTTCAGTCAAAGGAGTGATTTGCCATGCTGCAATGGATAAGCGCCCATATAGGAACCATCTTGATTTGCCTTGTTTTGGCCGCCATCGTGATTCTCATTCTGCGGTCTTTGATCCGGCAGAAAAAGCAGGAGAAATCCTCCTGCGGCTGTAACTGTGCGCACTGCGCCATGCACGGGTCCTGCCATTCCCAAAAATAAAACGGCAGTTTCTGCAAGGAAAAACACAGGAAAACGGCCGCTGTACCCATACCGGAGAGAATCCGGCAGGGGGCCGCAGCGGCTTGTTTTTTGCAGAGTGGTTAGTTTAGACTAACCACTCTGCAAAAAACAAAGAAGAAAGGGGCATACTATGAGCGTGGTCATCGTCGGCGGAAATGAGTGCATGGTCCGGCAGTATAAAGAGCTGTGCCGGTCCTATCATTGCAGCGCCCGCGTATATACGAACATGAATGCCGGCCTGAAAAAGATGGGCTGTCCGGATTTGCTGGTGCTGTTTACCAGCACCATTTCCCACACCATGGTCCGCTGTGCGCTGCGGGAGGCCAGAGGTGAGCATGTGCGCATCGCCCGCAGCCACACAAGCTCGATGGCCGCGCTGAAAAATATTTTGGAAGAGCATATGGGACAGGAGGACGGACGATGACGGATCAAATGATTGTGCTCCACTGTTCGCCCACGCTGGCCGGCATGAAGACAGGCAGTCTGTTTTCCTGCCGGCCCGGCAGCGGGCTGATGGAGGAGATTCGGGGCCTGAACCGGCGGTTGGCCCCCAAGGGACTGCGGGTGCTGCCCCTGCACTGTTCGGAAGAACGGGCGCTGATCTATGTGTTCCGCCCCAGTGATCTGGAGCGGGATCTCTCCAGGCAGGCGGTTATCGCCCTGCTGCAAAAGTGCGGGTATCCGGATATCCGGGTGCAGCCCTGTCTGTGCCGGTTAATAGATCGCTTCCGGCAGGGCGGGGAATTTCCCCACGAGGTTGGGGTGTTCCTCGGATATCCCCCGGAGGATGTGGATGGTTTTATCGGCAACAAGGCCTGCGGCCACAAGTGCGTGGGCTGCTGGAAGGTCTATGGGGATGAAGAAGCGGCCCGGAAAACCTCCGCCAAGTACCAGAAGTGTACGAGGGTGTACTGCGAACAGTGGGCCAGGGGCGCATCCATCGAGCGGCTGACGGTCGCCATTTCCTGACAGACATTTTTTAAGAAAGGTTGGTTACAAAAGATGAGCAAAGTCGCAGTGGTTTATTGGAGCGGTACGGGCAATACCCAGAGGATGGCCGAAGCGGTGGCTGCCGGTGCCGGGAACCGGGGCGCGCAGGGACTCGATACCTGCGCTTCTTTTTCTTGGCCTTTTTTCGAGGGAGATCCTTCCAATTGGCAATTTGGATTGACAAATGAGCGTGGGGATGGTATGATAGCGGTGGTTAGCAGCCGCTAACAATTTGAGCGGCTGCTTTTTTATGGGAAATGATTAGCCAACGCTAACTAATAACCCCTGCACGGGGAAAAGAGACCGTCGTGGGGCAGACGCTGCTGCAAAGCGGAAAAACAAAGAGCTGCGGCTGCTTGCAGAGCCGGATGCTGAAGGAGAATATGCGGTTTGTTGACGGGACCTCGGTGACCTCGCTGGAAAAAGCGGACCGGCGCCTGATCAGCACCAACACCAGTGGATACAATGGGGTTTCTTTTCACCGCAAATCGCAGAAATGGGTGGCACAGATCGGTTTTAAGGGGAAGAACCATTATCTCGGCTCTTTTGCGGATATTGAGGATGCCGCTGCTGCCCGCAAAAAAGCGGAAGAGCGGTTGTATGGAAAGTTTCTGGATGAGTATTATTCTGCGCATCCCCGGGGGAAAAGGACCGGGGGAGAGTGAATTCCTCTCTTTTTCCGGCCCGCATACATCCGTCCCTTTGGCTGAAAAACGACCGGCCCAATCCCCCAAAACCATCGTTCTTTTCTTCTGCGGAACACACCCAATGATTCTGATATGAGAATATAAAATTTATGACGGAATAAGGCAATGCAGTTGATTAACTGGGTTGGATATGATAAACTATAACAAGTTAAGGAGTTTACCGAAACGGAATTTTCGGCTGCGGCCGAAGTTCTGTCCGGGAAGTATGGTTTTATTATTTTGGGAAGGGGCGAAAACAAACGATGATTTTAGTACAGGATACGGGGAAAAAAGGGTACTGCCCGAACATGGAGGGCGATCCGCTTCATGTGGAAAAGGGGTACAGCCATTTTAACAAAAAGGGCCAGAAGGACTTTTTGAGCAAGATTACGGCCTACGAGCCGGATGAATCCGGCGCCGCGTTCCAGGTGGAGACGTTCCGCGGCCGCCAGGCGCTGGTGCAGATCGGTTTTGTGGGGGAGACGGTGTTCCGTTTCCGGATGTACCCGGAGGGGAAAATGCCCCAGCGCACCAACGAGGTATTCTCGTTCCACCCGCACACCGGCGTGAAGGTGCAGGAAGAAGAGGACTTTATCCTGGTAAAGATGGAGCGGGCGACGCTGACCATCCGCAAATGCCCGTGGGAAATGGTGATCACGCTGGACGGGGAAGAGCTGACCCGGGAGCAGATTAAGGATCACAACGTCGATCAGAAGTATAAGGCGATTCCCGTCGGGTTTACCGTGGACGAAAACGGCAAGGTGACCGACACCTTTGAGACCTATTACATGTACTGCGACGAGGCATTCTACGGCTTCGGCGAGAAGTTCACCGGCTTTAACAAGCGGGGGCAGAAGATCACGGTCTGGCAGCGGGATGCCCAGTCCACCAACTCGGATATCTCTTACAAGGGCATGCCCTATTTCATGAGTTCTTCCGGGTACTCGATTCTGCTCAATACGTATACCCGCACGCACTTTAATATGGGCGCGACTTCCGGCGTTTCCTACACCATGGAGACGGAGGATCCGTATCTCGATTATTACATGTTCTGCAATCGGGACTATAAGGGCCTGCTGGAGGACTACACGGCTCTGAGCGGCCGGTCGGAGATGATCCCGCGGTGGGCATTCGGCTTCTGGATGTCCCGGATGAGCTATATGACCCGGGCGGAAGTGGAGGAAATCGTCGAGCAGATGGAACAGTTCGGTATGTCGGTGGATGTCATTCACATCGACGGCTGGCTGGATTCGATGTCCCCCTCCGGCGGAACCGAGCTGCTGGCATTTGACGAAGAGCGCTTCCCCGATCCCGAGGGGATGATCCGCTGGCTGCGCAGCAAGGGAATCCACCTGTCGCTGTGGATGTTCCCGTATGTGCAGACGACCAACCGCTGGGGCAAGGGCGGCGATATTTCCAAGCAGTACCTGCTGATGAAGGAACGGGGCTATCTGGTGAAAAACCGCGATGGCGAGCCCTGCATCTTCTCTCCCGGCGAGGGCGATGCGGCCGGTGCCGGAGTAGCGGCGCTGGACTTCACCAATCCGGAACTGGTTGCCTATATGAAAGAGCGCGTTAAGCGCCTGATGCGCATGGGCGTCGGCGTTATCAAGACCGACTTCTCCGAGGAAATTCCCGAGGATGCCGTTTTCTATGACGGTTC
>JBJEQH010000050.1:0-3929 GCA_051881655.1 Candidatus Heritagella sp. | reverse complement strand
GTCTCGGTCGCCACGGTGGGTACATGGGCCATCGGCGGCGCCGGCTGGGGCGAAGTGGACCGCAACGATTCCATCGCGGCCATCCGCGCCATGCTGGATAACGATGTGAACATCATTGATACGGCCCCCATCTACGGCTGCGGCTATTCCGAAGAAGTGGTGGGCGATGCGATTCAGGGTTATGACCGGGAAAAGCTGATTATCTCCACCAAATGCGGCCTGGTCTGGGGCGAAGCGGCGGCCAGAGGCGCCCGCAACATCTCCGGCGAGAGCATTATGAAGGAGATCGACCAGTCGCTCAAGCGCCTGAAGATCGACTACATCGACATCTATCATGTCCACAAGCCCGACTTCCTGGGCACCCCGTTCGAGGACACCATGGGCGCCATGATGAAGCTGAAGGAGAGCGGCAAGATCCGCCACATCGGCCTGTCCAACTTCTCCATCGAGCAGACCAGGGAGTGCATGAAGTACGGCGACGTGGAAGTGATCCAGCCCCCGTTCTCCATGATCGACCAGCGCGAGAGAAGCGTGCTGGAGTTCGCCAAGGAAAACGGCATCGGCGTGATGACCTACGGTTCGCTGGGCGCCGGTATGCTGACCGGTACCATCCGCACCCTGCCCAACTGGGATCCCGGTGATATGCGCTTCCAGTTCTATGATTATTTCAAAGAGCCCAAGTTCTCCAAGGCCCAGGAGCTGCTGAAGGTGCTGGACAAGGTGGCCGAGAGCCGCAACGTGCCCGTGGCACAGGTGGCGGTCAACTGGATTACGGCCCACCCGCTGGTGGACACGGCCCTGATGGGCGTGCGCAACCGGCACGAGGCGGACGAGAACTGCTCGGCCACCAGCTGGGAGCTGACCGCCGAGGAAATCGCCCTGCTGAACGAGGCAGTGGCCGAGTACGAGCGCGAGACCCCCAAAGAGGGCTCGCCTGCCAAACGCTGATTCCTCATTTGCTATAGAACACTCCAAAACAGTGGGAGCCGGTGCCGCTCAGGCACCGGTTCCTGCTGTTTTTGCTTTGTCCGCTTATTGGATGAAAGCGATAAGATACCTGTTATTTTGTCGTGGAAATCCCGGTTTTTTTCCGATATAATAGGAACAAAGACAGGAACCCATCATGGAGGAGGAATTTTTGACATGGCATACATTCGTTTAACCCTGGCGTCGCGCTGCTTAAACGGCGCCACCGATGTGGCGGTGTTCTTCCCGGATGACCCGAAGGCCCCCATGGGAAGCGGCATGGCCCCGCGCCGGCAGGATGTGGTCCCCAGCCCGCAGGTGGACAAGTCCCGCCGGTACCAGGTGCTGTGGCTGATACACGGCGGCGGCGACGACTACACCGCCTGGCCGCTGGATGCGATGGTGCAGCGCGCCTGCGGCAGCGAGCAGCTGATTGTGGTGATGCCCACCATCCGCGACCTGCCCGGGGTGGCCCGCAGTGCGGACTATCTCTCCTATGTGACCGAGGAGCTGCCGGAGCTGATCGGCTTTCTGTTCCCCATCTCCCGCCGGCGGGAGGACAACTTTATCGCCGGGCTGTCTTACGGCGGATACTTTGCGTACCGCTGTGCGCTGACCCACCCGCAGAACTACGCCTGCGTGGGCAGCTTTTCCAGCCCCCTGGACGTAAAAGAGGATGTGCGCCGCCACCATGTGGGGCAGACGGCGTTTTCGGATCCCGATTCCATCGACGGCACCGACCGGGACGTGCTGGGCATGGCCACAAAGCTGAAGGAGCAGGGCGCCGATCTCCCCCGCATGTTCCAGACCTGCGGCACCGAGGATTTCACCTGGGATTTCAACGTGGTGGCCCGCGACCATTTCCGTGCGCTGGGGCTGGATCACACCTGGATTCAGCGCCCCGGTGTGCACAATTTCGAATTCTGGGACGGGGCCCTGCGGCAGTACCTGCAGTGGCTGCCCCTGCGGCACGGCTATTTTAAGGAGGGGAACTGAAAATGAGACTGCAGATTCACACGGGGATTCCCGATGTTTCGCTGGATGCGGTGGTGCCCGAGTACACCCGCGCCCAAAAAGCGCAGGGCCTGAGCGAAAAGGAATACTACGGCAAAAAGGGCCTGCCGGTGCTGTGGCTGCTGCACGGGGCGTTCGGTTCCAGCGGCGACTGGATGCGCTACAGCCAGATTGAACTGTTCGCCGAGGAAAACGGGCTGATCGTCGTGTGCCCCAGCGGGGAGAACGGCGCGTACGTCAATGCCGCGCGCGGCACGGCGTGGGAGGATATCGTCACCGTTAAGCTGTGGGGGCTGGTGCACACCATGCTGCCCGGCAGCACGGACCCGAAGGATAACTTCATCGCCGGGCTGTCCATGGGCGGCTATGGTGCGCTGCGCCTGGGCCTGCGCCATCCCGAGCGGTACAGCCGCATCGGCTCGTTCTCCGGCGGGGTGGATATCGCCGGGCGCTACGCCGCGGGGACGTTCTCGGCCCCGGGGAGTGAGGATGTGTTCGGCCCCCGGGAGAGCGTGCCGGGCAGCGACCTTGACCTGTTCACCGTCCTTCAGCGGCGCGCCGCACAGGGGGGCAATTTGCCGCCCATCTACCTCTCCTGCGGGACGAAGGACGCGCTGATGGAGGACAACCGGCGGCTGCGCGCGGCGCTGGAGAAGGCCGGGTACCTTGTTACCTGGCAGGAGGAGGACTACGGCCACGAGTGGCGCTTCTGGAACCGGCAGGTGGAGGCGTTTATCCGTACCCTGCCCCTCTGAAAAAGAACCGCGGCGGCCGCCCTTCCCTTTTTTGGGGAGGGGCGGCCCGCTTTTTTTCAAAAAGGAGTTCCCCCGGCGCTTCCGGTGTGATACAATGGGGGCACAGCCCCGAACGAAAAGAGAGGAGAGAGAAAGAATGGAAAACTCGTATGTAACCCCCCGGATGCTGCCCCTGCGGGAATTTCCCGCTTCCCAAAAACGAAGCGAGGGCATGATTACCCTGCCGGCCGATTTTTCGGGCCGCCAGTGCCACGCGTATCTGGACATCCCCTATGCCGAGAAGAGCGGCATGACGCTGCACCTGCACCTGCTGGTGCCCGAGATCATCGAGGAGGAGGAGCAGGGCATGACCTTCCCGCTGATTCTGTTCGTGCAGGGGTCGGCCTGGATGAAGCAGGACCTGGGGTACAACCTGGGCAACCTGCCGCTGATGGCCCGGCGCGGCTTTGTCATCGGGATGGTGGAGTACCGGCCGTCCGAGACAGCGCCCTTCCCGGCCCAGACCTGCGACGCCAAAACGGCGCTGCGCTGGCTGCTGCGGCACGCCGAAGAGTACCGCATTGACCCGGAGAGGGTGTACGTCTGGGGCGATTCCTCCGGCGGGCACACCGCGGTGATGATGGCCCTGACCCAGCACGACCTGACCCTGAGCGACGAAAAAGAGGATAACCTGCGGATCCGGGCGTGTGTGGACTACTACGGGCCGATGATGATGAGCGCCATGAACGAGGAGCTGTCCATCCAGGACCACATGGGGGCCGACAGCCCCGAGGGCCTGCTTTTGGGCAAAGTGCGCGTGGACGAGAACCCGGAGAAGGCCCTGGCGGCCAGCCCGGTCTCCTATATCCGGCCGGAAGACGATATCCCGCCCATCCTGATTGTCCACGGCAGCCGGGATCGGATCGTGCCCTTTGGGCAGAGCTGCCTGCTGTATGACGCGCTGAAGCGGTGCGGGAAAGAAGCGGTCTTCTACCGGCTGGAGGGGGCCGACCACGGCGGCGCGCCGTTCTTCTCCCCGGAGGTGCTGGCGATCGTGGAGAACTTCCTGCGCAGCCACTGAGGCGCGGGGGACGGAGGCGCCCTGATTCTAAGAAAAACATAGGAACTATGGAATGTATAGAAATGGGCGGCGGGAAAAATCCCGGCCGCCCATTTTTTCTGCGAAATAAATGAATAGTGAATAGGGAAGAATGA
>JBJEQH010000049.1:0-3935 GCA_051881655.1 Candidatus Heritagella sp. | reverse complement strand
TGACCCTTTCCGAGTTCCTGGATTTTGAGGAGCTGAACGATTACTCCTTTGATGCTGAACCGGAGGATGAACGCGACCCATAAAAACAGAACCGCCCGTATCCGACCCACAGGAGTCGGTACAGGCGGTTTTTCTGTGATTCTTTCCCGCGATTCAGAAGAAGACATGGCTGTAAAACGGTTCCTTCCACAGCTCGTCTGTTTTAAGTGAAAGACCCGTACGCGCCGGGATATCCATGGCGCAGAAAGAGAGAAAAGAAACCGTCCGGATGGGCTATTTTCACCCCAACCGAAATCCGGCCTGCGTATACGCATGAACGCGGAACATGGTATAAAACGGCAGAGCCCCTCCTGACCATCCTGATGATGGACGGGAGGGGCTGACTTTTATTTCGTTTTCCTTTCCGTGATTTTCTTATTCAAACCCGGTGGATATCCATTCATAATTATTATGGACGATATCTTCCCGCAGAGAATCCATATTTTCCTTTATGGTCTCTGTGCTCAAATTCATTCGGACGATCAGCGCATGGGTCTGCGCGGCTTTCACATTCATCTGCGCCGCCAGTTCCGCTTCCTCAGCCGTATGGATCTCCCTCTGCATTTCTTTCATGGAATTCAGCCGATCCATCGACTGCTGGTACTCCTCGTAATGATCAAAGCCATATTGAAAATGATCTTCCAGCTCGTGATTATAGAGGGCAATAATACAAAGGTAATACTCTCTGTATACACAGCTGAACGTTTCCATTTCTTCCGTGGACGTGAACTCTTCCTTCCAATCATAGGGGGAAAACGTCAGCTTGATCGTTTTGTCCTCCGATTTCCCACAGCCACTGAAAATCGACAGAAAAAGCAGCAGAACCGCCAGAATCCCGCATCGCTTTCCGGTTGTTTTCATCCTTCCTCTCCTTCCTATGGAATCAGCACAACCCCTATGGTTCAAAACAGCCGGGCCCCGCTTTCTTTCCCGATTCTTTCTTATTTACGGACCCACTTCTCGATTTCCTGCTCCGAAACAAAGCCGGAGGATGCGCCGCTGACGGTAATTTTATGGGCTGCAAAAATCTGTGCCCGGTACAGAGCGTCCACCGGTGTATATCCCTTTGCATAATAGTGCAGAAACGCGCTGAACAGGGCATCCCCCGCCCCCACGGTGTTGACCACTTGACCCACACAAGCCGCGGGCATTTCCGTAATCTGGTCCGTTTCCCGCAGATACAGGGCGGCTCCTCTGGCACCTCTTCCCAGAACCATCATCTGACAGCCATAAGTGTGGGCGAGCCGCCACAGAAAATCCTGATACTGTTCCCCGATGCTCTCATCGCTGAGGAACAGAATATCCGCTTTCTCCATAAATTCCCGGTTATACGCATCATAGAGATCGGAGAGCACGTGGACATCCGTTGCAATCCGTTTTCCCGCCTGCCGGGCCAGGGAAAGCAGGGGGCGATTGAAATTGATATTGCAGGCAGCCACCAGATCCACCCCTTCCAAAAGGGAAGGGGAAAATTCACAGGAGGTTTCCTGGATATCCTTCAGATCACAGTAAATCTGCCGCTTCCCCTGCGGATCATACAGAACCACCGAACTGGGCGTCTGCTGCAGTTTTTCATACACATGGCCGGTATCGATCCCCTGTTCCTGAAGAGCTTCCCGAATATAGGCCGCTGAAAAGTCGCTGCCGGTCATAGAAACCAGGCACACCTCGTCCCCCAATGTGCGCAGCGCTTTGGAAATATTGAACGCCACGCCGGAAACGGCGGTGTGAATACCGAAAAAGGGGTAATCAATGGGATAATAGGGAATGGGAAAACCGCGCACAGCTGCCGTGGTTTCCGTATTTAAAAGGCCGCTTACCAGTATTTTCACAACAGATTCCCTCCGTGCTTCATAAAATTGCGGGTGGGCAGCAAACCCGGCCGCCTCTTCTTTTTGAGGAGAGCGGGTTACCCTTTTCGCTCATGGATTCTGCTTTTTCATCCAGCGATGAATCCCCCAGTTTTCAAAATTCCACTGCTCCATATACGCATTGCATTCATAGTCAATATAATATAGCCTGTCATCCCGAACTACAAAATTGGTCGGGTGATAATCAATATTCAGCCCCTCGGCATAAAGAACCTCACACATACGGCGCACCTGATCGAGATAGTCCGGTTTTACCTCTCCCCGGGAAGCCAGCACCGCAATGGTGTCACCGGCGATGTATTCCTTCAGAATCCGTTCATTGGGAATATCCGCTTCGTACAGCTCGGGCATCGGAATCCCGATTTTTTTCAGCCGTTCATAATCCCGCAATTCGGCCTCCATTTTATTGCCGAACTGATAATAGGCACAGGGCTCGTGATGAATTTGCTTGAGTACATACTCCTTTTCCCTATCCGTTACCCGATAGGAATATCCGCCCTTTCCATGGCCCAGCAGGGCCATCACGGTATACGGCCGGCCGTTCACACAGATCTGTTCCACGGTGATTCCCCCCTTCCGCTGTTCTTTTTGCGCCTGGATTCCGGCGCGGCCGGAATAAACTGCCGGTAAAAGCCCTCCCGCCTGTATTCTTCCTCCGTCATTACGGGCTGAAATTTCTCGGCATATAAATCCGACAGCTAGCAGGTATGTCCGGTCTCTCTCAGTCCTTTCAGGAAAGATTCCTTTACCGTATGGGTAAAGCTGTTGGGGCTTGGATGACAGTATACAACGAAAACATTCATAATAATGTCTCTCTTTTCATTCACCGGAACGGATTGTTCCGGCTGGTCCGGTTCGATTTTAAGAAATATCCAGGGCACCGGGCCGCCATTTTCCGCAATACGGACGGCGATAAAAACGATAGCGCAAACAAGAAGGACCCCACAACGATGGATAAAGCCGTTACCTTTGAAAAATCACCATTTCAGCCGTAATACCTATTCCCAAACGCACCCAACTTATCTTCTTTGCCTTTTCAGCGGTATTTTGCTCATCAAGGATTTCCCTCTGCAAATCTCAGCATATAAACTGCATACTCCTGTTTCAACGCAAAGCCGTGGCTTTTTGCCATACAGGCCGATGCCGCGTTCTGCGCATCCCAATGGATTGTCAGTCCGCGCGATGCACAATCCTCCATCATTGCCGCAACACAGTGATCCGCGAGTCCTTTCCTTCTGTGCCGTTCGTCCGTGAATACATCCAATTCAACTTCCTGTCCAAAACTGAGAAAACTGGATGCAGATGCTACAATCTCATTCTGATACCGCACGACAGCGCCCGAACCGTCTTTCGCAAATGCCTGGAAATTCTTATAATTGGCGCCGTGTCCAAAGGGATGCTTCTCAAACGTATGCAAATCAAACATGCCAAGTTTATATCCTGCGGGAAGCGGCGGCAGCGCTTTTTTCGAAACACCGCACATGGGCTGCATCATTTGACGTGCCATAACAAGCGACAGCGACGGCTGAGCCCGCAGAAATACTTCCCACTCCCGGCTCATGCAAACAAGAAATTGTTCATAAAACCATTCCGGATTGGAACGGAAAAACAATTCATTGGGCGTTCCGCTCAAATATGTAAACAGCGCTCTGTCTACAGCGCCGCCTCGAAATTCAATATGAGTACCGAATCTTTTTTCTCGGCAGGCATCCAGCAGCAGCGGTGAATCCAAAAGGACACCGCTGTCCTTTTTATTCCACAATGCAATCTCCATCTTTCCCTCGTCCTCCATTCAAAATCCAAAAAACTCCAACACAGCCTTCGTTGCAATTTCCATACAAACCGGATTCTGAAATCTATGATCGGCATTCTCCACGGGAATAAACTCTATGAGATTGTCGTCTGCGAATTGTTTTCCCGCGTCAAAAGAGACGATCTCATCCTTCGTTCCATGCAATATCAGAATGTCTTCCGCAAAGTCAAAATAGTCTGACTTTCGGATATCGCCTTCCTCAAGATCGATTA
>JBJEQH010000048.1:0-3936 GCA_051881655.1 Candidatus Heritagella sp. | reverse complement strand
AATATTCAGTTTTTTCAAGATTTAGACTCGAACCATCTACCGCTTAGGAGGCGGATGCTCTATCCTGCTGAGCTACGGAGACGTATATGAAATTTTAAGGTGGGGTCCTCCCCAAAAGGTGTCCGCTCCTCGTTCTCTTAGGAGGCGGTCGCTCTATCCGGCTGAGCTATAGCGACATATGGACGACGGATTCTGCCTTCCGTCCACGGAAAGGAGAGAGCCCCGGCGGATTTTTTGCAGAATTCCTTATCTATTCTACTGCAAAAGGCTTTCATTTGTCAACACCGCAGAAAATGCGCAAACCGCTTGCTTTTCCGGGCAATCCATGGTATGATTCTGTCTGCGGAAAACTGCGCACTTTTTCTGGTGTAATTCCATGGAAAGCGCATATTTTGCTTGCATTCTGCTGCAATTTGTGGTATGATAAATCGTACTGATGAAGTTTTGAAGGAGGTGTGACCATGCCGAATATCAAGTCTGCGAAGAAACGTGTGAAGGTCATCGCTACCAAGACCCTGAACAACAAGATGTTCAATTCTGCTCTGAAGACCGAGATCAAGAAAGCTGACGCAGCTATCGAGAACAACGCCGATAACAAGGCGGAGGCTGTACGCGTAGCTGTGAAGAAGATTGATCAGGCTACCGCGAAGGGTATCCTCCACAAGAACAATGCTGCCAGAAAGAAGGCTGCCCTGATGCGCAAGCTGAATGCTTCCGCGTAAGGATTTTTTCGGAGAAGATTCCCGATAAATGAAAAAGCAGGCGCGCTTGCCCTGCTTTTTATTTTTTCCGGCAGAAATCATCCGCAGCGGTTTTTCTTCCAAAAGTGAAGAATCTGTAAAATCCGGGAAACCGGAAAAAGCGGCATTGACTTTCCCCATTTTTTGGGGTATCATAATAAAGTACAACAGATCCTGACTGGAGGTGCTTTCCATTATGAAAGGAAATAAACTTGCGATGGTACTGGGCATTGTCTCGCTGTTTGCTGCCATTGCCGCCGCTGTAACCGCTGTTGTTCTTCTCCTCGAAAAGAAGAAAAAGGACGATGAGGAGCTGGAGCATTATCTCGATTGCTCGATTCAGTAAACCCATCCAAAATGGTAGGGCGCATGCCGCAGACGGCACGCGCCCTTTTTCTGTTTCAGGAGGTGATGGTTTGCAGATTGTACCCTTTCCGCAAAAGGATCCCGCGGCCGCCCTTTCCATGGCCGGAGAGTGCGCCCACCTGTTTTTTCACACGGTTCACACGGTAAACGCCGCCGATTATTCCCCCGAACAGTTGGACGCCTGGGCGCCCCGTGTGCCCGATGCCGGGGAGTGGCAGCGGCGCTTTTCGGGCCACCCCGTTTTTCTGGCGCTGGAGAAGGGGCGGCTGGTCGGCTTTGGCGATATCTATCCCGACGGCCTGCTGGACCTTTTGTATGTGCACGCCGGCTGCCAGGGCAGCGGGATCGGCCGTGCCCTGGTACAGGCGCTGGAGCGCGCCGTAACCCCGCCCCGGTGCTATACCGTGTACGCTTCGATCACCGCCCGGCCCTTTTTTGAAAAAATGGGGTACCGGGCGGTGCAGCCGAACTTTGTAAAGCGCGGGGGCGTGACCCTTCGCAACGACCGGATGGAAAAACCGTTGTGAAGATCAGGTCCGGTCCTTGCTGCGGGTAAACAGCGCCATCAGCAGGCCGAAGAAGATGGCGGCCCCCACCCCGGCGGCGCAGGCAACGCCCCCGCCGGAGAACACCCCCAGAAGGCCGCTCTCGCCCACGGCCTTCTCCACACCCTTTGCCAGGGTATAGCCAAAACCGGTCAGCGGCACCGTGGCACCGCACCCGGCCCATTCCACCAGCGGATCGTACAGCCCCACCGCCGTGAGAAACACCCCGGCGGTCACATACCCGGTCAGAATCCGGGCCGGGGTCAGCTTGGTGCGATCAATCAGAATCTGGCCGATCACGCACAGCAGGCCCCCCACCAGAAACGCACGCAGATATTCCATAAAAAAGTTCCCTCTTTTCCGAAAGATTCCTGTCCGTAGCTTTTCGGAAAAGAGGGCTTTTTATACGTTTTTATTCAAAATGGTACCGTCCGGCCTCCAGCACGGCCCCCACGCCGTCCCCTTGAGGCACAAACGAAATCCCGCTGGAAAGGGCGGGCACGCCGTTGACCGTCAGCCGGCCGGCCTCCACGCCGTCCAGGTGCAGCCGGGCCTGTGCCCCGAAGGGCACCGCAAAATCATAGGCAAAGCCCCCGTCCTCTCTGGCGCGCCAACCGCTCTCGTACCAGCCGGCCGGGGTGTTCACCCGCGCTTTGGCGTATCCCAGCCGGCGGTCGGGCTGGGGATGCAGCTCCGCTTTTACAAAGCCGGGCCCGTCCTGCCCGGGGCGCAGGCCGCACACATGGCGGTACATCCACTCCACAATCGAGCCGTACGCATAGTGGTTCATGGAGTTCATCCCGATGCCGCTGATTTTTCCGTCCGGCAGCACCGAATTCCACCGCTCCCAGATCGTGGTGGCCCCCATGTTGACCTCGTACAGCCAGCCGGGCATCTCCTCGTTGAGCAGCAGGTCATACGCCATCCCGTTTTCCCCGTTCTCCGACAGAACCCGGCACAGAAGCGGCGTGCCCAGGAACCCGGTTTTCAGCTTGCCGCCGTTGGCACGCAGCAGCTCTGTCAGCCGGTCCACCGTCTTCTGCCGGAACGGGGGCGGACAGATACCGAAAAACAGCGACAACACCAGCCCCGTCTGCGTATCCGCCGCGCACCGCCCGCCGGGGGTATAATACTCCTGCCGGATGGCCCGGAGGATCTCCCCGGCGCGGGTGCGGTAGCGCTGCTCGTCCTCCCGCAGCCCCAGCACCCCGGCCGCCCTGGCGGTCAGGGCGGTGGAATAGTAGTAATACACCGAGCACAGGAACGTCAGATCCGTCCCGCCCAGCGTCGCTTCGGGGTCAAAGCCGGAGCGCGGCCCGTCCAGGGCCAGCCAGTCGCCGAAGTGGAACTTCACCGCTTTCCACAGCCGGCTGTTCCCGGTGCGCCGGTCCTCGCGGTGCACCCACTCGGCCCAGGCCTTCATCCCCGGATACGCGCGGCGCAGGGCGTCCACCCCGCCGTTGTACAGATAGCGCATCCACGGCACCACGGTGCCCGCATCCGCCCAGCCGCAGGCCCCGTAATCCCCGTGATCCGGGTCGAAACTGTTGTTCAGCTGGATGACCGGCGCCACAAACGGCACGGCACCCTCCCGCACGCGCTGTTCCTCCCGCAGGTCGCGGCAGTATTTGTCGTAAAACGGGGCGCAGTCCATATTGAAGCACGCCGTCGAGATGAACACCTGCGCGTCGCCCGTCCAGCCCATGCGCTCGTCCCGCTGGGGGCAGTCGGTGGGAACATCCAGGAAATTGTCGCGCTGGCTCCACAAAGCGTTCTGGAACAGGCGGTTTACCTTTTCGTTCCCCGTCTCGATCCAGCCGGTCTGGGGCAGATCACTGTACAGCGAGATCCCCGTAAAGCAGGCGGGGTCCACCTCCCCCGGCCAGCCGGTCACCTTCAGATAGCGGTACCCGTAAAAGGTGAACAGCGGGGCCGCTTCGCACGGGGTTCCGTTGGACAGGAACCGGTATTCCGACTGGGCCGTGCGCAGATTCTCCCGGTAAAAGCAGCCGTCCTGCAGCAGCTCGCCGCACTGCACGCGGATGCACGTCCCGGCGGGGGCCTCGATCTTCATGGAGAAAATCCCGGTCAGGTTCTGCCCCATATCCAGCACCGTCTCTCCCCGGGGGGTGTGCAGCAGGGTGGGGGTCAGCCGGTGCTTTTCCACCACCGGCGGGCTCAGCCGCGCCGTCAGAGCGCCCACCTTCGGGTTCCCCACGGTCACCCCGCGGTAGGGGTACAGCCGGTCCCCGATGGGACGGGACCAGTTGGGGATCTCGCGGTCC
>JBJEQH010000047.1:0-3941 GCA_051881655.1 Candidatus Heritagella sp. | reverse complement strand
CATTTTCGTTATGTTGGAAAAGAAGTGGCACAATATATAGAAAAAGAAGTCGTTTTGTTGCGAATAAAGTTGACTTGCCTTTTCAAATTATATACAATGGAACGGTAATATTTTGCGGGAAGAGGGCAGATTATGATTGAAAAAATCCAAAAACGCAGCGGAGAAACCGTAGCCTTTGACGCCACCAAAATCCGTAGCGCCATGTACCGCGCCAATATCCATACCGAGGACCGCTGCATGACCGAGGACGAGCTGGATCTTCTGACCCTGCAGGTGGTGCAGAGAGCAGAGGCCCTGGGGGGGATCCCGACGGTGGAGCAGATTCAGGACCTGGTGGAGGAGGTGCTGGTGGCGGCGGACTACGCCGGAACGGCCAAAGCCTATATGCTGTACCGGGCCGAGCACACCACCATGCGCTATATGAACGCCGACCTGATGAAGACCTATGAGAATCTGACCTTTACCGGGGACCACAAAGGCGTATATATCCGCACCAGCACCAATGTGGGGCACAATACCGATACCGCCATGGGCACCATGCTGAAATACGGCTCGGAAGGGGCGAAAGCCTTTTATGACCGCAACGTGATCCCCGGGGAAATCGCCGCGGCCCACGACGAGGGCGACCTGCATATTCACGACAAGGACTTTTACGCCCTGACGGAGACCAACTGCCAGATCGACCTGCTGGAGCTGTTTGACAGCGGCTTTTCCACCGGGCACGGCTATCTGCGCACCCCGAACAGCATCCGCAGCTATGCGGCGCTGTGCTGCATCGCCATTCAGGCCAACCAAAATGACATGCACGGCGGCCAGAGCATTCCCAATTTCGATTATGCCATGGCCCCCGGCGTACGCAAAACCTTCCGAAAAAGCTATCGCTGGGCGCTGATGCAGCACCTGCAGATTTCACTGGAAAAAACGGAGGCAGAAGCCCAGCAGCTGCTGGATCCCATCAAAGATGACCTGGATACCGTGTGCATGGGGCAGGCCGATGAAATCCTGCCCACCCTGCGCGGTGTGCTGGAGGGATTTTCCCCCGAACTGCCCGCCCAGGCCCACGCTTATGCCGTAGAAAAGGCCCTGCGCGAGACGGAAAATGCAACCTATCAGGCGATGGAGGCGCTGGTCCACAACCTGAACACCATGACCAGCCGCGCCGGTGCCCAGGTGCCGTTCAGCACCGTGAACTACGGCACCGACACCTCCCCCGAAGGGCGCATGGTGATGCGCAACATGCTGCTGGCCACGGAAAAGGGACTGGGTGACGGCAGTACCCCGGTTTACCCCGTGCAGATTTTCAAGGTGAAAAACGGAGTAAATGCCCATAAAGGGGATCCCAACTACGACCTGTTCCGCCAGGCCATGCAGGTTTCGGCTCTGCGGTTGTACCCGAATTTCAGTTTTCTGGATGCACCGTTTAACCTTCCCTACTATCGGGAGGGCGATTACCGCAGCGAGGTCGCCTATCTGGGCTGCCGCACCCGTGTGATGGAAAACGTGTACGATCCCTCCCGGCAGACCTCCTGCCGCCGGGGCAATCTGAGCTTTACCACCATCAACCTTCCCCGGCTGGCCCTGCTGGCCGATGGGAATCTGGACACCTTTTTCTCGCTGCTGAATGACCGGATGGATCTGGCCCTGCGCCAGCTTCGCCACCGCCTGGGCATTCAGGGCACCAAGAAGGTGTACAACTTCCCGTTTTTGATGGAACAGGGCGTATGGATGGATGCGGAGACGCTGTCCATGACGGACAGCGTGCAGGAGGTTTTAAAGCACGGCACCCTGAGCGTGGGCTTTATCGGCCTGGCTGAGACGCTGACGGCCCTGACCGGCAGCCACCACGGCGAGAGCATGGAGAGCCAGAAGCTGGGTCTGTCGATTATCGGCCATATGCGGGCCCGCCTGGATCGCGAAACCCGCCAGACCGGGCTGAACTGGGGGCTGTTTGCCACCCCGGCCGAGACGCTGTGCGGCCGGTTTACCGAGCTGGATAAGAAGCGTTTCGGCACAGTGCCCGGAGTGACGGATCGCTCGTATTACACCAATTCGTTCCACATTCCCGTGTGGTACCCCATCTCCGTATGGGAGAAAATTGAGCGCGAGGCCCCCTATCACGCGCTGACCAACAACGGCCACATCACCTGTGTGGAACTGACCACCGAGCAGGCCCGCGACACCGACTTGTTCGAGCGGATTCTTCTGTATATGCAGCAGTGCGGCATCGGGTACGGCGCCATTAACCACGCCGCCGACCGCGACCCCGAGTGCGGCTATATCGGCGAAATCGGGGAGACCTGCCCCTATTGCCGCCGCAGTGAATCGGAGGGGCGGCGCTTTGAGCGTATCCGCCGCATTACCAGCTATCTAGCCGGTCCGCTGGAAAACTGGAACCCGGCCAAACGCGACGAAGAGCGCGACCGCGTGAAACACCGCGTGTAATCACCGAAAGGAAGCGAAAAACCATGCCTTCAACTCTGCGCCTGTACGGCATCGCGGCCGAATCCATTGTGGACGGGCCCGGATTCCGGTACGCCATTTTTGTACAGGGCTGCCCGCATCACTGCCCCGGCTGCCACAACCCCGATTCCCACGACTTTTCGGCCGGGTATGACCGGACAGTGGACAGCCTGTTTGAGGAAATCTGTGCCGATCCGCTGTTAAAGGGCGTTACCTTTTCCGGCGGCGAGCCCTTCTGCCAGCCGGCCCCGCTGACCGAGCTGGCCCGGCTGTGCCGGAAAAGAGGTCTGGATGTGATGGCCTACAGCGGCTGGACCTACGAACAGCTGCGGGATAAACACGACCCCGATGTGGATGCCCTGCTGGAAGAGCTGGACATTCTGGTGGACGGGCCGTTTCTGCTGGATCAGCGCAATCTGGAACTGCACTTCCGCGGCAGCGAGAACCAGCGGCTGATTGATATAAAGAAAACCCGGGCAACCGGTACTGTCACCCTCTGCGACCTGTAAAAAAGGCCCCTGTTCCATGTGTGAATCGGTCCAGTAAAAACGAATAATAGACAAAGCGCCCCCCTAATGTAGGAAAATAAACGTACTACATTAGGGGGGAATATTATGCCAGAACATGGATGGATACTCTCTTACTTTCTGCAACAACCCGCACATCCAGCTAAAAACCGGAGCGGTGCCTTTTTGTGCCGTCCGTATCATCCGGGGCAGTTCAATGGATTTTCGCCGGTGGCTCTCTTTCTGTCATTTTATGCCTGCTGGTACCACGCGATCACACCGTCGAGCTGGCGGACATCGACAAAATCGCCGCCGTTTGTCACCATCTCCAGCATGGTGTCTTCCTCGGGGGTGCGGTTCTCCTTTTTCCGCAGGGAGTTCCCCATCACTTTGATCATAACGCCCATCATAAACCGGTAGATCCCGTGCAGCTTCGTCCGGTCAAAGCCGCCCTGCAGCGTAAACACCGGCACCTCCTGCGGAATGGCGTTATTCTTGCGCACATCGTCGTCCTGCGAACCGGCCGGCCCCATTCCGACGCCGCACACGGCCGCCACGGAAAAGCGCTGGGCGGCCTTTTTATATCCCTTTACCACCCCGGCCATCAGCCAGCCCAGATAAAGGACCTCCGTCCCCTCCGGCAGGGAATCCGCCTGTTCGGCGGAAAGGACCGGCAGC
Organism: Candidatus Heritagella sp.; assembly: GCA_051881655.1. Taxonomy (GTDB): domain Bacteria; phylum Bacillota; class Clostridia; order Oscillospirales; family Acutalibacteraceae; genus Heritagella. The sequence goes on along the minus strand of JBJEQH010000047.1, from coordinate 297 downwards.
CCCAGCTGCTCACCCAGCAGCTTTGCGTACTTTTCCGTATATCCCGTATTCGAAGTATAGACAATTCCCGTTGGTTTTCCCATGGATACCCATTCCTTTCTTTCTCGTATAAAGGGGACAAAAATCACTCGGCCTTTTTCCCCAGCCAGACATTCAGCAAAACGTAAGCAGCGATCAGCACAAAAATCGTGCCCACCAGAATCAGGTACATGGCCCCCGTTTCCACCGGATGTCCAAAGAACGTCAGATTGCAGTCGATGGAATCCTGAATGCCCTTGATAATCTCCGCGGGGAATT
>JBJEQH010000046.1:0-3993 GCA_051881655.1 Candidatus Heritagella sp. | reverse complement strand
GCTGTGAAGCTCTTTGATAAAGTTCTCCACACTGAATGCAACACCGTTCCCGATAATATTGATAATGTTCGGATGGAACACACCGCTGGGCATTTGATGCAGGGCAAATTTGCCGTAATTATTCACGATTGTGTGGCCGGCATTGCTGCCGCCCTGAAAACGAATGACAATATCCGCGTCCTGGGCCAAAACATCCGTAAGCTTTCCCTTACCTTCATCGCCCCAGTTGGCACCGACGATTGCTTTTACCATAATCGCTATCTCTCAACTTTCATACTCCGCAAACGGGAGGAAATTGCACCCAAAAAAGGGCGGGAAAACGCCGCAAAGCCGGGAATTGAATCCCGGCACGGCGATCACCGCTTTGATTTTACCATATTCCTATGAAAAAGCAAAGCAAAAAATGCAGATTTCTTCTGAATCCGGCAAAAAATCAAACCTGAATCTCCGCCGTTTCCTCGGGAAGATCCGAATAACGGCTGAGTGCCGGTTCGACCACTTCGCGGATGAAGTCCTCGGTCTGCCGGGGCGCACGCCCCACATAGAGGGAGGGATCCACCAGACGGTTCAGCTCTTCCAGGGTGACACCAAACTGCGGGTCCGCCGCAATGCGGGAGAGCAGATCGTTCTCGCCCCCCTCTTCCTTTACCACACGGGAGGCCGCCATCGAGTGCTGGCGAATGGCCTCGTGCAGCTGCTGGCGGTTGCCGCCGCGCTTGACCGCGTCCATCATGATGTTCTCGGTCGCCATGAACGGCAGCTCGCGGCGCAGATGCTGGTCGATTACCTTCGGGTACACCACCAGGCCATCGGCCACATTCATATACAGGTTCAGAATACCGTCCACCGCCAGGAACGCCTCCGGAATGCTGATCCGCTTGTTGGCCGAGTCATCCAGCGTTCTCTCGAACCACTGGGTGGCCGCCGTAATGGCGGGGTTGACGCTGTCGCAGATCACATAACGGGCCAGCGAGGCAATCCGCTCGCTGCGCATGGGATTGCGCTTATACGCCATGGCCGAAGAACCGATCTGATTCTTCTCAAACGGCTCTTCCACCTCTTTCAGGTGCTGCAGCAGGCGGATATCATTGGAGAACTTGGCAGCGCTCTGCGCGATACCGGACAGAACGGCGAGAACCTGGCTGTCCAGTTTGCGGGAATAGGTCTGGCCGGATACGGCAAAGCAATCCTGATACCCCATCTTCCGGGCAATCCGTCTGTCCAGTTCTTTTACTTTCTCGTGGTCGCCGTCAAACAGCTCGAGGAAGCTGGCCTGCGTCCCGGTGGTGCCCTTGCTGCCAAGGAGCCTGGCTTTGCTGAGCTGGTACTGCACATCCTCCAGATCCATCAGCAGCTCCTGCATCCACAGCGTGGCACGCTTGCCCACGGTGGTCGGCTGGGCCGGCTGGAAATGGGTGAACGCCAGGGTGGGCAGATCTTTATACTCCATGGCAAATTTGGAGAGCACGCGCAGCACACCCACCAGTTTGCGCTCCACCAGCCTCAGGGCTTCGGTCATCACAATGATGTCCGTATTGTCACCCACATAGCAGGAGGTGGCGCCCAGATGAATAATCGGCATGGCCTTCGGGCACTGCTGGCCAAAAGCATACACATGGCTCATCACGTCATGACGAACTACCTTTTCGCGGGCCTCGGCCACCTCGTAGTTGATGTCCTCCACATGGGCCTTCATCTCATCGATCTGCTCCTGCGTAACCGGCAGGCCCAGTTCCATCTCGGCTTCCGCCAGGGCAATCCACAGGCGGCGCCAGGTCTGGAATTTCTTATCGGGAGAAAACAGGAACTTCATTTCCGCATCGGCATAACGCGCGGAAAGCGGAGACTCGTACGTATTTTTCACAAGGATTTCTTCCTTTCCTCTTTTATTCTCTTCTCTTCAAATCCGTTTAATCGGCTGGGTATAGGGATCCAGCTTGCTGTAGGAATCAAGATCCGGAATTTCGGCCGGGTAATTCCCGGTAAAGCAGGCATTGCAAAAACCCTTTTTCCCCGGGATCATCTGCTCAAGCGCCGACAAGCTGAGGTATGACAGCGAGTCGGCCCCCAGCAGCCGTGCAATCTCCTCTTCCGAGTATTTGCAGGCAATCAGATCCTCTTTGGACGGAATATCGGTTCCGTAATAGCAGGGCCACAGAAAGGGCGGAGAGCTGATGCGGAGATGGACCTCGCGGGCACCGGCATCTTTCAGCATTTTGACAATCCGGGCGCTGGTGGTTCCCCGCACAATGGAGTCATCCAGCAAAATCACCCGCTTATCCTTTACCTCACCGGACAGAGCATTGAGCTTGATGCGCACACTGCGGGCGCGCTCCTCCTGGGTGGGCTTGATAAAGGTGCGGCCCACATAGGAGTTGCGCACCACGCCCTTCTGGAAGGGAATGCCCGATTCCTCGCTGTATCCAATGGCCGCATCCACACCGGATTCCGGCACACCGATGACCATATCGGCCTCTACCGGACTCTCTTTCGCCAGCAGCCGGCCGGCCGCTTTGCGCGCCTGATAAACGCTTACGCCGTCGATCACACTGTCGGTACGGGAAAAATAAATATACTCAAAAATGCACAGGGCTTTCTTCGAGGAATCGCCCTTACGAATCACCTGCAGTCCTTTGGGTCCGGCCATGACGACCTCGCCCGGCTCGATATCCCGCACAAACTCGGCACCGCAGGCATCCAGCGCACAGGTTTCCGAGGCAAACACCCAGGTGTTCTCCCCGATGCGCCCCAGACAAAGCGGACGGAACCCGTGAGGATCCCGGGCGGCGATCAGCTTTTGCGGACTCATAATCAGCATGGAGAACGCACCGCGGATCTGATCCACCGTGCGGACGACCGCTTCCTCGATGGAACGGCAGTGAAGCCGCTCCCGGGCGATGATGTACGCAATCACCTCAGAATCAATCGTCGTCTGAAAGATGGAACCGGCCTGTTGCATCTCCTCCCGCATTTCCCGGGCATTGGTCAGATTCCCGTTATGCGCAATGGCCAAAACCCCTTTTGCATAACGCAGGACCAACGGCTGGGCGTTTTCACGCACACTGCCGCCAGCCGTGGAGTAGCGTACATGAGAGATGGCCATCTGCCCGTCCAGTTTCTCCAGAATCTCCGGAGTAAAGGCTTCGGTTACCAGCCCCATATCCTTTGAATAGGAAATAACCCCCTGATTATTGGAGGCAATCCCACAGCTCTCCTGTCCGCGGTGCTGCAAAGCCAGCAGCCCGTTGTAACAGGCATAAGCAGGCTGCACGGTGCCGTCGGGTGAATAGATACCGAAAACACCGCACTCCTCATGGGGCTTGTAAGAATCCCCTGTCTCCGCTGCAAATCTCATTCTTTGTCCGTCCTTTCTATCCCTGTTGCGCCAACCGGACGGTTCATACTCACAGAAGACCGATGCGCTTCATCATCTCGGCATAGGCCTCTTCCACACCGCCCAGATCGCGGCGGAAACGGTCCTTGTCCAGCTTTTCGTGCGTATGAATGTCCCAGAAACGGCAAGTATCCGGAGAGATCTCGTCAGCCAGAACAATCTGGCCATCCGTCGTGCGGCCGAATTCCAGTTTAAAGTCAATCAGCTCGACACCAACCGATGCGAAGAATTCGCACATGATCTCATTGATTTTACGGCTCATCGAAGAAATGGTGTCCAGGTCTTCTTTGGTGGCAAAGCCGGCGGCCAGAATATGGGAATCATTCACCATCGGGTCATCCAGTTCGTCACACTTATAGCTGAATTCCAGAACCGGGCACAGCAGCTCGGTGCCTTCCTTCAGCCCCAGACGCTTGGCCATGGAGCCGGCCGCCTTATTGCGCATGATGACTTCCAGCGGAACAATCGTGACCTTTTTCACCAGGGTCTCACGGTCGTTCAGCTCCTCTACAAAATGGGTGGGAATCCCATTCTTTTCCAACAGCTGGAACATAAAGTTGCTCATGCGGTTGTTCACAACGCCTTTTCCCTCAATGGTT
>JBJEQH010000045.1:0-4047 GCA_051881655.1 Candidatus Heritagella sp. | reverse complement strand
AAATTATCAGCTTGAAATTTCCTTTGGAAATTTCCGGGCTGGGGAGTTCCCTGCTGAAAATTCTCTTCGAGAATTATCGGCTTGAAATTCCCTTACGGGAATTTCCGGGGCGGGGAGAAGACTCCTGCCAAAATTTTTTACCAAAAAGAAGGGCGCTGTGTGCGGGGCGTTCTTTTGTGGACGGATGGAAAGAAAAGAGTGGAAAACGAAGATGAAAACGACCCTTTATCTGGTGCGCCATTGTCAGGCCATGGGCAACCGGAACCGATGCTTTCAGGGCCTGACGGATACACAGATCAGCGAGGACGGGCAGAAGCAGCTGGACCTTCTCAGCGTGCGGCTGCGCAATACGGTCTTTGACGCGGCCTACAGCAGCCCGCTGATCCGCGCCCGCCTGACGGCGGAGGCCATGGTGCGCTTCCACCCGGTGCCCGTCCGGATCCTGCCCGGCCTGGTGGAGATCAACGCCGGGGAGTGGGAGGGGCAGAGCTGGGAGACGATCCCCGCCCGCTGGCCCCGGGAGGCCCGGGACTGGAACGAGCGGCCCTGGGACTGCTGCCCGCCCGGGGGCGAGCCCATGCGGCAGGTTTTTGCCCGGATGCAGGCTGCCCTTGTGCAGATCGCCCGGGAAAATCCCGGCAGGACGGTGGCGGTGGCCTCCCACGGCTGCGCCATCCGCAATGCGGTGTGCTGGGCCATGGGAAAGCCGATCGAGGAGATCGGCGATTGTGATTTTGCCGACAACACCGGGATTACCCGGCTGGAGATCGACGAAAACGGGGCGCCCACCCTGCTCTGCTTTAACGATATCTCCCATCTGCCCGAGGAGATGGTCCAGCGCCGCCACCGGCCCTACTTTGTCGTGCCGGAGGTGGACGCATGATTATCATGGGAGTGGACCTGGGGCAGGTGCGCACGGGCATTTCCGTCTGTGACCCGCGGGAAGTGCTGGCCTCCCCGGTGAAGGTGATCACGGCCCATACCCCGGAAAAGCGGCTGGAGGAGATCCATAAAGCCGCCGGGGAGCTGCGGGCCGCGAAGATCGTCGTGGGGCTGCCGCGCAATATGGACGGCACCGAGGGGGCCAGCGCCCTGTCCGCCCGGGAGACGGCGGCCCGCCTGCAGGAGATCACCGGCCTGCCGGTGGTGCTGCAGGACGAGCGGGGCACCACCATGACGGCCCACGGGTATCTGAACGACACCAACGTGCGCGGAAAAAAGCGCCGCCAGACGGTCGATGCCGTGGCGGCGGTGATTATTCTGCAGGATTATCTCGATTCAAACCGGAAAAACGGGTGATTTCCGGCACCCCCGTCCCCGCAGGGGAATGTTTTTTCCTAAAAAGAAAAAAAGAAAAGCGGCGCGCTGCCCTGAAAAACCCGGGCGGCGCGCCGTATGTTGTTTTGTTACCGGTCCCGCTCAAAGCCAAGGTACCGCGTGCCCTGGAACGTCAGGCGGCCCCGGTCCCCTTCGCACAGTTGGCCGTAGTCATAGCCGGAGACGGAGAGCTCGATCCGGTCGCCGCTCTCCACCTGAAAAGTGGCATAATAAAAAGTGGAGGTGGAGTGGTGGATGTGGGGCTCTGCCGTGGAGCTGGAGGACATATGCGTGCGCTTGGCGGTCACCACCGCCTGCACCGTCAGCCGGGGGGAGTGGTTGTTGCGGTTCCACTGGGAGAGCCCGCGGACCAGCACAAACACAAAAACCCCGAGGATCAAAACGGCGACAAGACCGAAGAACAGGGGGAACCACTGAAAAGAAGAGGAGGAGAACATTCCGATCACCCGTACCCTTTCCCCGCGGCTTACCGTTCGGTGCCCAGGAAGAACAGGGCGACCGTGCCGGGGCCGGAATGGGTGCCGATGACCGGACCGATGGAGTGAATGCGGATTTCGCGCACCGGGATTCTCTCCCGGATCTGTTCGGCCACATATTCGGCGTCATCCGGGCAGTCCCCGTGGCTGATGAAAATCACCTGCTCGCCGGGATTGACGGCGGTTTTCTCCATATGGCGCACCAGGGAATCCAGCGACTGCCGGCGGCCGCGGACCTTCTCCATGGGGATCAGATGGCCCTCGTTGTCCACGTGCAGCACCGGCTTGATGTTCAGCATGGTCCCAAGCAGGGCGGTCGCCGGGGAAACCCGCCCGCCGCGCTTGAGGTGGTTCAGGTCATCCACCGTAAACCAGTGGCACAGGTGCAGCTTTTCGCTCTCCAGCCACGCGGCGGTCTCCTCCAGCGAGCGGCCCTCCCGGCGCATCCGGGCGGCATAATAGGCCAGCAGCCCCTCGCCCATCGAGGCGCACAGGGAATCGACGATCACAAACTTCCGGTCGGGGAATTCCTCCTGCAGGTCCGCCTGGGCCAGCTGGGCCGAGCGGAATGTGCCGGACAGCCCGGAGGAGAAGACCAGATACAGCACATCCTCCCCCTGCTGCAGATAGGGGCGCACCCAGTCCTTGATCTGCTCGCTGTTGATCTGGGAAGAGGAGGACAGCTTTCCCTGCCGCAGGGCTTCGTAGAACGCGTGGTTCCCGATCTCGCGGTCGTCGGGGTGATTGCGGTAGGACGTTCCGTCCAGGATAAATTCCATGGGGTAGACAACCAGACCGAATTCGTCCACCATCTCCTGGGACAGATCGGCGGTGGAATCCGTCAATAAACGAAATTGTTCCATAATGACTCTCTCCTGTCGTCAATTTTCGCACAAAAGGGGATCCGGCGGCGCCGGAAAAAAGGGGAAAGGGGTGACAAAAAACGAAAAAAGCCCCGAATGACTGCCTGTTCCCGTCATCCGGAGCTTATCCATAAAAAGAAAGACCCGCCCGTTCGTAATGCTGCTGGAATAACCTGCCTGACAGAACAGCAGGTGGGTGCCCTCCCAACAGGTTCTCGCTCCCTTCTTCCCAATCAATGGGGAGGTCTGCAGTCCGCTGTCGGAGCCGGGCTCCCTTTGAAAAAATTGTAGGGGTTACCTTAAGCAGCAATACGCGATACGGGCAGGCCGTTACAGCACGGGCAGGCCGCCATGGCGGAGAAAAGCGTTTGGATGAAAGGACTTATTCTTCCTCTTCTTCGTCTTCCTCGTCGTCGTACATCTCTTCAAAATGGCTTTCAAAGATTTCGGACAGCCGGTTGAGGAGATCTTCGTCATCCACTTCCGCCAGCTGTTCTTCGCCGTCCTCTTCGATCAGCTCAAAGATGTAGTAGGAACCGTCGGTTTCCAGTGCATCCTGGGGATCGTCGAAAGCGGGCAAAAGCGCATAGAAAATGCCGTCGTCATTCTCGATTTCGTCGAGGATTTCGAATTTCCATTCTTTTCCGTCCTCGTCGAGCAGGCTGATCAAATCGGCAGAGAATTCGTTATCCATAAAAAGCAGCCTCCTTTCTGGGCCATTCGGTCGGCATCCGCCCCAAAGACCGGGCGATACCAAAGCATACCCGGTTCGGGAAGAAGTTATGCCTGATTTCGTATCCCATTGTAGCAAAAGCGGGGGGGAAAAGTCAATACTCTTTCCGACGGTTCAAGTATTTTCCAAAAAGAATACGGATTTTTTAAAAAATTTAGCTTTTTCTTTGAAAAACCTCTTGACAGCCCCGAAAACTCCGGTTATAATATAGCCAGAGTTAAAGATACTCAGAAGGAAAAAGAAAAAGCCCAGGGAACCCGAAATACCGAAGTAAGTATTCTGTATCTTCTGTTCTTAACAGAAACCGAAAAGGAAGAGGATTTGATTTCGGGGGGCGCATCCGGCAGGGCCGGATGGTACATGATTTCCGGATTGATTTTTAAAGAAAAGGGGTGGGTCCGATGGCACAGTGTAATGCAGAACAGCAGTTTCGAGCGGCAGATCGGGCCGCTGTCTAAAATAACAGGAAGATAAAGAGTGAATCTCTTTCCGGCAGCTTGGTTCCTTCCGATCCACCGGCTGCTGCTACAATTGAATAAAAAACAAAAAACAAAAAAGAAGAAATCCGCCAAAGAAAGCAGCGACCATACTGCCGAGCAAGTGCAAAGCAGGAAGCCTGTTTTCCAGGGCAAAAAAC
>JBJEQH010000044.1:0-4078 GCA_051881655.1 Candidatus Heritagella sp. | reverse complement strand
GAATCGGCGCATTTGTCAAGAAGACGAGTTCCAAATTTTTTCGGGATTCTCTGTGCTTTTTTCATGAGAACATGCAAAACGAGGCGATTTTTATGCGAAAAAGGCAGTATTGTGTCATCGGCCACCCCATTGGCCACACCATGTCCCCGTTTATCAACAGCCGGCTGTTCGCCCTGCGCGGCGTGCAGGCGGACTATACGGTGATGGACATTCCCCCGCAGGAGCTCTCCGAGAAGACCGCCGCCCTGCGCACGCTGCAGGGATTTAATATCACCATCCCCCATAAGCAGGCCATCCTGCCCTATCTGGACGAGATGGACGCAAACGCCCGGGCTTTCGGCTCGGTCAATACCGTCTGTGTGGGGGAGGACGGCCGCCTGATCGGCCACACCACCGACGGGCCCGGGTGCCTCGCGGCCCTGCGGGGCCGGGGAATTCAGCCCGGCGGTTCCATGCTCCTTCTGGGGGCGGGCGGTGCGGCGCGGGCCATCTCTTTTGCCCTGTGTGAGGAGGTAGAGGCCCCCCGCCTGACCATTGCCTGCCGGAGAAAGAGCCTGTCAAAAGCCGAGGCGCTGTGCTGGGACCTGCAGGACCATCTGCACACCCTGGGGAAATCCGGCGAGCTCTCCCCCGCCGTACTGGAGGAGCTGGACGGACGGGAATCCTTTTCCCTGCTGCTCAACTGCACCAGTGTGGGTATGTATCCCCACGCCGGAGTCTCCCCCGTACCGGAGGCCGTTATCCGGCAGTGCGGCGCCGTTTTTGACGCCGTTTACAACCCCGATACCACCGAGCTGCTCCGGCTGGCGGAAAAGAACCACATCCCCACCGTACACGGGATGGATATGCTGGTATGGCAGGCGGCGGTGGCCCACGGTCACTGGTTTGGGCACACCTTTACCCAGTCGGAGATGGACGCCGTGATCCGCGATGCAGTCGGGGAAATGAAGCGCCGTTTTCCCGAAAAGGAGGGGCAGGATGAGTAAAAACATCATTCTGTGCGGCTTTATGGGCAGCGGGAAGACCACCATTGGCCGCCGGTTGGCCGCGCTCCTGAACCGGCCCTTTCTCGATATGGACGCGTACATCGAAGAGCGGGAGGGCATGACCATCACGGAGATCTTCGCACAAAAGGGCGAAGAGGCTTTCCGCCGGATGGAAACCGAGGCCTGCCGCACATTATCGAAAGAAGAAAACCTGATTATCGGTTCGGGCGGAGGAACCGTTCTGCGTGAGGAGAACGCCGCCCTGCTGCGGGAAAATGGGGTGATCCTGCTGCTGGACGTGCCCCTTTGGGTACTGCAGAAACGGCTGCAGTACGATACCCACCGCCCCCTGCTGCAAAAGCCCAACCGGGAGGAAATCATCCGCGACCTTTATCACCAGCGGGCCCCCCTGTACCGGGCGGCCGCCGATTACCGGGTTCACACCAAAAAGACCGCCCTGCAGACGGCCGAATTCATCGCCAGAAAATTCGGAAACCTGTAAGCCCTTTTCGCCCCGCAGCCGGGGCGATTTTTCTCTTTCATGCTTTCCAGCTAAAAAGCATTGATTTTTTCCGGTTTCTCTTTTATACTGGAGAAAGACTGCGGAAAAACGGCCCCATTTTGGAAAGGGCCTTTACGCCACCCCTTCGGGGCAGTATAATAAAGAGGAATGACTGTGAGGAAATGCCATATGGAAAAGAAGCAAGCGCCCATGACCATTCTGGTCTGCGGGATGGGGATCATCGGCGGCTCCATCGCCAAAGCACTGAAGGCCTTTACCCCCCACCGGGTACTGGGAATGAACCGTTCGCCCCAGCCGCTGGAAAAGGCACTGGCCTGCGGGGCCATTGACGCCGCCGTGGACGAAGCATCCCTTTCCCAGGTGGATCTCGTTTTTCTGTGCGCCTATCCGGCGGCCTGTGTACAGCTGGCCAGAGAGCTGGGTCCCCACCTGAAAAAGGGGTGCATTGTGTGCGATGCCTGCGGGATTAAATCGGCTATCTGCGAGGAAATGGTATCCCTTTCCCATGAATTCGGATTTATTTTCGTGGGCGGCCATCCCATGGCCGGCAAGGAGCGCAACGGTTTTGATGTGAGCGATGCCCATCTGTTCCGTGGCGCCAGTTATATTCTCGTACCCTGCGGCGCCCCGCAGGAAGAGGTGGATACCGTACGGGAGCTGGCCCTCTCCATGGGCTTTGGCTCTGTCACGCTGGCGACCCCGGCCCACCACGACCGCATGATCGCCTATACCTCCCAGCTGCCCCATGTGCTGGCCTGCGCCTATGTGCTTAGCCCCAGCTGCGAACAGCATGTGGGTTTTTCGGCCGGCAGCTATCACGATGTATCGCGGGTGGCCCGGATCAACGAAGTGATGTGGACCGAGCTGTTTTTGGAGAACCGTGAACCGCTGCTCGCCGAGCTGGATCTGCTGCTCGACAATTTGGAGGATTTCCGCGATGCCATCCAGCGGGAGGATGGCGATACCCTGCGCCGTATGATGAAGCAATCCCGCCTGACCAAAGAAAAATTGGGGGAATAAGCCTTGGAACTGACCGTAAAAACCACCCGTCCATACCGCATTTGCCTCTCTCATGGCTGTCTCTCCGCTGTGGGAGAGGAGGCCGCCGCCCTGTTTCCGCAGGGCACGCGGGCGATGATCATCAGCGACAGCCATGTGTGGCCCCTCTATGGGGAGACGGCCGCCGCTTCTCTGCGCGCGGCGGGATTCCGGGTGTTCTCCCATGTTTTTCCGGCCGGGGAAGCGAATAAGCAGCTGTCCACCATCGAGAACATGTACCGCGCTATGAGCGAGAACGGCTTTACCCGCACGGATTTCGTGGTCGCGCTGGGCGGCGGCGTAACGGGGGACATGGCCGGTTTTGCCGCCGCCACGTTCCTGCGGGGGATCGACTTCATTCAGATCCCCACCACCCTGCTCGCACAGGTGGACTCCAGTGTGGGCGGAAAAACCGGGGTGGATACCTCCTTCGGCAAAAATCTGGTGGGCGCTTTCCATCAGCCCCGCCTGGTCCTGATCGATCCCGATACACTTTCCACCCTGCCGGATCACTTTTTCCGCGACGGCATGGGCGAGGTGATCAAATACGGGTGCATCCGTGACCCCGAACTGTTCGAACTGGTCAGCGACGGCAGTGCCCGGGAGCATCTGGAGGAAGTGCTGTACCGCTGTGTGGACTGCAAGCGCCAGGTGGTGGAGCACGATGCACTGGATAAAGGCGAGCGCATGATTTTAAACTTCGGCCACACCCTGGGCCATGCCCTGGAAAAACTGCACGGCTTCGAGGCCGGGGCCCTGTCCCACGGGATGGGCGTGGGCATCGGCATGGTGTGGATGACCCGGGCTTCTGAAGCAAACGGCCTGACCCAGCCGGGCACCGCCCGGCGGATCGCCGATGTGCTTTCGGCCTATCAGATGCCGGTGGATGACTCCATGCCCCTTGACCGGGTGATCGGGGCCACCGCCATGGACAAAAAAGGGACGGGAGACAGCCTGCGGCTGATCGTGCTGGACAAAATCGGTTCCTGCCGGATTCATCCGGTGAAAAAATCGGAACTGCCGGCCTTCTTCGGCCTTTCAAAATAAGGAGGAACCGCTATGAACGTACAGTACAGGGCCAGCCACCTCACGGGCACCGTGGCCGCGCCCCCCAGCAAAAGCGCCGCCCACCGGATGATTCTGGGGGCCGCTCTGGCCGCCCTCAGCGGGGATCGCGTCAGCACGGTTTCCCCCATTGACCTGTCGGAGGATATGCGGGCCACCATCGGCGCTGTACAGAAGATGGGCTTTACCGCAGTGTACTGTGAGGAATCCCGCACCCTTTCGGTTTCGCCCGGCCGCCGTAAGGTGGATGCCTGTACCCTTGACTGCCATGAATCGGGCTCGACCCTGCGGTTTCTCATCCCCATCGCCGCTGCGCTGGGGATTTCCTGCACTTTTATCGGGCACGGCCTGCTGCCCCAGCGGCCCATCGGCTGCTACGAGCAGTGTCTGCCGCAAAACGGGGTGCAGATGAAGACCGAGGGCGGGCTGCCGCTCTCCATTTCCGGGCAGCTGCAGCCGGGGGATT
>JBJEQH010000043.1:0-4100 GCA_051881655.1 Candidatus Heritagella sp. | reverse complement strand
GGCCTTTGCCGCAGAAGGGCGGCCACTGTGGAAAAAGGGGCCGTTCCTGCCATGGATTTTTTCCGCTCCTCTCGAATGGACTGACCCAGTCTATGCATATTCTTGGAAACAGGTGCGTGCTTTCCGATTCTCTCCGGATTGGGGGCCGCACGGTCCGATGGAACATAGGAAACCATAAGGAGGCGTATGAATGATGGACAGGGACCAGAACTATTGCGTCCATTCTTTAGAGCTGCATCTGTTTTTCGCACGGATCATGAAAGAGCATTCCTTTTTCCTGAAAGTCGGTTTTCTTCCGCCCAATGCCAACCTCGCCAGGGAGGGCGAGCATTTTCTCAGGCAGTTTGAATCCCTGCTGTCCCGTGCTATTACTCTCAGCCATTGCGCGGTCCGCGGCTGTGTACTGGATTCGGGGGAAGTATTCACGGAATTCACGGATCTGGCCGAGCGCCAAACCCAACAGTTCACCGGCACGCGGATCAACCGGGAATTGACCGCCCGGGAAAAGCAGCTCAGGGGCTTTTGCGGCCATGAACAGCCTCCCCTCTCCCCCACGCGCATCCGGCAGGTGCAGCAGCTGAACCAGGAGGCCCTGAAGCTGGTAACCCGCCTGATCCGCTATAAGGAGCAGCTTCTGTGCCGCGTTCGTTCGTGCGGTGTGTTCACCGTAAATTATCCGCTGCTCATCGAGCACATTCTGCGCGAAGCCCGGCTTTACCGTGCCCAGCTGATCCGCCTGGAGAAACCCGGCAACTGCAGCGACCAGGAGCTCCGCGATAACGAATTGTTCTGGAATCAAATCATGATGGAGCACGCCCTGTTCATCCGGGGGCTTCTTGACCCAAGCGAAGAGGAGCTGACCCACGCGGCCAACGATTTTGCCGCGGATTACAAACGGCTGCTTGAAGCATCCTCTGCGGCCAATGACAAAGCCATGCGCAGCGGCAATCCCCTGGGGCTGACCCAGAAATTCCGCGATTTTAAGCGGGCCGGGGTTCAGGGAATTGAATGCTGCAAAATTCAATCCATCATCTTTCCGCTGCTGGCGGATCATGTTCTGCGGGAAGCGAATCATTACCTCCGCGTGCTGGAGGCCGGAAAATGATCTCCCCCCAAAACCGGGAAAAGGGAATTCCGTGCGGAATCCCCTTTTCTCTTTCTCTTTTTTCTGCGGCCGCGCTTTTACGGGGAAACGATCACCCTAAAAACCAGAACAGATTGAAAGCCTGCAGCAAAATCAGCAGCAGGAACACCGGTGCCACATACCGGATCATAATCACATACATCGTCTCCCGGCCGAACTTTTTCTGCCCTATTCCCTCTTTTACCTCATCGAGGACCACTTTCGGCTTGCAGAGCCAACCGATCAGCACACAGGTCAGCAGGGCCACGATGGGCAGCAGCAGATTATTGGAGAGATAGTCGAGCACATCCAGGAACTGCCCGGTGGTTCCATTGGGCAGGGGAATATCGGCGTAAAAGACATTGTACCCCAGACACACCGTCACCCCGATGACCGTCGCAATCCCAAAAGAGATGAGAGCGGCCGTGGAACGCCGGAGCCCAAAGCTGTCCATAAAGCTGGCCGTGACCGCCTCCATCAGCGAGATGGAAGAGGTCAGGGCGGCGAACAGAACCAGCAGGAAGAACAGGGCGCCCACAATATTGCCCGCCGCTCCCATCTGCTCGAAAATTGAGGGGAGCGAAATAAACATCAGGCCCGGACCCGCAGTCTCCAGTCCCTCGGCGCCCTGGAAGGCGAAGACCGTGGGGATGATGATCAGCCCGGCAATCAGCGCCACGCCGGTATCAAAAAACTCGATCTGGTTGACCGACCGTACCAGGTTGGATTCCTTCTGGCTGTAAGAGCCATAGGTAATCATAATGCCCATGGCGATGCTCAGCGAATAGAACATCTGCCCCATGGCGTCCAGAAGAATGCCGATGAATTTATTCCACGTCATGCCGCTGAAATCGGGGATCAGGTAGATTTTCAGCCCGTCCAGTGCCGTGCGCGTTTCTCCGGTGGCGGGATCCGTATGCTGCAGCGTGAGGGAATAAACGGCGATGCCGAGGATCAGGAACAGCAATACCGGAAGCATAAATTTCGAGGCTTTTTCAATCCCCTTTTCAACGCCCAGAAGGACCACCGCCCCGGTGATCACCAAAAAAACAAAAAACCACACAAGTGGGGACACACTGTCGGAGAGAAATCCGTTAAAAAAGGCCGGGGCACCGGTCCCATAGATTTCCGAAGAGCCCCCGGTGAGGTAGGTAAATCCGTACTTGGTCACCCATCCGCCGATCACACAGTAATAGGGGAAAATGATCACGGGCACCGCCGTGGCAATCACCCCCAGAAAGCGGAATTTCCGGTGCAGTTTTCCATAGGCCTGCAGCGGGGTGGTCTGCGTTTTGCGCCCGATGGCAATCTCCGTCAGCATCAGGGCAAACCCGAAGGTAACCGTCAGCAGAAGATAGACCAGCAGGAACACACCGCCGCCATCCTTGGCCGCAAAATACGGAAAGCGCCAGAGATTTCCCAGCCCAATGGCAGAGCCCGCCGCCGCCAATACAAACCCGATGTTGCTTCGAAAGGTTCCTCTTGTTTTTTCGTTCATCACTTTTTCTCCCTTGTGTTCTTTCTCCGGGCGGCGGCCCCAGTTGGCCGCCATAACCGGGATACAGAAGCAGCCGCCGGATCCTTCCCGCGCCGCTTTTCAAAATACAGTTGTAACGATTATAACAAATCCCGGGAAAATAGCAAGAAGAATTTTTGATTTTTGTTTTTTATCAAAGTTTTTATACCTGTCTTTTGCCCTGCAGGCAAAGAAAAGGGAAGGCGGCTTTTCCCTTCTTCCCATAGAAAAAAGCCCTCCCCGCGCCGCCCGAAATTTCCCGGGCGGTTCTGCGGAGAGGACTTTTCCTTTTTAATGATAAAAGCAGGCAACACAGCGGCCCACCGGGCGGAGAATTACTCCATCTGCTTGGTCACGCTCATGGCGTACTTTCCGCCGTCCATGGTAATGTCGCAGCCGGTCAGATACTCATGACCCGGGGTCAGCAGCTTGACGATCAGGTCGGCCACTTCATCCGGCGAGAAACTCATCGGCCAGTTTTGAAAAAACCGTTTTCCCGCAGTTTTCTTTCACCGCCATAAAATGATAGATGCTCTCTTTCTCATCTCCCACACGGTGGGCTGCCACACCCTTTATATAGTGGAGGTATCCTTCTGTGGCTTTCGAACGATTCCAGGCGGTTGCCTGTTTTCGATACATTTCGATTTTTTGCAGATCCCCGTCAGCCAGGGCGCACAGCAGAAGAAGGATCGTCTGAAAATTTTCATAGAGGTTTTTGTTCTTCTTTTCCCTTTTTGTGTGCAACAAAGCGCTTTCGTACAGACCGGCTGTTCTCCTCAGGGAATCAAAATCGCCCAGCAAAAATTCACAGCGCGCCTTATAAAAAAGGCCCACTTTTTGCTGATCCTCCTTCTCGCTGGCAATCATTTCCGTGGCATATCGAAGGGCCCCCGAAAAATCCCCCGCGTAAAAACACCCTTTTGCATATACATGACAGAGGGTGTTCCTATTCCCCAGCGCCGTATTCAGCGCCAGATACTTCTGTGGATCGCACTCTTCATCCAGCGAAGCCGTCAGCGGCATGGAAATGACAACCGCAAGAATAAATCCGATTATCAAAAGCGCGAAGACAATCAGCACCGCAATCACCGGGTTCATTCCCCCATAGTTGATCAGCGGGTTCTCCGGAGGACCGATATAGGTGGGAGAGGCCAAAATCAATGTTACAAGCAGGGCCGTCACCATAAAAACAGCCAAAATCTTTCTTTTCCGCCGGATTCCCCGGATCAAAGCGTCATAAGAGGTTCTCTGCGCAAAATTTTTCATCGTCCTTCTCCTTACAGAATGCAGAAATTATGTGCAAATCATCCCTCTTGCCTTTTACCGGCTTTCAAAACAAGGGATGGTCCATATTACCAAAAATGCCTATTCGCATCACATGCTCGACCAATGCAGCAAGAGGATCCAGCGCCGAAGGGAATCCAGCGTCTCCCTTCATCTGATAACCGCCATATTCTAATA
>JBJEQH010000042.1:0-4112 GCA_051881655.1 Candidatus Heritagella sp. | reverse complement strand
GGAAAAACCGGACGGCCTGTTTCTCTCCAACCGGATCCAGTCCTCCTCCGAGATCGCCGCTTTAATGCAGGAGGCCGAGTTTATTCTGGGCCGGCCCCTCTCCCCGGGGCTTTCTTCCACCCTTTTGTACATTCACGATGACTGCGGGCTTCCCACCGACGTCATTGTAATGTTGGTCCAGTACGCCAAGGAGCAGGGAAAGGACAACACCCATTACATCGAGTCCACCGGCCGTGCCTGGGCCCAGGAGGGCATTCTCTCCCATGAAGCGGCGGAGCAGAAGCTGCGCTATCTGGATGAGAGCGGAAAAGCCTGGCGCACAGTGGAGCGCGCCCTGGGGATTGCCCACCGCCGCCCCAGCCAGAAGGAACAGGAGATGGCGGGCCGCTGGGTGAACACCTGGCATTTTGATGACGGAATGCTGCGGGAAGCCTATGACCGGTGCATTAACGCCACGGGAAAAATGAGCTTTGCCTATATCAACCGGATTTTAGAGCGCTGGCAGCGCGAGGGCATTCACACCGCCGAACAGGCCCGGAAGGAGAGCGCCAAACCGGCTTCGGCCGGGGAAAGCGCGGCACCCAGCTATGATATCGACGCCTATGAAAAAATGAGCCAGTGGGAACTGCTGCACAAGGAGGAATGACGCCATGGGATACAGCCGCGAAGTCTATGATTGCGCACAGAGGGAACTGTCCCGCCGGCGCCGGGAGGCCGAGGACCGGGCGCGCCAAAACCGGCTGGATTTATACGATGCCTGCCCCCGCATACAGGAAATTGACCGGGAGCTGTCCGGTACTTTTTCCAAAGCGGCCCGAGCCGTGATCCGCGGCAGCAGCGCCAGGGAAGAGCTGACGCGCATCCGCGACCGGAATCTCGCTTTGCAGGCGGAGAGGTCCCAGCTGCTGAAGGAGCTGCGGCTGCCGGATGATTTTCTGAAAACACCGTACACCTGCCCTGCCTGTGGGGATACCGGGTACATCGACGGGCGTATGTGCCAGTGTATGCGCACCCTGCTGCGGCAGGAGGCCTATCGCCGTCTGAACGAGCGCACCCCCCTCGCGCTGTCCACCTTTGACGCCTTTGATCTCTCGTACTACGAGAATCAGCCCGGAGAGAATGGCCCCTCCCCCCGGCAGATGATGGGGCACATTCTCGCTTTCTGCCGGAATTACGCCGCCCATTTTTCGGAAAAATCCGACAGCCTGCTGTTCACCGGCCGCACCGGATTGGGGAAAACCCACCTGTCCCTGGCAATCGCCAACGAGGCTATCCAAAAAGGATTTGGCGTTGTATACGGGTCGGCCCAGAATTTTGCGGCCGCTTTGGAGAAAGAGCGCTTTTCCCGGGAGAGTGACGATGATACCAACCAGATGCTTCTGTCCTGTGATCTGCTGATTCTCGACGATCTGGGCACCGAGTTCTCCACCTCTTTTGTCATGGCCGCGCTGTACAACATCATCAACACCCGGCTGATGGGGGAAAAGCCCACCATCATCAACACCAACCTGTCGGTCGGTGAACTGGGCAAACGGTACGGTGAGCGGTTCTGTTCCCGCATCATCGGGGCCTATACCCTGCTCGCCTTCGCCGGAAAGGACGTACGCCAGCAGAAACGCCTGCGCCGGATCGAAAAAAGAGCGGCCGAACACCCCTGAAGACAGAGAAAAAGCTTCTGTACCTTACCGGTACAGAAGCTTTTTGATTTTCCTCAGGGCTTTTCCACGCGCAGGTACCGGCACGCTGCATGCGAGCCCTCCCGCACGGAGAGACCGATTGCGCCCGTAACATAGGGATCGTGATCGTCCACAACCGAGAGGGTGTAGGTGCCGTTCAGCACCGCCTGCAGCCGGTTCCCCACTGCCTGCACCGAGACGGTAAAGGGAACCCCGTTTTTCTGCTCGGGCACCTTCATGCTCTGCAGAACTCGGTATCCGTTTTCATTTTTCAAAACAGCAAAGGTATCCGGGGCAATCATCCCGGCCGCATAGGAGCGGATCGCCCCCTGCACCCGGAAATTCAGGCAGTGGATCTGCCCGGTCAGTCCGGTCAGCTCGGCCGATACGCGGATATCCCCCCAGGTGTGCAGGCCGGTATATCCCTCGCCGAAATCACTGCAGGACAGGTGCAGCTGCCCGTTTTCCAGATACAAAAGCCCCTTCAGGCGGGTGAACTGGCTGACTTCCACATGGGTGCCGGTCCATACTTCCGGATTCTCCTTCTCGGGCAGGAAGCTGTACGCGGCGCTGCCATCGGCATAAAAATCATCCAGATAGGCGCTGAGCACCCCGCCCTCACAGGCCGTCAGGCGCACGCCGATCTCGTCGATCAGGCCGCCCTCCATGGCGGGGACGGTATAGGTCAGATCCGCCCATTCGCCGGGCCGCAGGGTAACCACTTCTCCCTGCAGAATGCGGTCGCTGTGCTTTTCATGGGCATACAGGCTGGCCCGCACCGGCACGGTGCTGGCCGGTGCCATCACACTTCCGTGGATGGTCTGGCCGGGATAGAAGGTCGGGGAAAAGGCCGGGTCATAGCGATTATCGTGGAAATCGGCGGGAACAAAATATGTCTTTTTGTACACATCCAGACTGTCGCCCGCCTCGATGGGCTTGGTAACCGCCTTCAGCGAACGCCGGCCTGTGCGGGCGGCCTCCTCCGTATTGCGCAGGCAGATTTCCGGGGTCTGGTTGCCGCGAGCACTGGGAACACAGCGCCCCTGCATCGAGTGGGTGGAACCGGGATACTCGAAGTGGCAGGAATCTATGCGCTCGCGGAAGATGACATCCATGGGGGCCGGCGGCGTTTCTCCCGCCACGCGGTACGCCAGATCCGCAATGTAGCTGGCGCCATAGGGGATATCCATGCTGTTCATGCTGCCCATCACGCTGGAGCAGGCCAGAAAATCGTGAATGGGTGCGCGCCATTTGTCAAAATCAATGCCGTCCAGCCCGACCAGTACGCCCATGATGGTCCCCACGTTGGCGGCGTTGCAGTCGGTATCCCACCCGCACATGTTGCTGATGCACACGGTTTTGCCGAAATCGCCCTGCCCGTACAGCAGCGAGAGGATGATTACCCCGGCATTGGGAATGATGTGGCAGTTGCCGGGATAGCGGTCATAGCCAAAATGGTCGTGCAGAAAATCGTAGCAATCCCGGAAGGTGCTGTCGGGATGGGTATCGGCAAACTCCATCACAGCCCGCACCACGCGGGTATACTCGCAGTCCTGCGGGATATAGGTCAGCGCTTTTTCAATGATCCGGCGGATATCCTTTTCGACAAAGGCCAGACTGATGCACACGGCGATGAAAATGCCGCCGTAGATCGCGTTCCCGTCATGGGTCACGCTGGCGGCAACCCGTGCATACCGGGCCGCCTGATCCGGATTTCCGGGGGAAACCAGCCCCCAGGTATCAATAAAAATCTGGCCGCCGATCTGCTCGGCCACAGCCGCGCCGTTCTGCTCGATCGAGCCGCTGCGGGGGGCCGGAATGCCGTGGCGCAGGTTGAGATACGCCGTGTGCTCGGTGGAAACCCCATATCCGCCCCACCAGAAGAATCCATGCTCATACGGGGCATAGTTTAAAAGGGCATTGCCCACATCCTGCGGAACAATGGAAAAGCCGTGGGTGCTGTCGCCCAGCGCGTGCAGATAAAACAGCGGCCCGTTGGTGTCGTCATCCGCCGCAAAATCCCGGTAATCCACCGGATAATGCCATAAATCCCCGTACACCTTATAGATCTGCTCCGCCGTCCAGCTCTCATCCGGGGCGCCCACGCGGATGCCGATGATCTTTCCCAGCCAGCCGGCATAGACGTCCTGCAGATAATTTTCAGGTATTTTCATGTGTTCTCCTCCCATCGGTTGCCTTTTTCACGGGCTTTGCCGCCATTATAGCACAGTTCTTCTCCGGGAACCACTCTCTTTTCCTTTTTTCAAAAAAATCCCGCTAAAAACAGGGTAAAACCCACGAAAGAGGCTTCACCCTGTCGTTTATCCAAAAATACTATGCAGCAGATCCTCCCACCAATAGTGGTTCTCCTCGATCGGAACTTCTTCCCCATCCACGGTATGGCTGGTCAATTCACCTTTTTTGTTGTAGAAAAAC
>JBJEQH010000041.1:0-18264 GCA_051881655.1 Candidatus Heritagella sp. | reverse complement strand
AGTAAGGGGGATAAGCATGACCGAGCATGGCGAAAAGACCGGTGTAGGATGCACCCAGCTGATAGCCGTATCCGTTCGCCGCAAAAAGCTGTGCAAACAGCGCCGCTACGGCAGCCGCCTTGGTCAGATCCAGTACCAGGACCAGCCAGGCCAGCCGGTTCCCAAAGGTGCGCTTGAAATTGGTAAAGCCGGGATTTCCGCTTCCGCAGGTGCGGATATCCCGTTTGTAAATCCTGCGGGAGAACACAATAGCGGGATTCAGGCCGCCGATCAGGTAGGCGCAGACAGCGGCTGCTGCAAAAAGAAAAATTTCCATCCGGGTTCCCTCATTCCAGGATCAAAATGTAGTCGTAGATCTCCTGCATCCCATCCATCCGGTAAACTTCCCGTCCAGGATCGTGGGAGCGGATATAGGATTCCAGCTTCTCCGATTCGGAACGATCCGCATCAGCACTGCAGAAAATCAGACAGATATCATGGGGATGAGACAGCAGGAGATCCATGGTCCGGCAGGCGGCCTCCAGCCGGGTGGGAGCGGCCGCCAGGATTTTTTTATCCGCAAAGCCGATAAAATCGCCCGGGTGAAGACACCGTCCGGCATAGTCCATGCCGCGTACACAGCGCGAGATATGGGCGGTTACCACCCCCTGCATGGCCTCGGAAAGGCTCTGCAGGATCTGCGCGGTATCCTCCGAGCGGGTATCCAGCATGGAAAGGGCCGCCAACCCTTCCCCAATGGTGCGGCTTTCCACCACATGGACGTCGGCCTGGTCATAGAGGGAGGCCGCCTGCCTGGCGGCCAGGACGATGTTTCCGTTATTGGGAAAAACCAGAAGGGTCCGCGCGTTTACTTTTTGGAAGGCTTCCAGAAAATCGGAAGCGGAGGGATTGGAGCTCTGTCCGCCGTCCACAATCTGATCCGCGCCGCGTTCCAGGAAAAGCTGCCGGATCCCCTCGCCGGAGCAGACAGCAATCACACCATAAGATTTGGGGGCGGACCGGTCCTCCCTGGGGGCGGCCTGTTCTTTCTGCAGGACATGATTGTGCTGCAGGGACATATTCTCAACCTTTACCTTCAAAAATTCCCCGTACTGCTGGCACAGGGTAAATACGCTTCCGGGTGTCATGGTGTGAATGTGGATCCGGACAAGGCTTCCTGCCTGGGTGGCGGCAATGGAATCTCCCATTTCCTGCAGGGCACCGGTCAATTGGGAGAGCGCGAAATGTTCAGGATCGGTTTTGGCACGCTGCAGGCGGAGGAGAAATTCCGTACAATAGCCGAATTCCAGGACGCTGTCCTGGGTGAACAGGTCCGGATTGATCTCCTCCTGCGGGGCGGAGGAGAGAAGTTCCGGATCGTCCGTCCACCCTTTTGATAATTCGGAGGGAGATATTTCTCCGCTGATTGCCTTCAGGATTCCTTCCATAATCAGAACATATCCCGCTCCTCCGGAATCCACGACGCCCGCTTCCTTCAGAACAGAGAGCATATCCGGGGTTTGGGCCAGGGTGCGCCTGGCCTCGTCCACATAATCCCGCAGATATTCTTCCGGGTCGGAGGATGAGCGGCGACCCGCATATTCACACGCGGATTTTGCTACGGTCAGGATAGTTCCCTCTGTAGGTTTGATTACGGCGTGGTAAGCATGCGCAACACCGCACTCCATCGCATAATCAATCTGCGGGGAACCGGCTGTTTCCAGGTCCCGGAATCCCTCGGCGATGCCGTCAAAAATCTGCGAGAGGATTACACCGGAGTTGCCCCGCGCATGGAGAATCATTCCGTCGGCAGCCTGACGGGAAACCGATGCAATTCCGGCGTTTTCATCGGTAATGGCATGAATGCCCCCCATTATGGTCCGTGTCATATTATCCCCCGTATCCCCGTCCGGGATGGGGAAGACGTTGAGATCATTGATATCCTGCGCATGCATACGCAGGTTCGTTGCGCCGGCGCGAAGCAGTGCGGCATACGTTTTGCCATCCAGTACCCGCATTGGTTCCATAAACTCAATTCCTTCCTTTCTCAAAAACAGCGGGCTGCGTCAGGATTCTTCCGCGCAGAACGTTACAGGGCGGCCAAATCCCCATACGGCTATACAGTCCGGACCTACCGAAGCCCCGATAATCGGGCCGATATAGCCCACACAGATGTCGCGGCAGGGAATCTCGCTTTGGATCAGGCGAACCACAGTCTCCACTTCCTCGGGGGAACAGTCGGCATGGGCGACATACACAGTCTGGTCTTCCGGATGAATGATGTTCTCCCGGAGCAGGGACACAATTTCCTGCAGCGAGTGCTGGCGGCCCCGTACCTTTTTATAAGCGGTCTGGGCTCCGTCCCGGTCGGAGATAAGGATGGGCTTTACCCCCATCAGATTCCCCAGAAAAGCCGAGGAGGCGGAAACGCGCCCGGCACGTTTTAAGTAATCCAGGGTGTGGACGGTGGCATACTGGTGGACGTTTTTGCGGACGGAGAGAATGGCATCGGTGATTTCTCCGGCCGGTTTTCCTGCGGCTGCCATTTTGGCGGCCTCGATTGCCAAAAGCCCCTCTCCCATACTGGCGTTCAGGGAATCCATGCAGAAGATGGAGGCGCCGGGATATTCCCCCAGCAGTTTTTTGGCAATCATGCGGCCGGTCTGTACCGATCCGCTCTGCCGCGAGGAGCAGGCAATATAGACAATATCGAAGCCCTCCTGCAGATAGCGGGTAAATACCCGGCGGAATTCCTCCGCCGGAACCTGTGCGGTGGTAATTCGTTTCCCTTCCCGCATGGTTTCGTACAGCTGGTGAGCATCCTGATGACTCCAGCTGAGAGAAGCGGGGGATTCCCTTCCATCCAGAAGGGTGGTCATTTTCATGTAGTCAATTTCGTATTTTTCCAGAAGGCTGACCGGAAGATCTGCACAGGAATCGGTCAGGATTTTTACGTTCCTCATTCCAAACACTCCTTGTCAGGCGTTGAGAATATTCATAAACTCTTCGCCGGTAATGGTCTCATTTTCGTAGAGATACTGGGCCAGACGATCCAGCTTTTCGCGGTTTTCCGTCAAAATCTGCACGGCCTTTCGGTGCTGCATCTCCACCAGTTCGACGACCTGCCGGTCAATTTCGGCGGCGGTATCCGCCGAGCAGGCCAGCGAGGCGTCTCCGCCCAGATATTGATTGCTGACCGTTTCCAGTGCAACCATGCCGAAGGTATCGCTCATGCCATAACGGGTGATCATGGCACGGGCCAGCTTGGTGGCCTGCTCGATATCATTGGAGGCTCCGGTGGAAATGGATCCCACTGCCACTTCTTCAGCGGCCCGGCCGCCGGTATAGGTGGCAATCTTATTCTCAATTTCCTCTTTGCTCATCAGATAATGGTTTCCGTCCTCCACCTGCATGGTGTATCCCAGCGCGCCGGAGGTACGGGGGACAATGGTGATCTTCTGTACGGGAGCCGAATGGGTTTGCATGGCGGCCACCAGGGCGTGGCCGATTTCATGATAGGCCACAATCATTTTTTCCCGGTCCGTCAGGATGGCATTTTTCTTCTGATAGCCTGCGATGACCACCTCGATGGACTCCTCCAGATCCGCCTGCGTGGCACTCTTTCTGCCGGCCCGCACGGCCCGCAGGGCGGCCTCATTGATGATATTGGCCAGTTCGGCGCCCGAAGCACCCGAAGCCATCCGGGCAATGTGGAAAAAATCCACATCCGGGGCCACTTTGATTTTTCTGGCGTGGACTTTCAGAATTTCCTCCCGTCCCTTTAGGTCGGGCAGCTCTACGGGCACCCGGCGGTCAAAACGGCCGGGCCGGGTCAGGGCAGGATCCAGTGTCTCCGGACGGTTGGTGGCCGCCAGGATGATGACGCCGGTATTGCCTTCAAAACCGTCCATCTCCGTCAGCAGTTGATTCAGGGTCTGTTCGCGCTCATCATTGCCGCCGATGCGGCCGTCCCGTTTTTGCCCGATGGCGTCAATCTCGTCGATAAAGACGATGCAGGGGGCTTTTTCCTTGGCCTGTTTGAACAGATCGCGGACTTTTGAAGCGCCCATGCCGACAAACATCTCAACAAACTCCGAACCGGACATGGAGAAGAAGGGAACGTCCGCTTCGCCGGCCACCGCCTTGGCCAGCAGGGTTTTGCCGGTACCGGGAGGGCCGACAAGCAGAATTCCCTTGGGCATCGAGGCGCCGATTTCCGTGTACTTGGACGGATTGTGCAGATAGTCCACTACCTCCGCGAGATTCTCTTTGGCTTCATCTTCCCCGGCTACATCGCTGAATTTAATGCCATTGGAGGATTTTACATAAACCTTGGCGTTGCTCTTTCCCATGTTGAACATCATGGAATTCTGACCGCCGGCTTTTTTCATGAATTGCCGGGTCAGCAGCTGACCAATGGCAATGAAGATCATCAGGGGAAGAATCCAGGTCAGCAGAAAGCTGAGCAGCGGGGAAGTTTCCTCGACAATTTCACTGGTAAACTGCACATCGGCGTCGTACAGGCGCTGGGTCAGCGCGGGATCCTCCATCAGGCCGGTTTTATACACCTTCCCATCGGATTTTCCGGTGAAGAGGATCTGGTTGTACTGGATCTCCACTTTCTCAATTTCCTGGTTTTCCGTCATCGTCATGAAAGTGCCGTAGTCCACCTCTTTGACCTGACTCTTCAGAATGGAAGGCACGGCAATCAGATTGAACAGAAGAATAATCAAAAGGACAATGCAGTAATAGAAGATCAGGGGTTTTCTCGGTTTTTTTACTTCGTTCACGGGGCTCCCTCCTCATTTTTTGCGGCCTCTCGGGAAAAATCGTTACAGCCGCAGGTGTTTTCGGACAAAAGTGCAGGCCCTCTCCTGGTCCGGCCCGTTGGGATGGCCGGCCGAAGAACGGCTGTTTTCCCATACCATCCGGGCATAGAGATGATCCGGGTTTTCCTGCAGGGTTTCCTGCGCCTCGGCGATTACCGTTTCGGGAAAAGCTCCCCGGCACAGATACGTTCCCCGGTAGTCACAGGAATCGGGAAGAAAAGGCATGAGTTTCTGTTCGATGTACCGGCAGAATTCCGGGGAATCTCCTCCCCCGAAGGTCACCAGGGAGAGAATGACTTTTCCGTCCAGACGGTCCAGATGTTCCATGATTTTCAGGGGAATGGTTCCCTTGTTGAAACTGAAAACCAGCACGTATACATCGGCCGTTCCGTTGGGAGTTTCGGTGAGAAGATCCACGACACGGGTCTCCGCCGCCGGAAACAGGGGGCGGACCGCTTCGGCCAGCTTCCGGGTGGTACCGGTCCGGCTGACGCAATCAATTTCGTACCGCATATGGGCCCTCCTTTTCTGCCGGAAATCCGGCTCGATTTGCGCTTTATCCTCTCTATCAGGATACGGAGAAAAAAGCAACCAAACATCAACTGAGTTTCAACAATTGTTGAAAAAAGGAGAAAGAAGTCGTTTTTGAAGCGACTTCTTTCTCCTTTTTTGGAAAAGCAGCTTATCTATTTTTTGAGAAGAACGGTAAAGCGGCATCCACCTTCCGGGCGGTTCTCCGCCGTAATGCGGCCACCCACAATGGAGAGAATCCGCTTTACCAGTGCCAGTCCCAGGCCGTTTCCCTCCTCTTTATGGGAGTTATCCGCCTGATAGAATTTATCAAAAATATGCTTCTGTGCTTCCGGGGCCAACCCGGGGCCGTTGTCCTCGACGGTGAACCGGATCTCATCCGGCTCTTCCCGCAGCCGGATACGGACCAGGCCGCCCGGGGGATCGAATTTAATGGCATTGCCGATCAGATTATCCCATACGTGGCGCATCAGGGCCTCGCTGCCATTGAAGGAAATGCGATCCATTTCCACATCGAATTCTATGTCTTTTTTCTCCCATTCCGGCTCCAGAATCACGATGGACTGACGAATCTGTTCATCCAGACGGAACCGCGTGGGAGGAGTGGGGATGGACTGATTCTCAATTTTGGACAACAGCAGAATGTTCCCCACCAATGTGGACAGCCGGCGGGTGTTCAGACAGATCTTTTCCACATACTGTCGCTGATCCTCCTCCAGATTTGAACAGTCGGAGAGAAGGGTGGCATATCCCTCGATGGCGCTGATAGGTGTTTTGAACTCGTGCGATACATTGGATACGAAATCGGTCTGCAGGATTTCCGTGGCACTCAGTTCCTGTACCATTAAGTTGAAGCCCGAGTAGAGCTCTTTGATCTCTTTGGAAGCGGACCGGGTCTCCAGCCGCACGGAAAAATCGCCGTCGGCTACTTTCTCAATGCCCTTGCACAGCTTTTTGATGGGTTCAAAGAAAAGCCGGGACAAAAAGATCGTGGCTACTGTTCCGATCAGAAAGCTGAGAAGAATCAGTTCGGCCAGCGTGGGGAGGCGGTGATAAGCGGGAACCAGACTGTCCAGAAGATACGAGAGCCCCAGCGCCAGCAGGATGCTGCCCACCAGTTCTGCCGCCACCAGAATGGTCAGCCGGACCCGCAGGCTGAGACGATCGTGCTTTTGATTCCGGATCCGGTCAAATGTCTCTTTGGCTTTCATGTTTTCACCACCTTATAGCCCACTCCGCGCATGGTGACGATTTTAAAATCCGGATTCTGCCGGAACCGATCCCGCAGCCGGCCAATATGGACATCCACCGTGTGGGTATCACTGTCGGAATCATATCCCCAGATATCATCCATCAGCTGCTGGCGGGTAAAAATCCGCCCCGGATATGATACCATTTTGTAAAGCAGCATAAATTCCTTCTGAGGCAGAACGGTACTCTCTCCCTGCGTGGTTACCGTCAGAGAGTCGCATTCCAGAACGGTTCCCCCAATGGTTTGACGGCGTTCGTTAATCATCTGCGCCCGCCGGAGCAGAGCATGCACACGAAGCACCATTTCGTTGACATTGACGGGCTTGACCATATAATCATCGGACCCGGACTGAAACCCCAGGCGCATATCGTCGAAAGCGTCTTTGGCGGTGATCATCAGAACGGGTATGGTACTGCCGCTTTCCCGCAGATTCTGTACCAGCTGATAACCGTCCATGACGGGCATCATGATATCCGAGATGATCAGGTCATAGTACTCCTTCTGCAAAGTATCCAGTGCTTCTTTTCCGTTGCTGACTCCCTTTACGGCAAATCCGTTTTTGATCAGGACATGGGAAAAAAGCTGCCGCAGTTCCGAATCATCTTCCGCAATCAGAATTTTCAGCATGAAGAATCCCCCTAAACAGCCCCGGTACGGACCGGAACGTGAAATGATCCTTTATATTTTACCACATTCCGGATGGTTCCGCCATGAAAAATGGGTTTTACGGGCTGCCGCCCGGAACGGCAAAAATTTTTGGGGGAATTTACATTTTATTCATTCGCCCGGGATTTTTCTGTGATAAACTAATTGCATAAAAAACTGCGGCAGCGGAGTGAAGGAGTGGCCGGCTTATGGCGAGAGAACATTTACTGCTGAATATGGAAAACGAAGAAGATACCCTGCATCAGGCGCCTGCCCCCATGACGAAAAAACAGAAATGGAAGAACTGGTGGTATTACCACAAGCTCCATCTGCTGGCCGGCCTTCTGGTGGCCGTCATCGGCGGGTATCTGATTTATGGGGTTGTGACCGAGGTAAAGCCCGATTACACCATTGTCATGTTGTCAAAGTCCGGTTATGCCGGAGATTTAATGGAGAATCTCGGTGAACAATTGTCCGTTTATGGGAAAGACCGGAACGGCGACGGCAAGGTATCCATCAGTGTTCTGGATTATGCACTGGGTTCCGAGGGCGGAGAGACGGACGATGCGCAGACCGCTGAAGCGGCCCAGGCGGGCATGGCCAAGCTGTCGGCCAACCTGTCCACTTTTGATTCGGTGATCTTTATCAGCGATGAGGCGTCGTTCGAGCGGCTGGCCGATGAGGGGCTGTATGCTTATCTGGATGGAACCACACCGGAGGAAGATGCCACGGATTATGAGAATATGTACATCACCTGGAAGGACTGCAAAGGGCTGAGCGAGGCGGAGCTGTCCTCGGAATGGTACGAGGGGATTACATCGGAGGATCTGCAGAATCTGTTTGCGGACTGCCGGATTTCGTTGCGTATTATTGAGGGGACCAAGTACGAGAATGACGCCGGAAAGCAGGAATATTACGCCGACAGTCAGGAGCTGCTGCAGCACCTGATTGACGGAACACCGGGCCAGACGGAAGAATAAAAGAATCATACAAAAAGGACAGCCTCTTTATAAAAGGGGCTGTCCTTTTTTCGGGCGGCTCTATTTCCCCGGGCACAGGGTGCGCAGTGCCTGAACGCAGGAAAGGGGAACAAAGGGCAGGTATACCGTTTGGGTGGGGGTGCGCAGCGAGAGAAGGCCCAGCCCCCATTTTTTCTGCAGGGGAGTCTGAAAAAAGGAAAGGGCGCACACCCGGGGCAGAGCCAGCCGACCGCGGCGCACAAAAAAGAACCCCTTCTGCCAGAAAATCTCTTCGTTTTCCACGCGGAACGTGAAAAGCGCCAGGAGAAAGGGCAACAGCCATCCGCCCGTTATGGCTGCAAGGCCCAGGAAAACCGGCAGAAAGGCAGAAAGGCCCGCGCCCCACAGGAGAAGAGCGGGAAGAGAGAGCAGCAGGATGCTCTCCATCCGGCAGCGGTGCTGTTCTCTCTTCCCGGGAGAAAAAGAAAGCATGCATATCCCTCCGTCTGTTTTCTCTCAGTATGGCAGAAACGGGAGGGCTTATGCACGGATATGCGGCGTCTCTTCTCCGTCCGCATAGGCGAACAGCGCGTCCGGATCCAGTACCTCCACGGCCCGGTAGGAGGAGCGGATCCACCCTTTTTCGCGCAGCTTTTTCATGGCGCGGCTGACGGTCACGCGGGAAGCGCCGATCCGTTCCCCCAGTTCCTCGTCCGTCAGGGGCAGGGTTCGGTTTCCCCCGGCAGCCTCCGCCAGAAAACGGGCCAGACGCCGGTCGGCCTGAAGAAAAGCCAGACTGTCCACCTGGCTGGAGAGCAGCCGGACCCGGGCGCTCAGGGCGCGCATCATGTACAGGGCCAGTTCGGGTTCTTTCTGCAGGGAATCGAGCAGAACCTGGCGGGAGACCGCCACAATCTCCGACTTTTCCAGCACCTTGGCCGAGCTGATCCGGGGCCCGCCGTCAAAAAAGGCGGCCTCGCCGAACACACCGCCGGTCTGCTGAACCCGCAGGGTGCGCTCGCCTCCCTCCGGGGAGGTGAGAAAAATTTTCACGCTCCCCTTTTTTAAGTAGTAAAGCCGGTCGGCCGTATCCTCCTGCCAGTAGACCATCGACCCCCGCTGGTAGATCAGGGTGGGGGCCAGGGTCTGCAGCACCGACCGCAAATTCTTTTCCATGGGAAATCCCCCCGAAAAAACGAAGTTTCCCATAAATTGTATCATATGATATAGTTTGAACGCAAGGGATCCGCTATACTAAATCACACAACCGGAAAAGAAAACCCCGTTGGGGAAATATAAGGAGGAATTCCGTTTATGGGAATGACAATGACCCAGAAAATCCTGGCGGCCCATGCCGGTCTGCCGGAAGTGAAAGCGGGCCAGCTGATCGAGGCCAAGCTCGATATGGTGCTGGGAAATGATATCACCAGCCCCGTGGCGATCAATGAGTTTGAAAAGTGCGGCGCCTGCAGCGTGTTCGACAAAAACCGCATTGCGCTGGTGCTGGACCACTTCGTCCCGAACAAGGATATCAAAGCGGCCGAGCAGTGCCGCCAGACCCGGAATTTTGCGGGCAAATATGACATCAAGAACTTCTTTGATGTGGGCCGTATGGGCATCGAGCACGCCCTGCTGCCCGAGCAGGGCATTGTGGGCCCCGGCGACTGCATCATCGGTGCCGATTCCCACACCTGTACCTACGGCGCGCTGGGCGCGTTCTCCACGGGCGTGGGCTCGACCGATATGGCGGCCGGCATGATCAGCGGCAAGGCCTGGTTCAAAGTTCCCTCGGCCATCCGCGTCACCCTGAAGGGCAAGCCCACGGGCTTTGTCAGCGGCAAGGATGTGATCCTGCACCTGATCGGTGAGATCGGCGTGGACGGCGCACTGTACCAGTCCCTGGAGTTCACCGGCGACGGCGTGGCGGCCCTGTCCATGGATGACCGCCTGAGCATTGCCAACATGGCCATCGAGGCCGGTGCGAAAAACGGCATTTTCCCGGTGGACGACGTGACCCGCGCCTACTGTGAAGGGCGCTTTACCCGCACCCCGGTGGAGTACACCGCCGACGAGGATGCCGAGTACACCCGCGAAGTGGTGATCGACCTGAGCACCCTGCGGCCCACCGTATCGTTCCCGCATCTGCCGGAGAATACCCGTACCATTGACGAGATCGGCGAAAAAGAAGTGAAGATCGACCAGGCCGTGATCGGTTCGTGCACCAACGGCCGCATGGAGGACCTGCGCGCGGCGGCTTCGCTGCTGAAAGGGCGCAAGGTCGCCGACGGTGTGCGCTGCATCGTAATCCCCGGCACCCAGCAGATCTATCTGCAGGCCATGAAAGAGGGCCTGATCGAGACCTTTATCACGGCGGGCGCCGTGGTCAGCACCCCCACCTGCGGGCCCTGCCTGGGCGGCTACATGGGCGTTCTGGGGAAGGGCGAACGCGCCATTTCCACCACGAACCGCAACTTTGTGGGCCGCATGGGCCATGTGGAATCGGAAGTTTATCTCGCCAGCCCGGCGGTGGCCGCCGCCAGCGCCGTGACCGGGTACATCACCGACCCGGCCGCACTGTAAAATCAGCCAAGACAGGAAAGGGGAATTGCCATGAAAGTCCATGGAACCGTTCATAAATATGGGGACAACATTGATACCGATGTGATTATCCCGGCCCGCTATCTGAATACCGC
The DNA here is from genome assembly GCA_051881655.1 of Candidatus Heritagella sp. GTDB lineage: Bacteria > Bacillota > Clostridia > Oscillospirales > Acutalibacteraceae > Heritagella. The sequence continues at coordinate 7,376 of JBJEQH010000041.1, read as the reverse complement.
TTCGCACAGCGAGCTGGCCTCGCACTGCATGGAGGATATCGACAAGGAGTTCATCTCCCGCGTAAAGCCCGGGGATATCATTGTGGCCGATAAGAATTTTGGCTGCGGCTCCTCCCGCGAGCATGCGCCCATCGCGATTAAAGCCAGCGGAATCTCCTGCGTGATCGCGACGACCTTTGCCCGTATTTTCTACCGCAATGCCATCAATATCGGCCTGCCCATTCTGGAGTGCCCGCAGGCTTCGGCCGCCATCCAGGCCGGCGATGAGGTCGAGGTGGATTTTGATACCGGTGTGATCACCGATGTGACCACCGGCCAGACCTTCTCGGCCCAGCCGTTCCCGCCGTTTATCCAGAATATCATCCAAAAGGGCGGCCTGCTCAATTCGATGGAGAAATAAAAAGCGGCTGTTTCTTCGAAAAACAGGGACTGCGTTCCTCCTCCTTACCGGGGAGGGACGCGGTCCTTTTTTGGTGGGAGCCGAGAAGACGGAAAAGAATATGGCAAAAATCCACAAAAAAGAGAAAGAAAAAACTGCAAAATCCCATCTTGCGTTTGAGGACGAAAGCGGTATAATCGAGGTGTAAACGATTACATGGGGGTGACCGCGGTGGCAACGATGAAGGACGTGGCAAAAGCCGCGGGGGTTTCGGTCGCCACGGTATCGCGGGTACTCAATGACGATGACCGCGTGGCCGGGGAAACCCGCGCCCGGGTACAGCAGGTGATCGAGCAGCTGGGGTATACCCCCAATACGCTGGGGCGGAATCTGCGCCTGGCGGCCACGCACCGGGTGCTGGTGCTGGTCTCGTCCCTGTCCAACCAGTTCTGCTCGGGCGTGGTGCGCGGGATGGAGATGAAGGCGGCCGAGAATGGGTATCAGGTTATGCTGGCCGCCACCCATCAGGACCCGGAACTGGAGCGCCGGTTTCTGCAGTCGCTTTATAACCGCAGTGTGGACGGAATGGTGCTGATGGGAGCCCGCCTCCCGGCGGAGGAGCTGAGCGCCATCGGGAAGAATTATCCGCTGGTGCTGTGCTGTGAGCGCGTGGAGGGCGCCCGGGTGCCGTGCGTCAGCATTGACGACGAGCTGGCCGGGTACGACGCGGTTCACATGCTGGTTCAAAAAGGGCACCGCCGCATCGCCATCCTGTCAAACCGCGAGATCGCCTCGGCGCGCAAGCGCACCGCCGGGTATGAGCGGGCCCTGCGGGAAGCAGGCGTGCAGCCGGAAACGGATTTGATGGTGGAGCGGTATGAGTACAGCAGCGCGGCCGGGATGGAGGCCTGCGAAAAGCTGTTCAGCCTGTCGGAGCCGCCCACGGCCATCTTCTGCATTTCGGATGATCTGGCGGCCGGTGTGTGCCGTGTCCTGCGCGAAAAGGGATTAATCCCCGGGCGGGATGTGGACGTGGTCGGGTTTGACAATACGCCGATCAGCCGGGTTTTTGTGCCGGATATCACCACTATCTCCCAGCCGCGCCGCGAATTGGGGCGGCAGGCCATGCAGCAGCTTCTGCTGCGGATGGAGGGGGCTCCCTGCGAGAGGCGGGACGTATACCTGCCGCATCAACTGGTGCTGCGGGAATCCACCGGGATACGTACGGAAAAATAGCCGAAAGGCTTTTTCAACAGACGGCCCCTTGGCTGTCAAATAAAAGGAGGATCAGTTTCTATGGAAAGAATCGTAAAGCTGGGCATTATCGGCTGCGGCGGCATCGCCAACAGCAAACACATGCCCGCCCTCAAGAAAATGGAAGACGTTGAGATGGTGGCCTTCTGCGATATTATTGAAGAGCGCGCCAAAAAAGCTGCCGAGGAATTCGGTGTGCCCGGGGCCAAGTACTACACGGATTACAAAGAGCTGCTGAAGGATGAATCCATTGAGGTGGTTCATGTCTGCACCCCCAACCGCGAGCACAGCTTTATCACGGTGGACGCCCTGGAGGCCGGCAAACATGTCATGTGCGAAAAGCCCATGGCGATCAACACCGAAGAGGCCCAGAAAATGCTGGATGCCGCCCGCCGCACGGGCAAAATGCTGACCATCGGCTATCAGAACCGGTACCGTCCCGACTCTCAGTATCTGAAGAAGGCCTGTGAGGCCGGCGAGCTGGGCGAGATCTATTACGCCAAGGCCCATGCCATCCGCCGCCGCGCCGTTCCGACCTGGGGCGTGTTCCTGAATGAATACGAGCAGGGCGGTGGTCCGCTGATCGACATCGGCACCCATGCGCTGGATCTGACGCTGTGGATGATGAATAATTACGAGCCCAAAATGGTCGTGGGCAGCGTGTTCAAAAAGCTGGGCGATCAGACCGATACGGGCAACGCCTGGGGCGACTGGGATCCCACGAAGTTCACGGTGGAGGATTCGGCCTTCGGGTACATTGTGATGAAGAACGGCGCCACCATCGTGCTGGAATCCAGCTGGGCGCTGAATACGCTGGATGTGGACGAAGCCAAAACCTCGCTGTGCGGCACCCTGGCCGGTGCGGACATGAAGGGCGGCGTGCGCATCAACAAGGTAAAGTACGGCAAGCAGGTTGTGGAAGAGCCGGCACTGGACGGCAAGGGCGTGGCCTTCTTTGATGCGGACAGCGCTCCCAAGCCCAACGAGATCGAGGCCCGCCTGTGGATTGACGCCGTGAAGAACGGCGGCGAAGTGGTGGTAAAGCCGGAACAGGCTATCGTGGTCACCAAGATTCTGGAGGCCATCTACGAATCCGCCAAGACCGGCAAGGCCGTGTATTTTGACTGATCCCGCAAACAAAAAGAGAAAGGAAGGCTTTCATTATGAAACTCGGTGTTCTCACGAATGTGGTAGCGAATAAGCCCTTCCCCGAGGCACTGGATTATTTCCAGTCCCTGGGCATTCAGATGATCGAAGTGGGCTGCGGCGGTTATCCGGGGAAGGATCATGCCGATCCGGCCATTCTTCTGAACGATGAAGCCAAGCTGGAGGAGTTTAAAAAGACCGTGGCTGACCACGGCATGCAGATCAGCGCACTGAGCTGCCACGGCAACCCCATCCACCCCAACAAGGAAATCGCGAAGAAGTACGATGACGATATGCACAACGCGGTGCTGCTGGCGGAAAAGCTGGGGATCGACTGCCTGAATACCTTCTCCGGCTGCCCGGGCGACTGCGAAACGGCCAAATACCCCAACTGGGTTACCTGCGCCTGGCCGGATGACTACGGTGCGGTTCTGGAGTGGCAGTGGAACGAAGTGCTGATCCCCTACTGGAAGAACTTCGTGGCGTTTGCCAAAGAGCACGGCGTGAACAAGATCGCGCTGGAGATGCACCCCGGCTTCTGCGTATACAACACGCACTCGCTTTTGAAGCTGCGGGAAGCGGTCGGCCCGGAGATCGGCGCCAACTTCGATCCCAGCCATCTGATCTGGCAGGGGATGGATCCCTGTGCCTGCATCCGTGAAATCGGCAAGGCCGGCGCCCTGTTCCATTTCCACGCCAAGGATACCCGTATCGATCCGTACAATACTCCCGTCAACGGCGTGCTGGATACCCAGCATTACAGCGACGAGATCCACCGCTCCTGGATTTTCCGCAGCGTGGGGTACGGCAACGATATGCGCTACTGGAAGGATATCGTCAGCAACCTGCGCCTGGTGGGCTATGATTACGTCATGTCCATCGAGCACGAGGACAGCCTGATGAGCCAGAACGAGGGACTGACCAAGGCCGTCAGCTTCCTGAAGGAAGTTATGACGTTCGAGGATAAAATGACGGATATGTGGTGGGCCTGAGAACCGGGTTCCATCCGGAAGGAGACGCAAACCCGCGCCGGTAAGCGCGGTCATTGAAGGAGGATAAAAAATGGACAAGAAATTTGGCGTAGCCGTTATTGGCTACGGCGGTATGGGCGGCTGGCATGTGAAAAAGCTGCTCTCCCTGAAGGACGAAGGCATCGAGCTGCGCGGCGTGTATGATATCAAGCCCGAGCGCAACCAGGCGGCGGAAGAAGCGGGCGTACATGCGTATGCCTCGCGGGAAGAGCTGCTCAGCGATCCCTCGATTGATCTGGTAACGGTGGCCATCCCCAACGATATGCACCACGAGGTCTGCATCGACGCCATGCGCCATGGCAAGAATGTGGTCAGCGAGAAGCCCGTCACCCTGAGCAGCCAGCTGCTGCAGGAGATGATCGACGAGGCGAACAAGAACCATGTGATCTTCACCGTGCATCAGAACCGCCGCTGGGACGAGGACTTCCTGATTATGAAGAAGATCTATGATGAGGGCACCCTGGGCCCGGTGTTCAATATCGAATCCCGCGTGCACGGTTCCCGCGGAATCCCCGGTGACTGGCGCAATACGAAAGAACACGGCGGCGGAATGGTGCTCGACTGGGGCATCCATATCCTCGACCAGATCATGCAGATGGTCAAAAAGCCGCTGCTGCGCGTCTATGCCAACCTGACCTATATCACCAATGAGAATGTGGATGATGGGTTCAAGGTTATTCTGGGCTTCGAGGACGACCTGAATGTGCAGGTGGAAGTGGGCACCAGCAACTTCATCAACCTGCCCCGCTGGTATATGCAGGGCGAAAACGGCACGGCGGTCATCCGCGACTGGGATTGCAGCGGCGAGATCGTGATGGTATCCGATTGGGAGAAGCGCGACGCTGTTCCGATTGTCACGGCGGCCGGCCTGACCAAGACCATGGCCCCCCGTACGGAGGAGACCATCAAGAGATATCCGTTGCCCCGCGTGGAATCCGATGTGCGCGACTTCTACCGCAATGTGGTGAAAGCCTCCCGCGGCGAGGAAGAGCAGCTGATCCGCCATGACGAGATGATGCGCGATATGAAGTTGATGGAAGCGATCTTCCGTTCCAGCGAGACCCACACGGTTGTCACCGATATTTTCTAAAAACAAAAGGGAAAAGGGCTGCTGCAAACGGCGGCCCTTTTCTGCTTTTTTCAAGGAGGAAAAAGTATGATTCTGCGGCATATGGTGATGTGGAAATTTAAAGAGGGGCCCGATAAAGAGGAGAATATCGAGACCTTTCGGAAAAGGCTGCTCAGCCTTACGGACTGCGTGCCGGGCATTCTGTCCATGCAGTTTGGAAAACAGATGAAAGAGAACGACAGAAACTGCGATGCCGTTCTGCTGATGGATTTTGCCGATGAAGCCGCCCTGCAGAATTATCTGCAGCACCCGGAGCACAAGAAGGTATCGGCCTTCTGCAAATCCATCCGGGAAAGCCGTCATGCGGTCGATTTTTGGGTAGAAGAGAGAGAATAAAGCGAAATACCGGGACTGTATACAGCAATATAACCAAAAGATTATAACAGATTTTTCACATTTGCGAAGAGATTTCTTCATACAAATATGCTATACTTATCATAATTTCTTTTTAACTTATTATTCCGAGAGGTGTGTAGTCGTATGAAAACCAAATCCCTTCATTATTCCAAAGGCGGCCACGTCAACGAGATTGCGGCGGAAATCGGCCGTGTACATGGCTGCGTATGTGATCAGCTGCCCCCCGCGTATCCCTGTGAGGGCGAGCGCGTCGTGTTTGTCGGCGTGGTAAAAGGCACCAGTCTGGCGGCGCCGGTGGTCAATTTCTGCAAGGATCTGGACCCGTCCCGCACGAAGAATGTGGCGTTCTACTGCCTGACCAATGCCGGTACCTCGGCCATTGATTCCCTGAAAAAGACTATTGAGGACCACGGCGTTCATGTGATGAGCAATGTTTTGCAGCTGAACGTAAAGTGCGGCCTGTTCTCCAAGGGAACTCCCACCCAGGAGGATATTGACAAGGCCATCGACTGGAGCAATGAAATCTGTAAGAGCGAGGAGCTCGCCTGATCCGTCTATCTGACAGGCCTATCCGGAAAAGCCCCAAAAGGCCCCGATCCCGTTTATAAACGGGATCGGGGCCTTTTCTGTACACAAAAGAGGTTCAGTCGTACAGGTGGTCGTTGTCAATATATTTGCGGCACAGGTAATACGAAGCACCGGTCAGGTAGGCAATCTCGCGGGAATCCTTGGCGTAGGCAATGGGCAGATCCGCACCGGTGCGGAAAAACGGGGTTGAGGCGACCATGCTGCGCAGGGTCTCCAGGAAATAGCGGCCCGCATGCTGGTATTCGCCGCCGATAATGATCTTCTCCGGGTCGTTGGTGATCATGATGGTACGGATCAGCACGCAGAACCAGCGGATCACCTCGTCCATCAGGCGGCAGGCAAACGTATCCCCGAGATTCGAGGCGTCAAAGATTACCTGCATGGTCAGATCCCCGCTGTGCAGGGCCTCGGTGACCGGGGAATCGGGGTACTCATCCTTCCAGCTCTCCGCATTGCGGAACACATTGCGCGGGGCGGCCATCACTTCGAAGCAGCCCTTGGAACCGCACATACACGTCAGATTGGAGTGGGGATCGACGATGATGTGGCCAAACTCCCCCATAAACCCGTTAAAGCCGTGGACCAACTCGTGCTTTTTTAACACGCATCCGCCGGTATGGGCCCCGACAGTCAGATGCACGATGGTATTAAAGGGCTGGTTTTCCGGGTCCAGCAAATCGGAATACCCTATCAGGGCGGAATTATTCTCGATATAAACCGGAACGTCGGTCTGCAGCGCCCGGGCCAGATCCTGGCAGATGGGCAGATTCCGCGGCCACTGGTGGTGGACCGAATAGCGGATGGTGCCGTTTTTCACATCCAGGATGCCGTCGCCCATCACAATGATCCCACTGATCCGGGACAGGTCCAGCCCGCTTTTCTGCAGCAGATCCCGGATCGCACGGGTTGCCAGCTGAACCATGCCGCCGTAATCCTCCGGCACAATGGAATCGCGCAGCTGAATCTGATCGATCAGGTGGGAAGTCAGATCCATGAGAAAGACGGAAGCGCAGCTGCGGGTCAGATTGACAACCAGCGAATACTGATAGGTGGGGTTAAAGGAAAAAAGCTCCGGCTTTTTGCCGCCCTCTTCGGTACTCTCGCCTTTACCGGCCGAAACAATCAGACCCTTTTCCAGAAAGTCCCCCACAATTTTGGTGATGGTGGTCTTGCTCAGGCCCGCCCGCTCGGCGATCTCACTGACAGAGATGCGCTCGGCATAGCGGAACAGGGACAGAACCAGCTTCTGGTTGTTGTACTTGATATTGCGCGGCTTACTGCTTTTGCGCTTGGGACCCATGATGCACTCGGCACTCATCCAACGTCATCTCCTTATGAAAAAACGGATCAACTGCCGGAAAAATCCACGGCATCCGGCAGGAAAATTTCTTTTATTTTTTATTATCCTACGAAACGCAGAGATTTGTCAACCAGAAAAACCGGATAAAAAGGGGGAAGAGGGCACTTTTCCCCATAGTTTTTGACTCATGGG
>JBJEQH010000040.1:0-4158 GCA_051881655.1 Candidatus Heritagella sp. | reverse complement strand
AGATGGAGTTCGGGCCGCCGGGCTGTTCCTCAGTGAACGGCTGGGGCAGGGTCTCCGGGTAAACCGCACTGGAGCTGACCAAAATGTACGCGCCAAAATCCCCCAGGGCGTCCAGCAGATGTTCCACATCCGCACCGGTATAGGAGGTGATATCCAGCACCGCATCAAAGCTGTACTTTTTCAGTGCAGTCCCCAAATTCCCGCGGTCCCCCTGAATCAGGGTAACGCCGGGAGACTGGGGCCGGCTGCCGCGGTTCAGGACAAAAACCTGATCGCCCCGCTTTGCGAAATACTCAGCCACATACCGGCTGGCAAAAACCGTACCGCCTGTCACCAGAATTTTTCTCATTTTCCTCTCCCCCTATCTCTTTTTCTCTCCGGTTTCCTCTCTGCCGGAACCGGAGGGTGCCAAAAAAGCGACACCCGGTCTTTCTGCCAGGTATCGCTTTTTTTAATAAAATCCGGCTTGTCCGCTGTTATTACAGAGTGCCGAAAATACGGTCGCCCGCATCCCCCAAACCGGGAACAATATAGCCGTGCTCATTCAGATGGTCGTCCACCGCCGCACAGATGACCGGAATCTCCGGATGTGCCTGCGTGAACGCCTGAATCCCCTCGGGAGCCGCGATAATGCAGACAAACTTAATGGACTTCGGGTGGCTCTTCTTCAGAATGGTCACCGCGTCAATCGCCGAACCGCCGGTCGCCAGCATGGGATCCAGCAGGATGACATCGCGCTCTTCAATATCCAGCGGCAGCTTGCTGTAATATTCCACCGGGGCCAGCGTCTCCGGATCCCGGTACAGGCCGATGTGCCCTACCTTGGCAGCGGGCACCAGGGTGAGAACGCCGTCCACCATGCCCAGCCCCGCGCGCAGAATCGGGACAAACGCCAGCTTCCGCCCGGCAATAATCTGGGTGGTAGCCGGCCCCACCGGGGTTTCGATGTGGGTATCCATCAGGGGCAGATCACGGGTTGCCTCGTAGCACTCCAGCGTGGCAATCTCGCTGACCAGCTGACGGAACTCCTTGGATCCGGTGTTCTTATCGCGCAAATACGTCAGCTTGTGCTTGATAAGCGGATGATCCATAACGAAAACATTTTCACTGTACTGCATGAAAAATTCCTCCCTTATTCCAAATCCTCGCCGTTTTCCAGCGCCGTAATCTGACCCACCCGGCGGGCATGACGGCCGCCGTCAAACGGAGTATGCAGGAAAATATCCGCGAGTTTTACCGCCATTGCTTCGTCAATGACCCGGCCGCCCATGGCCAGCACATTGGCGTCATTGTGGCGGCGGGTCATCTCCGCACAGAATTCATTGGTACACACGGCCGCCCGGATTCCCTTGACCTTATTGGCGGCCATGGAGATTCCGATGCCCGTCCCACAGCAGAGGATTCCCTTTTCGCACTCACCGGATACGATGCTGTGCGCAACCCGCGCCGCATAGATGGCGTAATCCACCGATTCCTCCGAATTTGTGCCGAAATCCTTATACGGGATTCCCTCCCGCTGCAAATACGCTTTTACCGCTTCTTTAATGGCATAACCGCCATGATCGGCGCCCAATGCGATCATTTTGCACCCTCCTGTCGTTTTTTCAGCTCCCGCTGTGCCTGCGGAAGACGCAGATACACCGGCAGCAGCTTGTCTCCATCCACGGTCTTTCCCTCATTATACGCTTTTATCGCTGCTCTGGCAACCCCGCTGGCCCGCTGCATACACAGAGTTTCCGGGGCCATTTTCAAAAGAATCCCCGCATCCGAAAGCCCGGAGAGCTCCGGGGCCTGCCGGCACAGGAGAGCCCCATCCCCCATCAGGGTATAGGTACCTTCTCCCCTTTTCAGAAGATCCTCCCGCAGCTCGTCCAGCGTCAGTGCCCGGTCCTCGCACAGGCGAATGACCTCGCCGTTTTTGATCTGAAACAGCGCATTATACACCTGGCGGCAGCGGGCATCCATCACCGCACAGATCCGGCCGTCCTGATGGGAAAAGTTCTCGGCCATGGCCTGCAGAACCGAAACCCCGCAGCAGGGCTTATGCTCGGGAAAGGCCAGCCCCTTGATGCAGGAGATGCCAATCCGCACACCGGTAAAGGAACCGGGGCCGGCGGATACCGCCAGCAAATCCACATCCCGCATTTGCCATCCGGCGCACTGCATGGCAAACTGCACCATGGGCATCAATGTCTGGCTGTGGGTCTGCCGGGTATTCTGATAGCAGTCGGCCACAATTTTTTCCCCATCCATCAAACACACCGATGCCGCCACGGCGGTGGAATCCAATGCCAAAATCCGCATATGCTTTTTACTCCTTCCAGCCCGGCGGCAGCGTGTCCGCCTGTGCGGTAATGATGCGGTCCTCCTCGCGCTCACCCGGCTCGATGTGAATCCGGATGGTGCCCTGCGGCAGGGCCGCGTCGATATTCTCGCTCCATTCAATGGCCAGCACCGCACCGCTGTCCAAATAATCAAAAAATCCGGTGGAATCCAGATCTTCCCAGCCCTCTACCCGGTACATATCGAAATGACACAGGGGGATGGCCCCGCGGTACTCGTGCACCAGGGCAAAGGTGGGGCTGGATACACTGTCGCGAATCCCGAGCCCCTTCGCCAAGCCGCGGGTAAAGGCGGTTTTCCCCATTCCCATCCCGCCGGTATAGGCCAGCACTTCCCCGCCCCGCAGGGAGTGCGCCAACCGCTCAGCCAGCGCCTCGGTCTGGGCGGCGCTGGCCGTATGAAACACCTGTTTTTCCATGAAAATCCTCAGAACAGGCCCGAAATGACCCCGTCGGCATCACAGTCGATCTTCTGGGCAGCGGGCGCCTTCGGCAGGCCGGGCATGGTCATGATATCCCCGGCGTAGGCCACCACAAACCCCGCCCCGTTGGAGAGACGCAGGTCGCGGATGGTAATCGTAAAGCCGCTGGGACGGCCCAGCAGATTGGCGTTATCCGAGAGGGAGTACTGCGTTTTGGCGATGCACACCGGCATGCTGTCCCCACCCAGGGCGCGGATATCCGAGAGCGCTTTTTTCGCCTTTTTCTCGAAGACAACCCCATCGGCACCGTAGATCTCTTTGGCAATGGTCCCGATTTTTTCCTCGATGGTGCCCTCCAGGGAATAAAGGGGATGGAAATCGCTCTCTTTCTCGCAGGCATCGACCACTTTGCGTGCCAGATCCATGCCGCCCTCGCCGCCTTTTCCGAACACCTCGGAAAGGGCGAAGTCGGCGCCGCGGCTACGGCAGTAGCTCTCGATAAACGCCAGTTCTTCCTCGTCGTCGGTCAGGAACTTGTTAATGGCCACCACCACCGGCACGCCATACTTTCTCATATTGTCGATATGGGCGCCCAGGTTGACAATGCCCTTCTCCAGCGCCTCGCGGTTGGGCTTGCCCGTATCGGCCTTCGCCACACCGCCGTTATACTTCAGCGCACGGGCCGTAGCCACAATCACAATGCAGGACGGCGTGAGCCCCGCCATACGGCACTTGATATCCAAAAACTTCTCCGCACCCAGATCGGAACCGAATCCGGCCTCGGTAATGCAGTAATCCCCCAGCTTTAAAGCCAGGCGCGTGGCGCGCACACTGTTGCAGCCGTGAGCGATGTTGGCAAAGGGCCCGCCGTGCATGATCGCCGGGGTCCCCTCCAGCGTCTGCACCAGGTTGGGATTGATGGCATCCTTCAGCAGGGCCGCCATGGCGCCGTCGGCGCCCAGATCACGGGCATAGACCGGCTGACCGGAATAGGTATACGCCACCAGAATATCGCCCAGGCGCTTTTTCAGGTCCTCGCGGTCCTTGGCCAGGCACAGAATGGCCATAACCTCGCTGGCGACGGTGATGATAAATCCGTCTTCGCGCGGAACGCCGTTGATTTTCCCGCCCAGACCGATCACGATCTCCCGCAGGGCGCGGTCGTTCATATCCATGCATCTCTTGATCAGAATGCGGCGCTGGTCGATCCCCAGCGCATTTCCCTGATGCATGTGGTTATCCAGCATGGCGCACAGCAGATTGTTCGCCGACGTGATGGCGTGCATGTCCCCGGTAAAATGCAGGTTGATGTCCTCCATGGGCACCACCTGGGCATAGCCGCCGCCGGCCGCGCCGCCCTTTACACCGAATACCGGCCCCAGCGAGGGTTCCCG
>JBJEQH010000039.1:0-4223 GCA_051881655.1 Candidatus Heritagella sp. | reverse complement strand
AATTCATCCACACTGACCAGATAGGGAATGGAGCACAGCGTCTCGCGCAGATGGCCATAGCGGTATTTTTCGGCATCCTGCCCGAAGAATTTATCCATCCAGGGATAGGTGAACAGCTCCATACTCATCGAGTGGATCTCGTCAATGCTGAAATTCGACCAGATATATTCATCCAGCGGGAAACGGCGCATGGAGTTGTATACCATAAAGGCGTGGCCCGCCTCGTGGGTCAGCACGTCCACGTCCGCGCTGGTGCCGTTGAAGTTGCTGAAAATAAAGGCGGCCTTGTATCCCGGCAGGGCTGTGCAGTATCCGCCTGTGCGCTTACCGGGTTTCGATTCCAAATCGAACAGGTCGTACCGGGCCATGAAATCAAAGAATTCACCGGATTCCTCCGACAGTTCGTGATACATCTGGCGTGCGGCCTCGATCATCTCCGCCGGGGTGCCGTGGGGTTCCGCATTGCCGTCGGGGAAAAACAGCGGCTCGTCATAATAGCGCAGTTTATCGATTCCCAGGCGTTTGGCCTGTTCCCGGCGCAGCTTGTCGGCGGCCGGGGTGATCACCTCTTTGACCTGCTGCCGGAAGGAAGCGATCATCTCCGGGGTAAATTCCGACTTCTGCGAGTCAATATACGCCAGTTCGCAGTAGCTCTTCATGCCCAGTTTTTCCGCCATACGGCAGCGCACGGCGATCATGCGGTCATAGATGTCATCCAGCCGGTCGGAGATGCTCTCGTACAGGGCGGCCCAGGCCTCGAACGCCTCTTTGCGCTCAGTGCGGTCCACGCTGTGCATATGCTTGAGCAGACCGTAGAAATTGCAGGTCTCCCCGCGGAAGGTGGTCGAGCAGGTGGCAGTCAGCTTGCTGTATTCCGTGCACAGATTGGCTTCTTCCACCCGGTCTTCAATAATGGCAGGGTCCTGAGCCCGGGTCTCGGCCTCCAGCAGGCGGAACAGCTGGGCGCCGAATTCCTTTTCAAATTCCGGGCGGTAGGGGGAATGCAGCAGCATCTGGTTCCAGTCCTTCATCACCGGGATCAGCTTGGGGGTGTTGCCGTCCAGATATTCCATCTCCGCTTCGTAAAAAGCATCGGTGGTGTTAATGGTGTTGCGCACCTGTGCAATGGTCTCCAGGGTGGAGAGGGAGCGGAACAGCTCCTCTTTTTCCATCAGGCAGGAACGGGCTTCTTCATAGGAAGAAGCACCCGCGAGTTTTTTGACAAGAGCTTCGGCCTTACCGCCGATGGCGGCGATGTCCGGGCGCTCATAGGGAAGATCGCGGAATTTTTGCATGGGGAAATTGCCTCCTTCATTTCGAATCCGGAAAAATGGCCAGGCACACAGGCCGTAACAGTTCCGGTAGTTAGGATAAACCCATTTTCTCCATTTTACACCTGCTCTCCCGGAAATACAAGGGAGGGACAGCCGGTTGATTGACGGGGTGGGAGATTCCTTTTATAATAAAGGAAAGTACAGCGCGGTTTCGTGGGAAAGGGAACGGGATTCAATGAAATGGGTTCATCTTTCCGATCTTCATATCGGGAAAATTGTCAACGGATACTCCATGCTGGAAGAACAGCGGGACATTTTTGAGAAAACTCTGAAAATCATCGAACAGGAAGCCCCCGATGCGGTGCTGCTGTCCGGGGATATCTATGATAAGGCGGCCCCGTCGGCCGAGGCCATGGCGCTGTTCGACTGGTTTTTGACCGCGCTGGCCGCAGAGGGAAGGGCCGTGCTGTTGATCAGCGGGAACCACGATTCCGCCGAGCGGCTGAGCGTGGGTGCGCGCCTGATGCAGAAAAGCCGGGTGTATGTGGCGCCGGTTTACCGGGGAGAGCTGGAAACGGTTACCCTGCAGGACGCGTGGGGCGAGGTGGACTTTGTGCTGCTGCCGTTTCTGAAGCCCGCCATGGTGCGGGCGGCATTCCCCGGGGAGGAGATTGCGGATACCGATCAGGCGGTCCGCACGGCCCTGCGGGGTATCGGGACCGATCCTTCGCGCCGAAGGGTTCTGCTGTGCCATCAGTTTGTACAGGGGGCCGCCTCCTGCGATTCGGAGGAGAAGCACATCGGCGGGCTGGATGCCGTAGGGGGAAGCGCTTTTGACGGATTTGATTATGTGGCGCTGGGGCACCTGCACAATCCTCAGAAGGTGGGGCAGGAGCGGATCCGTTATTGCGGAACACCGCTGAAGTACTCGTTTTCCGAGGTCCACTCAAAAAAGAGCGTGACGGTGGTCACTTTGCAGGAAAAGGGAAATCTGCAGATCCGCACGGTCCCCCTGCAGCCCCGGCATGATCTGCAGCGGTTCCGCGGCTGCTTTGAGGAATTGCTGAAAATGGGGAGCGGGGATTATGTGCAGCTGACGCTGACGGATGAGACGGAAATTCCCCATGCTTACCACCGTCTGCGGGAGAAGTACCCGCGGATCATGATTTTGGATTACGACAACACCCGTACCCGCACCCGGGCGGATTTTTCCGGGGCGGAAAAAATGAGGGGGAAAAGCGAGATACAGCTGTTTTCCGAGCTGTTCCGCCAGCAAAACGGGCGCGAAATGGACGAAAGACAGACCCAGTATATGGAAAAGCTCCTGCGGGAACTGAAAGGAGGGGAAGAGGAATGAGACCGCTGTCGTTAACATTGTCGGCTTTCGGTCCCTATGCCGGGGTCAGCGAAATACCCTTTTCCCGGCTGGGAAGCGAGGGGGTCTATCTGATCACCGGGGATACCGGTGCGGGAAAAACCATGATTTTCGATGCAATCGTGTTTGCCCTGTACGGGGAGACCGGCAGCGAGCGCCGGGGCACCACCCTGCGCAGCCTGTATGCCCACCGGGAATCCGAGACCTTTGTGCAGCTTCGCTTTGCCTGCAAGGGGAAGGAGTATGAGATCCGCCGCTCCCCGGACTATGAGCGCCCCAAAAAGCGGGGCGAAGGGACGGTGAAGCAGGCCGCCAGTGTCCTTTTAACTTTTCCGGACAGCCGGCCGCCAGTGACCAATCTGAAGGAAGCCCTGCGGCAGATCGAGGAAATCGTGGGATTGACCCGGGAACAGTTCATGCAGATCGCCATGATTGCCCAGGGGGAGTTCCGACGGCTGCTGCTCGCGAAAACCGGGGACCGTGTGGCGATCCTGCAGAAGATCTTCGGGACTTCCCTCTATCGGGATGTGCAGGACCGGCTGCAGAAGGAGGCGTCCGCCCGAAAAAATGAATATGAGCAGATTCTTCTCAGTATGGCCCAGTATGTAGGGGATATCCAGACCGGTGAGGAAGAGGGGAAAACCTATTACCGGCAGGTGCAGGAGCATTTCCGGCAGAAAAACGAGAACGATCTCCCGGTGCTGCTCGAAAAGCTGGGGGCGCAGGTTCAGGCGGAGCAGCAGGGGGAGCAGGTACTGGCGGCCCGGGAGGAAGAACAGGATGCGGCCAGCCGGAAAGCCGAACAGGCCCGCAAAGCGGCCGAGGAACGGGAACGGGAGAAGGTGCGGCTGCGCCAGCTTGAAAAGGAGGAAATCGCGGCGCGGGATACCCTGCAGCGGAAAACGGAGGATCTGCGCCGGGAAGAAGCGGGAGAGGAAATCCGCAGGCAATTGAGCGCCAAGCTGGCCGTGCTGGAAAAGGAGGCACCCCTGTACGAAAAGCTGGAGGAGCTGCAGCAGCAGGGAACGACGGCGGCCGCCCGGCTGAAAGCGGAAGGCAGCCGACGGGACCGCTGGAAAGAGGAAATTCTCCGATCCCGGGAGATCCAGAAAAAAGAGGAAAAGCGATTGGAAGAGCTGGGAAATCCCCAGGCCGGCTATGCCCAGCTTCAAATGCAGAAGGAGCGGGAGGAGCAGCGGAGTAAAAACCGGCGGGAAATTCTGCGGTTGAGGCAGGAAGAACAGCAAAAGCGGGAACAGGCCCGGCAGCAGCAGTCCCGGGCGGCCCAGGCGCTGGAGAAAAGCGGACAGGCCCAGAGGGAATTTGAGGAAAAAAACCGTCGGTTTCTCGCGGCCCAGGCGGGTTTTCTGGCGGATATGCTGAAGGAAAACCAGCCGTGCCCGGTGTGCGGTTCCCGGCAGCATCCCCATTTGGCGGAAAAGCCCCAGGGCGCCCCCACCCGGGAGGAGTGGGAAGAAGCCAAAATCCGGCGGGAGGAGACGGAAAAAGAGGCCTCTCTTCAGGCGGCCGCGTCCGGAGCCGCTCAGGCTGCGTGGAAAGCGGCACAGGAACGG
>JBJEQH010000038.1:0-18653 GCA_051881655.1 Candidatus Heritagella sp. | reverse complement strand
ATTGTCAAGGGGCGAAACCTCGATCTGCCGCAGGTTCTCCTCCCCCAGGGTGCCGGCCACATGGACAAAATC
Organism: Candidatus Heritagella sp.; assembly: GCA_051881655.1. Classification (GTDB taxonomy): domain Bacteria; phylum Bacillota; class Clostridia; order Oscillospirales; family Acutalibacteraceae; genus Heritagella. The sequence continues at coordinate 18,581 of JBJEQH010000038.1, read as the reverse complement.
CCGGTCCCAGTCGGCGAACTCCTCCTCGTTGACGGTGCTGCCCGCCCGGATGAAAAAGCGCTTTTTGCTGTACTGCAGCGCCTGGCGCAGCAGGATCTGGTTCAGCTTGTCGATGGACAGCTGGGCGCTCTTCATCACGTCGATGTACCCGAACCCGGCGGGGCTCTCCTCCATCTGGAACAGCCGGTCGAACACAAAGGGGTACTGCCCGTGCTCGTACCAGCAGGCAAGGCCGCTGTTCTCACTGCTGAACAGCACCGTCTCCCCGGCGAATTTGCAGTAATGCAGCACGGTTTTCCGCCCGCCGTCCCCGGTCTCCACGGTCTTTTTGTAGTACCAGTCGATCACCAGGATGCGGTCGTGATCGGAAAAGCTCTCCTCCCGCACATACCGGGACAGGGGCAGGCCGTCCCGGTGCACCTCGCCCCGCGCCTGGGGGTACTGGTCATAAAGCGCCTCCGGGTTCCACATCTCCACGGTAAAAATCTGCTCGCTCTGCTGGATATCCCGGATGCCGGGCTCCCAGAAAATCCGCAGCAGGTCGATTTCCTTTACCACGGCCTCGCCCCCGCCGTTCCCGGCGCCCGGATCCCAGAACACGCCGTACACCGCCGTGCCGTTTTTCAGCTTGTGCCACCAGGCGTCGCTGTACACATCCTCAAAGCCGGTGCGCTCCAGCAGCACCGGCAGAATGCGCGACAGCTGATCCGCCGTCTCCCGGTCGCTCTCCTCCCGCGGCAGCACCACCGGGTTGGGGAACTGATCCATGGCGTCGGCGTGCTTGTTGGACAGCGAGTTGAACAGCCAGGCGCTGCGGGGGCGGGGGTCGCCCTCCTGCCCGGCGCCGGTCACCTCCCAGTGGCGCATCCGCCACCACCGGTCGTTCTCGGTCACCCGTTTTTCCAGCACCTGTTTGCCGCGGCGGTACTCCTCCAGCTTTTTCCGCGCATGGCGCAGCTCCTGTTTTCCAATGGGAAGGTCCTCCCTCGTCTCGTCCTGCCTTTTTCTCTCCGTCACGGTGTCTCCTTTCTCACAGCCGGTAAAACCGGTATTCCTCTTCCTGCTCCTTTTCCCCCGTATCCAGCGGGCCGCTCTCCCGCTTCCCGGCGGCGGGCGGAGAAACGGGCGGCGTGATGGGGTTTTCCATGCACACATACCGCACCATGTCGTAGATGTGGTCTTCGCCTTTCGTGTTCACGTCCTCCGGCCGGGCCGTGTCGTAGGTCAGCGCCGGCAGCGTGCGGATGGTATGGGGGCAGGCGGTGAACACCTGCAGCATACATTCGCCCGTGTCATCAAAGCGCAATCGGTAGTGCACCTGCATTTTTCCGGCCAGCCGCGTGTTGTCCCCCGGCCCCCACAGGACAAAGTGCGGCGCTTTCTCCATCATGGCGGCGATGCTCTCGCCCCGGGATTCGTCGAAAATGCTGGGGTCCGCCACGCCGATGATGTCCCGCCCCCGCAGCACCGGATCCTCCTGCTCCCTCTGCCGGATATTCCGGGCGATGGTGTCGGGCGGCAGCTTCACCCCCTCGTTGGGGATGCCGGTGCAGCCGTAATACTCCCGGATTTGGTACAGCTTGCCCCTCCGGTCCGCCGCGAACCACCCCACGGAAAACGGCCGGGTGTACCCGAAATCGAACCCCCGGTAGATCAGCCAGTCCCCGGGGATGGGGAAGGGCTCGACCACATGGGTGAACAGCCGGTCCCGGTAATGGGCGGGGTCGTCCCGCCATTCGGTGAACACCTGCCCGGAAAAGCTGTCCCACCGGCCGTACAGCAGCGCCTCCCGCTCGGCCCGGGGCAGCATGGACAGCGAGGCCAGATACTGGGGGTCGTTGCGCAGCAGAATGGCGTTGTCGAATACGGTGCTGGGCACAAAGCACCGGTGGCGCACGATCTCGATCATCCGGCCGTCGGGGGCCTGCACCCGGGCGGAAAACGGGATGGGGGTCATGGGCGGCGCCGGGTCGATAAACCGCTCCTTCACCCACCCGTGGCCCACGCCGCCGGGGTTGGCGGTGGCGCGGATGTAGCACCGGGTACCCGGGCCGCTGGGCCGGTTGCGGGAGAACAGGTAGGCGTATTCCGAAAAGGTGAAATGGGTCAGCTCGTCAAAGCCGATGAAATCGAACCGGCGCCCCTGATAGCGGATCCGGTCCTCCGGGTGCTGCATGGTGCCAAATTCGATTTTCGCCCCGCCAGGAAACTCCCACTCCGCTTCGGTCACCCGGTACCGCGCCCCGGGGAACGCCGCCGGGTACAGCGCCCGGCTGCGGTCGATCAGCTCCCGCAGCTGCGGCCCGGTTTTGCGCAGGATCAGCGCCCGGTAGTGGGGAATTCCCACCTGCCGCAGCGCCTCCATCAGCAGATAATCGCTCTTCCCGCCGCCCGCCGCGCCGCCGTACAGCACCTCGTACTCCCGGCGCTGCATACAGGCCCGCTGCCGGGGCTGGGGCTTCCAATATTCCCGCATCCGTCTTCCCCCGTTCACTCTTCTCCCTGATCGGCCTCGGCCAGGATAATCACGCCCCCGGCCGGTTCGTCCCGCTCCGTCAGGTTTTTGGCCCGGAAAGAATCAATCCGCGCCTGCTGTTCCTCCTCATCCAGCCGCAGGCGGATCATCTGGGTGCGCCGGATGTCCTCCAGCGCCCCGGTCAGCTTTTTGATGTCCTCCACGCTCAGCTCCTCCTCCCGCAGCATCCGGTCAATCCGCCGCACGGCGTTGTCCGCGGCGCACAGCAGGTTTTCCCGCCGGCTCTCCTCTCTGTGCACGGGCGAGGCGGGGGCCGCGCCCCCACGGCAGGCGCTCCACTTCTCCTGCCGGCTGCGCTGCCGCACCGCCTCATAGGGGAGCCCCCATTTTTCCGAAAGTTTGCGCAGGCTCGTTCCCCCGGCGAGATACTCGTCCCGCACGCTCTCCCACCCGGAGAACGCCTGCTCTGCCGTCTTTCCCGTGTTCCTCACCTCCTGGTTTTTGAGACTATGGGATTTTTTTCGTTTCCGCCACCTTTTTTTCGGGTTTTCTGTCCGCTTTTTGGGACAGAAGCGCAAAAAAACGGCTTTCCCCTGCGCTTTTTCCGCAGAAGAAAACCGTTTTGGAATTTTTCTTTTTTTGTTTTTTCAGCCCCCGGCCGCGTTTTTCACAAACTGCAAAAAGCACGCGCACGCCTTTCCCATGGGCTGATGGGGCTTCCACACCAAAAACGAGGTACTGACCAGTTCCGGCGAGAGCCGGCGGAAGCACAGCGCCCCCGTGGCGTAGGGCTCGGCGGCGCCCTCGATGGTCAGCACCGTGCCCATGCCCTCCCGGGCCATCAGGGCCGCATTGGCGATCAGGTCGTGCCGGGCCGCCACCGGCGGGAGGGGCTCATCGCCGAACCACGCTTCCATCTGCTTCTGCATCGCCGGCCGGCTGGCCGTGATCAGCGGCACCCCCCTCAGATCCTGCGGGGTTACGCTCGTCTTTTGGGCCAGGGGGGAATCCTCCGGCGTCAGCACGCCCCAGTATTCCCGCTCCTTCAGGGGCAGAAACCCGTAGGATTTCAGGTCCCCCGGGGACAGCAGCAGCGCCAGATCCAGCAGCCCGTGATCCAGCCTCTCCCGGATCCGGTCGGCGTTGCCGGTGTGCAGGTCAAAGGTCACCCCGGGGTATTTTTCGGAGAACGCGCGGATCCAGCGGATCAGCCGCCGGGCCGCCATGGATTCCCCGCTGCCGATGGTGATGGTGCCCCGCACCTCGTCCCCCACGGCGCGGATCTCCCGCTCCGTTTTTTCGCACAGCTCGAGGATCTCCCCGGCGCGGCGCTGCAGCAGCCGCCCCGCCTCGGTCAGGGTGATCTTCCGCTTTCCCCGCAGGAACAGCACCTGCCCCAGCTCCTCCTCCAGGTCGGACAGCTGGCGGCTGAGCGTGGGCTGGGTCAGGTGCAGCTTTTCCGCCGCCCGGGTGATATTCTCCTCCTGCGCGGCCGCCAAAAAGTACCGCAGTACCCGAATTTCCATCCATTCGCCCCTCTCCCGGCGTGAAAAAGCGATTCAGTCCCACGAAAGGGCCCCGGTCTGCACCGCTTCCTCGTACCGCCCGATTTTGTACTCCAATTTTTTGAGCGTCTCGTCCAGCTGCCGCCGCGTGTCGAGCAGCTGCTCCCGCTGGTCTTTTAATAGCGCCAGGCGCTGGGGGAAGGTGTGGTCCCCCTCCCGGCACAACTGGGCGTACTCCACAATTTTCTGAACGGGCAGCCCGGCGGCGCGCATACATTTGGCCAGCTCCACCCACTGGCAGTCGCTCTCGCCGTACTCCCGCCGCCCGCCCCCGGTGCGGGGCACCGGCGGGATCATGCCCACCCGCTCGTAATACCGCAGGGTGTCCTCGGTCAGGCCGTATTTCTGGCTCACCTGCTGAATCGTCATCCAAATTCCTCACTTTCCGAACAGCCGGGCCGCCTGCCGCATCCGGGCGGGAATGTCCACCCCGAACGGGCACCGGCGCACGCACGCGCCGCAGCCGATGCACTCCCCCGCGTGGTGGGACAGCCGGTCGTAGTGGTCCTGCACCGTCTCCGGCACCCGGCCCTGAATCGTCCCCAGATCCAGGTACCGGTTCACTTTGGCAATCTCAATCTTCACCGCGCAGGGGGCGCAGTGGCCGCAGTACATGCAGTGCCCGTCAAAGGCGGCCCGGGGCGCGCCCGCCAGCACCGCGCTGTAATCCAGCGCCGCCGCATCCGCCTCACAGACCGCCGCCGCGCGGATCTCCTCCTCGTTTTTCATGCCGCCCATCACCGCCGCCACCGCCGGCCGGTCCAGGCAGTAGCGGATGCACTGCGCCGGCGTCAGCGCTTTTCCGAAGGGCGACTGCGCCCCGTCCAGCAGCAGCCCGCCGGCAAAGGGCTTCATCACCGTCAGCGCCACCCCGGCGGTCTCGCACTGCCGGTACATCTCCTCCCGCTTGGGGTCAATCCCGGCGTACACCCGGTCGTACGTCTCCCCGGCGAACAGGATGTCCACGTCCTCGCTGGGCGGCAGCATGTCATAGGCGGGGTTCACGCTCATCATGATGACGTCGATCTCCCCGCTCTTCACGGCCCGCAGCACCACGTCCGGGTTGTGGGTGGACAGGCCGATGCAGCGGATTTTCCCCTGTTCCTTCAGCTCTTTGGCATAGCGGAGGATGTCGCCCGCCAGAATCTCCTCCAGCTCCCGCGTTTCGTCGCAGTAGTGGATCATCCCGATCTCCACAAAGGAGAGCTGCATATCCGAAAGCAGCCCTTCAAACGAGCGCCGCACCGCCCCGATCTCCCGGGTGCGGGTGTACTGCCCGTCCCGCCAGTCGGTGCACAGGTGCCCCTGGATCACAAACTGCTCCCGGCCGTATTCCGCCAGGGCCCTGCCCATATTCGCCCGCGTGGTGGGGTTGGGGGTGTACATATCAAAAAAGCGGATGCCGCACGCCATCGCGGTGCGCACCATGGCGCCGCATTCCTCCCCGCTCTTCCCCTCAAAGCCCTCACAGCCCATGGCCACCGCACTCACCCGGATGCCGGTGCGCCCCAAAACCCGAATCTCCATGGTCTCTCCTCCCGTTTTTCAAAAATGTAGGGTGTCTTCAGCATACCACCTGGAGTTCGCTCCAGGTCAAGCCCTTTTTCAAAAAAGAGGGCCGGGAAAAATTCCCCCCGGCCCTCTTCTATCCCTCGGCGCCCGCGCCGGTAAAATAGCCGGTCAGCAGGCCGTTCCCCTGCTTTGCCTCGTACCAATAGGCGCAGCGTGTGGTGGTCAGCTGCACGTCCGCGTCCATCAGCCACCGCGCCTGCTGCAGGTCGGGCGCGCTCTTCTCGTTGCCGCGGCCGTAGCCGCTGCGCGGCTGCAGAATGTGGTGCGGCAGGCGCTCCCGGTGGCCCCACAGGTACACGGACAGGCTGGCACTGTCCAGCGCGACGCTCTTTACATAGGGCGACGCGGGCCGCTTTTCGGCGTACAGATACCCCACCGGCAGTTTTCCCGCCAGCAGCAGGTACTCTTCGTCCTCCGTCTGCTGCCGGTACCGGTCCAGCTCGTCCAGCACGTCGCCGTAATCATCGGCCTGCTCCTGCGTGGTAATCAGCCCGGCGGCCGGGCCGCGCAGCAGCGCGGTGTGCAGCAGGGGGGTGGCCTCGTCCCCCGGGTTTGCCAGCACGCGCCCGCCCAGCACCGCCAAAAGCAGGCACGCGCTCAGCCCCATCAGGCCGAAGCGGTAGGTCCGGCGCGCCGTCAGCTTTTTGTCCTTTTTCCCGTGCATCATATACAGCCGCCAGCACATCATCACCAGGCACACCACGGCCGGCAGCAGCATGGCCGCCGCCGGGAAGCCGCCCTCGCGGTCGCACCACCAGCACGCCAGCGCCATGCACTGGGCCGGCATGTACAGGCACCAGAACATGGCGCCGAACTGCTTTTGCCGCCGGTGGCGCAGGAACAGCAGCAGCGGCCAGAACCCCACGCACAGCATCATGCGGTTCAGCTTCATGGGGTCGGTCAGATCCCCGTCGCCGGTTATCAGCGTAATCACCAGGCTGCCGAACACGCACACCGGCAGGGTGATCTTGATGATCCGGTTAAACCACTTCACCGGCCGGAACTGCAGGGGGATGGGCAGATACCGGAACAGCGCCCACAGCAGGAACAGCGACAGCGGCAGCAGGTAGAAGGGGTCGGCCTTCACATACGTCTGCAGGAACTGGTACGCCGCCTGCCCCCAGCCGGACACGGGGGTGCTGCGCGTGGTGAACAGCCACTCGAGGTTTTCCGTCACCCCCGGCAGGCCGATCCACCCGGTCAGCCGCACCAAAAAGAGGACGGGGAACAGCGCCGCCCCCGCCGCAAAGGGAAGCAGCGCTTTCAGCCGGCGGTGGTTTTTCCGGTGGGGGATGCAGAAGAAGATCATCACGAAAAAGCAGGGCACCGCCAGAAGGAACAGCGGGTAGCACACCACCGCCCCGCCGCCCAGCAGCCCGCCCAGCAGGGCAAACGTCACCGTGCGCCGCCCGGGCATGGGGCGGTACAGGGGCAAAATGCTGCACCCCGCCGCCGTCATCAGCAGCAGCGCCGTGCTCTGGGCCGTCATGGTTCCCAGGGCCGAGGGCACCATGATCCAGATCAGCAGCGCCGAGAGAAGCGCCGGGGCGAGGTTGTGGGAGAAGGCGTACAGGCAGTACCCGCACCACAGGGCGAGAATGAGCGAGAAAACGAGGAACAGCCCCCGGAAAATAAGCAGCACCCCATCGAGAGACCCCACCGCCTCCCGGTACAGGCGCAGCGGCTCCATGAGCAGGATGGCAAAGCTCTGGTGCGGGTCCCAGCTGTCCAGCAGCGGCCGGTCCCCCAGCAAAAAGCGCCAGGCCACCGCCAGGGGAGTCACCTCGTCGTTCCAGCCAAAGCCGTAGGGCAGCCGCCAATAGAGCAGCAGGAAAACCGGCAGGAAGGCCGCCAGCCCGATCAGCATATTCCGCTTTGTGTTCCGTCCGGTCACGCCGCCGCCCCCCTTTTGCGTTTGCATTTTTTCTCCGTTTGCCTTATGATATAAGAAAATTCCCGTTTGGTCAAGTTTGGGCTTTTTCCGGCCCGTTATCCGCACCCGTCTTATAAAAGGAAGGAGATCCCATGGACCGTTCTTTTCTGCACTGCAAACGTCATTTTCTTCTGCTGTTCTGGCTGCTGGGGGCGCTGTTGCTCCTGCTCGCGTATCAGGTGCCCGGCTTTGGCTCCTGGTGGGCGATGGGCCCCTACCGGGCCGTCGTGTCCGCCGTCGCGCCCATTCTCTCGTGGGTTCCGTTCTCCCTGTGCGAAATCGGCCTGTATCTGCTCACGGCGCTTCTTTTGTTCTTCCTTATTTACGGCACCGTGCGCCTCATCCGGTACCCGGGGCGGCGCCTCTCCCGGTTCCTCCGGGGGATCTACACCCCCTTTCTCCTTTTGGGCGTCCTGTTCTTTCTGTATGCCGCCTTCTGCGGCGTCAATTACACCCGCACCTCCTTTGCCGAGGAGAGCGGGCTCACGGTGCGGGCGCGCAGCACCGGGGAGCTGTATGACCTGTGCGTCTCCCTGACCGAGGACGCCAACCGCCTGCGCGAAAAGCTGCCGGAGCAGGAGGACGGCACCATGGCCACCCATTTTGCCGACGGGGAGGAGCGCCGGCAGGAGGCCGCCCGCTCCTTTAATAAGCTGGAGGAAACCTACCCCACGCTGTGGAGCGCGGACATCGCCCCCAAGCTCGTGTGGTGGAGCGAGGGGATGTGCTATCTGAACATCACCGGGATCTATATGCCCCTTACTTTGGAAGCCAACGTGAACACCGCCGTGCGCCCGGACGAGGAGGCCGCCGTCATGTGCCACGAGCTGACCCATCTGCGCGGGTATATGCAGGAGGAGGAGGCAAATTTTGTCGCCTATCTCGCCTGCCGCTACAGCGATGACCCGGAATTTCAGTATTCGGGCGCGCTGCTCGCCCTGCTCCATGCGCGCAACGCCCTGTACAGCGCCGACAACGAAGCCTATCAGGCCGTCAATTCCCTGCTGGACGACGGGGTGCGCCGGGATCTGCAGGCCCGCAGCGCCTTCTGGAAGCAGTACGATACCCCGGCCGCCACGGTGGCCCAGAACGTAAACGACGGGTATTTAAAGCTCAACCAGCAGTCGGACGGCGTGAAAAGCTACGGCCGCATGGTGGATCTGCTCCTCAGCTTCGCGGAGAAAGAGAACGCCGCCCCCTGATTTCAGGGGGCTTTCCCGGTTTTCCGTGGGTTCTTCCCCGAAAACCGCCCCCCCAAAAAAGCACAGCGGACGCAGAAAAATCTGCGTCCGCTTTTTCTTTTGCTTATTCCTCTTCTTCCCTCTCCGCGGGGGAAGTCTCCTCCGCCGGGGAAGCCTCCGCCGGGGAGCCCGCCGGTTCCTTTTGGGGCCGCTCTTCCATGCGGGCCTTCAGCGCCTTGATGGGGATGCCCTGCCGGGAAAACAGGATCTCGTGCTCCGACCAGGCGTTCTCCGGGTCGTTCTCCCCGTGCAGGTCGCGGGTGCTCCTGTACACCGCAAAGCCCGCGTCCTTCATATACCGCAGCGTCGCCAGAAACAGGTCGTCGTTGTCGGTTTTAAACCAGATCTCCCCGTTTTCTTCCAGCAGAGCCCGGTATTTCTCCAACTGCTGCGTGTGGGTCAGGCGGCGCTTGTGGTGCCGCGCCTTGGGCCACGGGTTGCAGAAATTGATGTAGATCCGGGCGCACTTCTCCTTTTCGGGGTCAAAAAAGCGGGTGAGCTCCTCGATATTCCCGGCAAACAGCGCGATGTTGTCCACCGGCGCCTGCCCGTAGGTCTCCTCGATCAGCCGGCGCCCCACGCCCAGCACGTCGTCGCTCTGGTCGATGCCGATAAAATTCACCTCCGGGTGCCGGTGGGCCACCTTGCGCAGAAATTCGCACTTCCCGCACCCCAGATCGAGGAAAATGGGCTGGTCCTTTTTGAAAAAGGAGCGCCACTGCCCCCGCATGGCCGAAGGTTCCTTCACATAATACGGGCACGCCGCCAATTCCGGGCGGGCCCATTCCTTTTTGCGCATTCTCATACGGATTCTCCTTTGTGCCGCCGTTCGGGCGGGTCCGTCCCGATTATACCAAAAACCGCCCCGCCGTGCAAGGGGCGGCCCTTGCCAAAAGCCCAACTTGCTCCTATAATAAGACCGGGAAAAGGGCCCGTCCGCGGCCGGCCGCGGGCAATGCCCCCCAAAAGAAAGGATGACCGTCTTGAAACCCATTCGTATTGATGAATTCTGTTCGGCCCGTTTTGTCCACCACCTGTGCTTCTCCCCCAGCGGGGAGCGCGCCCTGCTCACCGTCTCGGCGGCGCAGGAGGACCGGCGCGGCTACACCCATACCCTGTGGCTGTACACCCCCGCCGACGGCTCGCTGCGGGAGCTGAAGGACACCGGCTCCTGCAAAACCGCCTGCTGGGACGGGGAGACCGCCCTGCTCTTCCCCGGGGAAAAGGACGAAGAAATTGCCGCCCTGCGGGAAAAGGGCGAGGAGATCACCCCCGTGATGCGCTATGACCTGCACACCGGCGAAAAAACCGAGCTGTTCCGCGTGCCGTACACGGTTCTCTCCATCCGGCCCGCGGCCGGCGGCTATCTGCTGTCCGTGGATTTTGACAACCGGCGCCCCGATCTCACCGGCCTCACCGGGGAAGAGCGGGAGCAGGCCCTCTCGGCCATACAGGCGGAAAAGGATTATCAGATTATCGACGAGCTGCCCTACTGGCAGAACGGGGCGGGCTGGACCAACAAAAAGCGCACCCGCCTGGCGCTGTACCGGGACGGGGCGCTCACGTTCCTGACCCCGGCGCTCTCCGATGTGCTGGAATTCCATCTGGAGGGCGACCGCGTCCTCTATTCGGCCGAGACGTTCTCCGCCGTCAACCGCCACTTCTCCACCATTGAGGAGATCGACCTGAAAACCGGCGAACACACCCGCTGGCTGGAGGACGGGCAGTACGATGCCGCGGGCATCGGCTGGTACAAGGGGGGCGTGCTGTTCCTCGGCACCGACAAAAAGACGTACGGCATCAACGAAAACCTGTCCACCTACTGGATTGCGCCGGACCGCACGGTGACAACGCTTGTCACCCCCGACCTGGACGCCTACAACTTTGTGGGGTCCGACTGCCGCATGGGCGGGGGCACCATCATCCGCATCCGGGACGACCGCGTGTTCTACATCGTCACCCGGGGGATTTACTCCTACGTCTACACCCTGACCGAAGAGAACACCTATGTGCCCGTCACCGGGGACGGCGGCAGCGTGGAGTGCTTTGACCTTGCGGGCGATACGCTCTACTTTGTGGGAATGCGGGGGCTGCACCTGCAGGAGCTGTACACCGTGGACGAAAACCGGAACGAGACCGTCCTCTCCCATTTTAACGACGGGTTTGCCGCGGACCGCTATGTGGCCGAGCCCCGGTACATGGGCTTTACCGACCGGGACGGCGTGGAAATCGACGGCTGGGTGCTCGCCCCCATGGACTGCGACCCCCAAAAGCGCTACCCCGCCATCCTCGATATCCACGGCGGGCCCAAGGGCACCTTCAGCACGCTGTTCTTCCACGAGATGCAGTACTGGGCCGGGCAGGGGTACTTTGTGTTCTTCTGCAATCCCCGGGGCGGCGCCGGAAAGGGCGGCGATTTTGCCGATATCCGCGGCCGCTACGGCACCATTGATTACAGCGACCTGATGGAGTTCACCGACCACGTCCTCCGGTCCTTCCCCGCCATCGACGAAAAGCGCGTGTGCGTCACCGGCGGCTCGTACGGCGGCTTTATGACCAACTGGATCATCGGCCACACCTCCCGGTTTGCCGCGGCCGCCAGCCAGCGCGGCATCGCCAACTGGTTCAGCAAGAGCCTGACCACCGATATCGGCTGGTACTTCAACGTGGACCAGATGGGCTGCAACCCCTGGGACGACCCCGAGCGGCTGTGGGGCTTCTCGCCGGTGAAGTACATGGACGCCTGCACCACCCCCACCCTGTTCCTCCACTCGGATGAGGACTACCGCTGCTGGATGGCCGAGGGCCTGCAGATGGTCAACGCCCTGCTGCAGCACGGCGTGCCCACCCGCATGATTCTGTTCCACGGCGAAAACCACGAGCTGTCCCGCTCCGGTATGCCGGCCCACCGCATCCGCCGCCTGCGGGAGATCACCGACTGGTTCGCCCGCTACGCCGGCGAATCCGCCCCCCAGGAATCCGGAGGTTCCGAAGAATCCTGATCCCGGGGACTGAATCCCCGGGAGAATCAGGCCCGGGGTTCCCTTCCCCGCAAAAAAAACAGAGGAGGCTTTTCATGATTCAGGAGATTGCCCCGCACCGGTTTGACATCACCTACCGCCCGGACCGCACCCCGCAGGCGGAGGATTACCTCCTTATGTGCGAAGAGGACCGGTTCTGCCTGTGCCGCGCCCCCGGGGGAGTGCGCTTCCCCCTTGTCCGGGAGTGGGAGGGCCGCCCCATGGCCCGCTACCTCTTTTCCATCGACGGGCGCGCCTTTTTCTTCGCGCCAAAGGCGGAGGCCCCCCGGGGGGACCCGTTTTTCCACGCCCCGGCCTCCTTTTTCCGGCGGGGGACGGAGATGGCAAAGCCCCTGCGCTTTGCCGGGGTGACCGCCTGGCAGCTGATCCGCTGGTACCGGGAACATCTCTTCTGCTCCGCCTGCGGGCACCCCACCTCCCACAGCGAAACCGAGCGCATGATCGTCTGCCCCCGCTGCGGGCGGACGGTCTATCCCCAAATCGCCCCGGCCCTGATTCTGGCCGTCACCGACGGGGACCGGCTGCTGATGAGCCGCTACCGCGGGAAGGAGAGCACCCGCCCCCTGGGGGAGGACGGGGTGCTGCTGGCCGGGTACATGGAGGCGGGCGAAACCCCCGAGGACGCCGCCCGCCGGGAAATCTGGGAGGAGACCGGGGTGCGCGTGAAAAACCTGCGCTATTACCGCTCGCAGCCCTGGGGCTACAGCGACACCCTGCTGCTGGGCTTTACCGCCGAGCTGGACGGGGACGGCACCATCACCCTGCAGGAGGACGAGCTGTCCGCCGCCGGGTGGGTGCCCCGGGGGGAGATTGTGCGGGAAAACGAGGATTTCAGCCTGACCAACGAGATGATTTTGGCCTTTATGCAGGGGCGGCTGTAATCCCCCCAAATAGCAAGAGACCCCCCTGTCCGCCGGAAAAAGCGGGCAGGGGGGATTTTTCATCGGTCTGTTTCGGGGCGGCGCGGCGGGAAGAAGCACCCTTTTACAGTTCTTCCGCCCGAAAGGTCTGATATCCCTCGTAATAGTAGCTGTGGTCAATGCCTTTCATATAAACCTCGCGGCTGTCCGTTTCATCGGTCAGGGCCGCCCGCAGGATGTGCTTGATTTCGATATCCCGGATGGGGCTGCGCTCCATGGCGAGCCGATAATCTTCTTTATCCACCCGGCTCCAATCCACCACCCTGCCGATCTCGGTTTTCAGGATATGGTCCAGCCAGATCCGGGTGCTTCTGCCATTGCCCTCCCGGAACGGATGGGCAATATTCATTTCCACATACTTCTCCACGATCTCATCAAAGTTCGACTGGGGCATGCTGTCGATATTCCCGAGAGCCGCCTGCAGATACATCACCGGGGCAAAGCGGAACTGGCCCTTGGCAAGATTCACCGTGCGGATTTTCCCGGCAAACGCATACAGATTCCCGAACAGGAACGCATGGATCGCCTGCAGGGTCGAGAATTTCCCGGCGGGGAGATCCTCCAAAATGCCCTTTTCAAAGAGCTCCACCGCCCTTTTCTTGCTCATGCGCTCTTCTTCGCGGGCAAGGTCGGCCGAATTTGTCAGTCCCAGTTTATTCTCCAGCATGGCTGTCTCCTCCCCTCGGTTCCAATCATTGGTATGGCTTTATTTTATCACAAAAACCGGAAAGTTTCAATTTCCCATCCGGCCATTTCCGGTCAGGGGGCCTTGTGCCGGTGCTTTTTAAGTGCGAACCCCCCTGTCCGCCGGAAAAAGCGGGCAGGGGGGATTTCTCATCGGTCTGTTTGGATTTTCAGGGCCTTTTCAGGGCCTTTTTTCAGTTGGCCTTTTCCCTGCGCAGGTTCAGGGTGCGGATGACCACCAGGGTGGCGATCATCAGAACCACCGCGATGACCAGGCTGATCCACACATTCTGCACCAGCGCCGCGATAAAGTACGAGACCAGGCACACGCCCGCCACGGTCAGGGCATAGGGCAGCTGGGTGGACACATGGTTCACATGGTCACTGTGGGCGCCGGCCGAGGCCATGATGGTCGTATCGCTGATGGGCGAGCAGTGGTCGCCGCACACCGAACCGGCCAGGCAGGCCGCAATGGCGATCACCAGCATCTGCTGGGTATCCGGGGTGGCAAACAGGTTGCACACAATGGGGATCAGGATGCCGAACGTCCCCCACGAGGTACCGGTGGCAAAGGCCAGGAAGGATGCTACCGCGAAGATGATGACCAGGATGATCGCGTACATCAGCTCGGCCGGCAGGGCAAGGCTGGTGGTGGCGCCGGCCACCAGGTCGGCCACAAAGAACTTGGCGCCCAGCAGGCCGGTCATACCGGACAGCGTCCAGGCCAGGGTGAGGATCAGGATCGGGGCGACCATGGCCTTAAAGCCCTCGGGGATGCAGGCGGCAAAATCCTGGAACTTCATCACGCCGCGCAGCATGTAGTAGAAGAACGTGACAATCAGGGTGATGAACGAGCCGATGACCAGGCCCATGGAGGCGTCGCACCCGGAGAAGGCCGTGATAAAATCGGTGCCCGAGAAGAAGCCGCCGGTGTACACCATGCCGAACACGCAGCTGGCGATCAGGATGATGACCGGGAACACCAGGTCGATGACCTTACCCTTGGGCGAGACGATTTCCTCGTCCGCTTCGCCGTAGGGGCGGGCCGCCGTGGTGAACAGGTCGCCCGCCAGGGCGTTTTTCTCATGGGTGCGCATGGGGCCGTAGTCCATTTTGGTCACGCACAGGAAGATAATCATGATCAGCGTGAGAATGGCGTAGTAGTTATAGGGAATGGTGCTGAGGAACATGGCAAAACCGTTGATCGTGCTGTCCTCCGGCACCGAAGAGGTGACCGCCGCCGCCCACGAGCTGATGGGGGCGATGATGCAGACCGGCGCCGCCGTTGCGTCGATCAGATACGCCAGCTTGGCGCGGGAGACCTTGTGCCGGTCGGTGACCGGGCGCATCACGCTGCCCACGGTCAGGCAGTTGAAATAGTCGTCCACAAAAATCAGCACACCCAGAACCATGGTCGCCAGCTGGGCGCCCACGCGGGTTTTGATGTGCTCACTGGCCCACTGGCCGAACGCCGCCGAGCCGCCCACGCGGTTCATCAGCGCCACCAGAATCCCCAGCACCACCAGGAACACCAGAATGCCCACGTTCCAGCTGTCGGCCAGCTTGGTGACCATGCCGCCGTCCCCGTGGAAGAACATGGTGTTCATCATCAGCTCCAGGTTGCCGTTGCTGTACAGCAGCGCGCCGGTCAGGATGCCGATGAACAGGGAGGAATACGCCTCTTTGGTGATCAGGGCCAGGGCAATGGCCACCACCGGCGGCAGCAGCGACCACGCCGTTGCATACACGCCGGGCATATACTCTTCCCCGACCGTACCGGGATTCTGCACCGTGAACAGAATCAGCACCGCCACGCCGATCACCAGGCACACCGCCATGATAATCCTCTTTGTCTTACTCAAGAAAACCCCTCCGTTTCTTTTTGCGGAAAAAGAAAAAAGCATGGACTTCAAAAACAGTCCATGCTCTTTCAAAACTTCTGTCTTTTACAAAACAGCGCTCCGCATTGCATGCGACAGACACCGCCATCTTCTGTGCGGCATCCAGAGGAAAGCGCCGGCCGGCGGTTCTCCTCTTCGGCGAAAGGGCCTTTTCCTTTTCCCCCGGCGGCCGCCGGTGTGTGGAAAAAGGGACTCATCCCGTTTCGCACCTCTGCTTTCTGCCTCTTACTCTACCATGGCATGCCTGCGCTGTCAAGAAAAAAATCGCCGTTTTCCGCCAAAAAACGGCCGTTTTTGCTACGGGGCGCCCGTTTCGCTCAGCCGCTGTGCCATCCGGCGCATTTCACCGCCGAAAAGCAGCCGCAGCTCCTCGCCCCCGGCCTTCAGGGACTCGTACTCTTCCGGCGGGATCAGATCGGCGGCAAAGGACAGATCCAGCCAGTACAGCGCCCCCGAGGTCATGCGCACGGCAGAGGACAGCTTCTCCATCTGTTCCCGCAGGGGAACCCCGAACGCGGCTTCGTGCAGAATGGCGCCCACCCCGGTGGCGCCGCGGATCAGCTGCAGCAGCACCGGCTCGGTTTTATATTCCGGCGCCCGGCGGCAAACCTGCAGGGTCTGCACCGCCCAGGCGCGGCTTTTGGTCAGCAGAATTTCATTCATCCTCTTCTTCCCCTCTCAGAAACGGCAGAATCCCCCGGTAGCTCTCCAGCAGCGCGTCCATACCCACCCGGCAGTTGGCCGGGCTGGTGGAGGGCAGGGCGTGCACCGGCAGATGGGTGCGGGGGAAGCAGTACCGGGTATACAGGGCCGCCGCCTTCTGCCCGGTGGCAAACACGGCGCAAATCTTGGTCTGCTCCAGCAGCCGGCCGATGGGGTTTGCTACGGGCTTTCGGATGCTGGCGTCCCCCGCCCCGCGGATCTCACAGCTCTGCAGCACATCCCACAGGGCGATGCGGTGGTTCAGGACCAGCGCCCGCTTTTCCTCCGGCGTGCGGGGAAGGGGCTCGTCCAGCAGGGCGGCCATCACCGGCCAAAAGCGGTTTTGGGGATGGGAATAGTAAAAACCGTTTTCCCTCGATTTGGGCGACGGCATGGTCCCCAGCACCAGCACCCGGCTGTCCGCCCGGAAAACCGGCGGGAACGCATGGGTCACCCGGACACTCTCCTGCATACGGCTTCTCCCCTTTCTTTTCTCCAGTATACCACAGCGGCGGGGGAAAACAAAGGCGTTTCCTCCCCGACGAAAAAACGGCAGGAGGAAGCATCCTCTCTGCCATTTCCGATTTCCTTTTTCCCCGGCGCCGGAGGGCGCGGGGCTCAGCGGGGGCCTTTCTTCTCCAGATGGGCCAGATGTTCCCGGAGCACCAGATTGACATACTGGGAGAAAGAACGGTCATTTTCTTCGGCCAGCCGTTTTGTTTTCCGGATAATCTCCTCATCCAGCGTAATACTGACTTTCTGTTTCAGCGGTTTCATAGCATCACCCGAAAAAATTATACGATAGAATCGCTTTACAGATTGATTTTTCGCCTAAAAAAGCATAAAGTAGTAGAAAGTAGTATTTTCTGGAGGAGTTGCCATTATGCTGATGCTGGCAGACGTATCTCCCTGCTTTCCGGCGCTGGAAACCTTTTTGGGGCCGGAAAAGCTGGAGGAATTTGTGCGCAGGCCGATCCGCCGGCTGGATCCGTGCTGCTTCGGGCTGGGGCCCTATATCCGCAGCCGCCTTCTCTCCCCCCGGGGGGACCTGTACCGCGCCTTCTGGGAAAACGGTTTTCTCCACCCGGACGACATGACCCGGGAGCTGATCCGCCGGTTCCACCAGTGGGAGCGGGCCAAGCGCCTTTTCCCCGACGCGCTCCCCTGATGCAAAACGGGCCTCTCCCGCGCAGGGAGGGGCCTTTTGATGAAGCGGGCTTTGTTTATCCGCCCGCAATGGCCGTACATTTTCCGCTGCGGCAAGAGCGCTCCGAAACGGGGCGGGCGGCAATGCCGGGGGAACGGCCGCGATGGCTTTTACGCATTGACAAACTCAATAAAAACCATTATAATACCAAAAAATACTTTCATAGAGGTGTATATAATGGGAAAATGTATCCGGTTTCTATGCGCAGCCCTTATGCTTTCGATGCTGGTTTCTCTGGCATCCTGCGGGTACGGCGAGACAGAAAAAACACCGATCGAAAGCGGCACTTCATCCCAGTCGCAGACCGATGAGGATACCGATCATGAGAGTTCCGGAACGGAGGAGAGTACCGGAACGGAGGAGAGTACCGGAACCGATGCGGCGGCCGCAACCGTGGAAGAAACCGTCCTGTGGGACAACGAGGATATCAAAATTACGGCAGAGAGCCTGACTTCCGACAACACCTTTTATATTCTGCATCTTCAGATCGAAAATAAAACGGCCGAAGATTTGTATATGATGGCGTCGCGCTGCGCCGTGAACGGCTTTGTGGCAGAGCCGGTTATGAGTGTGGATGTACCGGCCAACAGTACAACGGAGGGGGAAGTGAAATTTTACCGGAAAGACGTGTACAGAGATATCGTGGCCGATATTGAAATACGGTTCCATTACAACAGCAAAAAGACAGAGCGTGTAAAGCTGGAGACCTCTGCGGCCGCTTCCTTTGATTCCTCCTATGATGAGAGCGGTACGCTTCTCTATGAGGAAAACGGCATAAAGATTGTTTGCCAGGGCTTTTCGGACGACGGCAATCCGATCATCTATTTGTACAGCACCGGTGAATTATCGGAGGGCTGTGTGGTGGAAGAATATGAGATTTATATAAACGGAAAAAAGTCACGGGCCGACTTCTGCTACTGGGTGTTCCCAAATACGCGCAACGTGGCAGAGATGAGCATAAGCGATAAAGACATTGACGGAAACGAGTTGGGTGACGTAGAGAGCATTCAGGTTTCCTTTAAAATCAGCAAAGAGAATATGGCGGACCCCCATCCGATCAAAACACAGCTGCTTGAAATCCCCGTAAAATAAAATCGTAAGAAGCAAAGCACAGTAACGGAAAGGTACTGTGCTTTTTTTCTGCGGAAAAACGGCGGCACGGAATCGCCGGGTTTGAGAGCCCCCTTCTCCTGACCGGGATACCCGCCGCCCCGGCCATACGGGCGCTGCAGGAAAAATCCCCCGGGTGTGAAAGAATGCCCGGCTGCGCTGTGACAGGGGATGGATGCGTTCCCCACACGCGCCGCAGGCGTGCATCACAGGCAAGGCCGGCATCACG
>JBJEQH010000037.1:0-4251 GCA_051881655.1 Candidatus Heritagella sp. | reverse complement strand
GCCTTGGCGCAGGCATACGCGGTGGAGCTCAGGTCGCCGCTGCAGGAAGCCATCGAGCCGATGTTGATGATGGAGCCGCCGTTCTCGTTCTTCTGCAGATAGGGCAGCACGCACTTGGTGGCATAGAAGGTGCCGCGCACGTCGCTCTGGAAGATGTTGTCCCACATCTCCAGGGTCAGCTCGTCCACGCGCCCGTCCTTCAGGCCCACGTTCGCCGCGTTGTTCACCAGGATGTCGATCTTGCCGTACTTCTCGGCGGTGTCGGCCATCAGCTTTTCAATGCTGTCCACCTGGGTGATGTCCATGAAATGATACGAAGCCTCGCCGCCCTCTTTGACGATGGTGTCAACAACGGCCTGGCCCTTCTGCTCTCTGCGCCCGCAGATCACAACCTTGGCGCCCTCGGCGGCATACAGCCGGGCGATACCAATGCCGATACCGCTGGTCGAACCGGTTACGATGGCGACTTTTCCCTTTAATCTGTCCATACTAAATTCCTCCACGATTGTAATGAAATGGAAAGGGATACCCTTTCTTTTCCAAAAAAGAAGGATATCCGTTTTTTCTTATTTCTATTATAGCGGGTTTGTCGGAATATTTCAATACGTTTGTCCAAAAATAGACAGATTCACCCGCCCCGGCGGGGGCCGGATTTCCCGCAAAAAAAGTCGGAGAAAGGCGCATTTCCCCCTTGCCTTTCTCCGTTTTTTTGCTATAATGCTGTTGGTTCACCTGTGGGCGCGGCGCGAGAGGGCTTTTTCGGCGTGCAGCAGCGCCTGCAGCAGAATGCCGCTGTGGTCCGCCGCCATCGAGCCGGTGTCCTCCACCAGGAATTCCTCCTGGGTCAGCAGGTCCCCCGGGCGGCTCAGCCGGGCCACCACCGGGGTCAGGGTCACGTCCCCGCTGCTGAGCGTGATGCCGTACGTCTCCCGCAGCCAGCCGTCGGGGTACAGCTCCTCCCTCCCCTTTTCAAAGGAGAGGGCAAACCACCGCGCGTCTCCGGCGTCATCCCCGGCCTGCACGCCCGTTTCCTCCTCCAGAATGGCCAGATGGGGCACGGTGATCACCCGGGTGCGGGGGTCGCGCTTCCAGTCGCCCCACACGCCTACGGCCTCCACCGGGATACCGGACACCCCGGTTTCCTCCTGCAGCTCCCGCAGGGCGCCGTCCTTCAGGTTTTCCTTCATGTTCACAAACCCGCCCGGCAGGGCCCAGGCCCCGATGCACGGGTGGTTGCCCCGGCGGATCAGCAAAACCCGCCCGTTTTCCCGGCAGGACACGGCGCCCTTTTCCACCTGCAAGACGATGATGTCGGTGGTCACGCTGGGGGTATCGTACCGGTGCGGGTCATATCCCCGCAGAAATTCCCCCAGGTCCTGCCCCTTCCCGTTGCGGCTGCCGTCCCCCAGAAAGGCCGAGTAGTCATCAAGAAACATACGCTGTTCATCCTTTCCGCTGTTTTTTTCAGCATAGCACGGTTCGGCCGTCTTGTCAAAACCCACCTTTTTCCGGAGGAATGCCCATGAAGCGGTTCCGCTCTTTTTCCCTTCGCACTGCCGTTCAGAATACCCTGTCGGATCCCCAGAGCCGTCTGCTTTTGCTGTTCGGGTTTGAGGGGCTGCTGCTCCAGTACGCCGTCTCCCTCAACAGCATCGGCAACAACCTGTACGCCACCAACCTCGGCGCCACGGATACCCAGATCGGCCTGGTCACCACCATTCCCAATCTGGCGGCGGTGCTGCTGATGATCCCCTGCGGGATCCTGTCCAACCGCACCCGCTGCAGCCGCACGGTGCCCATGGTGCTGCTTCTGATCATGGGGGGTGCCTACTTCGGCCTGGGCACGGTGCCCGCGCTGGGGAAAAACCCCATGGCGTCCTATTTCTTCTTTCTGGCCATGACCACCGGCGGCGTCGCGCTGTATAACGCCCAGTGGCAGACCTTTTTTGCCGACGCCGTGCACCTCGACCTGCGCAATCAGGCGTTCGCCGTGCGCAACCGGTGCATGTTCCTCATCGGCATTTTCGTGCCCCTGCTGTGCGGCAGCCTGATGGCCCTGCGGCCGGATACCGCGGGGAAGCTGTGGGTGCTGCGGGTGTTCTACTATCTGGCCGGGATCTGCATGATCGGGCAGGCCCTGCTGCTGCGGCGCATCCCCTGCCCGCTGCGGCGGGAGGAGGACCGGGGCGAAAAAATGGGGCTGGCCGTTTTCCGCCAGGCGCTGGGCCACATGGCCGGCCACCGGGCGTTCCGCTCGTTCTTTGCCGCCATTTTGCTGTTCTATTTTGCCTGGCACATCGACTGGAGCCTGTGGTACATCGCCGAAATCCAGTATGCCGGCATGAACGAAGCGCAGCTCAGCCTGTTCCAGGCGCTGTGCTCCACCTGTCAGATGCTCTCGATCGGCTTTTTCACCCGCCTGTGCCGCGAAAAATCCGAGCATTATGTGTTTGTCTTCGCGTGCGCGGGCCTGTTTCTGTGCCCGGTGATGGTGGCCACCATGCTGTTCCTGCCCATGGGGGCGCGGGTGCCGTACTTTATCCTTCTGGGCCTGATCGGCAGCATCCCCCAGGGGATGATCTCCATGTGCACGGTGCAGATGCTGCTGCAGGTCACGCCGGTGAAAAACCGCGCCCTGATCGTCAGCATCTATACCCTGTTTATCACCCTCAGCAATTCGCTGCTGCCCCTTCTGGGCGTCTGGCTGTATACATGCCTTGGCGCCAACGCCCGGGCCCTGTGCCTGATCTGCGTCTGTGTGGCCATCGCCCGCGCCGGGGTGGTGGCGCTGATGACCGGGCGCTACCGCCGCCTGAAAAAAAGCGGCGACCTGTTCCGCCCTCTGGCGTGACACAGTCCGCCGCGTGACGCCCGCCGCCGCGTGACGCCCTCTGGCCGCGTGATGCCCGCCGGCACAACGTCCTCCGTCCGCGCGGCCCCCGCCGGGCGGCGCGGGTCTTTGCCCCCGTCTCTTTCCCCGTGTCTCTTCCCCCGGCCCTGTATCAGAGGGTGGGGTACCTCTATTTTTATAAGGGAGAATGCACTATGATGGAAAAACTGCAGCCCGCCTGGGCGAAAATGGCCGTGATTCTGTTCGGCGGCTTTTTGTACGCGGCCGGCATGAACCTGTTTGTGGTCCCGTTTCAACTGTTCAGCGGCGGGGCCGTGGGCCTTGCCCAGCTGATCACCCTGTTTTTGCAGCCCCTGTTCCCCGACAGCGGACTGAACCTGTACGGCGTGACCTACATGCTCATCAACCTGCCGCTTTTGTTTCTGGCCTATCACAGCATGGGCCGGGGATTTCTGGTCCGCACCATTCTGGGCGCGGGCTCGATCAGCCTGTTCACCAGCCTGATCCCCGCCGTGCCGCTGATGGAGGACTGCCTGGCCTCGGTGCTGATCGGCGGCATCGTCACCGGCATCGGCGTCGGCCTGATCCTGATCGCCGGGGGCTGCGGCGGCGGCTTCGATATCATCGGGGTGTGGGCCTCCCGCCGGTTTAAAAACGCCAGCGTGGGCAAGATCTCCCTGGCGGCCAACGCGGTGATCTATCTGATCCTGCTGATGCTGTTTGATATCCAGGTGGTGCTGTACTCGCTGATCTACATGGTGTTCTTCACCATCATCCTGGACAAAACCCACTACCAGAACATCAACGTGCGCCTGATGATTTTCACCAAGAAGCCGGACATCGACCACGAGATCCTGACCCGGACCGGCCGCGGTGTGACCGAGTGGAAAGGCGTGGGCGCCTATACCCAGGAGGAGACGCGGGTGCTGGTCACCTGCATCAATAAGTACGAGCTGAGCGAGTTTATGGACATCATCCGCCATATGGACCCCAAGGCCTTTGTGGTGGTGGACGAGGGCGTCTATGTAACCGGGAATTTTGAAAAGCGGATTTAGTCCCTTTTCATTCTTCCCTCTTCACTCTTCACTCTTCCCTTTTCACTATTTATTCTGTCCCCTCCCGCCTGCCTACCGCCGTCCTCCCTCTGAAAACCAGAGAAAGGGCGGTTTTTTCTTCCCTCTTCATTCTTCCCTATTCACTATTCATTTATTTCGCAGAAAAAATGGGCGGCCGGTTTTTCCCCCGCCGCCCTTCCCTCTTTACTTTTCACTCTTCACTATTCATTCTTCATTCTTCACTCTTCACTTTTTATAAAAATGAGCGGCAAGGATTTGCTCCCGCCGCCCTTCCCTCTTCACTCTTCACTCTTCCCTTTTCACTATTTATTCTGTCCCCTCCCG
>JBJEQH010000036.1:0-4286 GCA_051881655.1 Candidatus Heritagella sp. | reverse complement strand
GGACCGGATAGCGGCTGAGGAACGACCGGACGATCTCCTCCAAATCCGCCGATACAGAGGCCACTACATTCCTGCCATAGGAGGTTAAATCGCAGTCAAACGGCAATTCCAGGTACTGCCTGGCGCGCACATCGCAGCGGGACCGGACCACACAATTCTCTTCCTTTTCAAAATCATCGGGACGACAGCCGCTGTCAATGGCCGACTGCTCCCGGGCGATCTGCCAGATCTCCCGATTGGTCATGGAAATCCCTCTCTCCCTGTTTTTCTGCATTATACCATCGAAGGGCCCCCGGTGTCCACCTTTTCCGCCATTTTCTTCCGGCGCACATCCATATCCGTTAACAGCCAGGCTGTCCAGAAAAGGCGGGATCCGGCAAAACCGACCGGCGCGGATAAAAACAGGGTTCCCAGCGTGACCAGCCAGAGGAGCATCCGGAAGCTGCGGCCCCCCTTCTGCCGCCAGGAGTGGCGAAGAAGACTGAGCCACCACCCGATCGCGGCGGTCAGCCGCAGGATTCCCCCCGACAGAAGCTCGGTCAGCAGGAAATTGTGGGGATTCAATGCGCCATAGGGCAATTTCAGCGTCCCGTAGCTTTTTCTCACCCTGTCCCCCCACGCCTGCTCATACAGATCATAGGGGTAAGAGTTTCCGCGGCCCCACCATTTTTCCACCGGGGAGAAATCGAGATAGGCACGAAAGGCGGCCCACCAGATTTCACGGCGCTTTCCCATGGCCTCTCCGGTTTGAATAGTCTCCGCCGTACCCAAAAGGGTGTTTTCCCTCTGCCCGTTTTCGGTCAGAACCTCTCCCCTCTCCCTGGGCATAGCGGCCGTTAACACGAGCACACAGCAAAACACGGCTGCAAAAATCAGCAGATTTTCGAGAAAAAGACGCCGGATCCACCGGCGGCGCACCCGGCTTTTCGTCAGGCGAAAGCAGTGATAACCATCCCAGGCCACATGCCACAGGAAAACCACCGCCGCCAAAATCATCCCCCGGCGCGATCCGCTGAGCCAGATCCCCGTGAGCAGAAGCGAAGCGGTCAGCCCCTCCATCCACACCCCTTTCCCTTCTTTCCGGGCAAACGGAGAGCGGGCCCATAAAACGATTCCCCCAAAAAGGAGCACCATGGCATACTGGTTGTAATCCCGTATGGGCGAAATTCGCAGCTGATAGGGGGTCTGTTTCGCGATATACAGAATCACGGCCAGAAGGACAGCGGTCACCGCAGAAAAAAGAGGCGCCCAAAAAATCCTTTTGGAAAATGCCCCGTCATTCTGTGCCTGATACCCGCACAAAAACAGCAGTCCTGCCATCTGGATCACGGTAACCCAGGGGTGGAAAAAATCAGCCCCCTGCCGTGTGTAAAAGAAGGAAATGCCCCACAGAAGAATATAGACGGCCATCCAGCGGAAAATGGCCCGGTATTCCTTCTCCCGGAAGGGCCGGCGGCTCCACAGCGGCTCCCGGGTTTTCCAGCACTGCCATCCTGCCCCGAGCAGACAGATTTGCGCCGGGGAAAGAAACCAGAAATCCGGCAGGGCCGTTTCCAACAGATAAAAAAACAGCGCCCCATACAGCCATAAAGAAAGGGCGCTGTTGTTTTTTGCATATTTTTGAATCCAAGTCCCCATGGCGGGATCACGCTCCCTTACAGGAAGACAGTATCCCCCAAAAAATTCATTTAATGAGTGGGCAGCACATATTCGATGGGATATGCCGTTCCGCGGTAGGACTCGTAGCTTTTTTCCACATCCACAACCAGGGCATCGTGCTTTGGCTTCTGGTCCTCCTTGGGCGGCAGCTCCATATAGGAACCGTACGCCATCGTCAGATAAGTTTCCGCCCCAACGGGAATGGGGGCCTCCCCCTTCCCAAAGGGAACCCGCCGCATCCCGGAAAAAGCCTGCGCCGGATAATTATTTCCCATATAGTGATAGCGGGAGCACAGCTCGGTAATAAAGTGGGTCTCTTCGGTGATGGGCGTTTTCGACATTTTCCTCTCGAAGAAGCGGGCGGCCCGATACCGGCGCCGCTGGTTCGGCGTGAAGGCCAGCAGAATGCGCCCCACCCCATAAAGCAGTTTTCCGCGGCTGACCGGCGGTTCGTTCAGGGTGTAAATCTGATAGAGCAGGGCGTACAGAATCTGCAGCCGCCGGCGCAGCTTGCCGTCCGGCGCTGCGTCAATGGGGAAAACCTCGACCCGAATGCCGTGGGGAATCTCCAAATCCGCCTGTCTCTCTTTGATAAAGGTGGTTCTCGTATCCACCACCGCCGTCATCAGCGAGCGATAAAAATGCGTTTCGTCATTGCGGCACAGCACATAGGGCGTATCCGCCATCTGTCCCGGCCAAAGACGGCAGAACTGCTCGTAGTCCCCGCGGGGCATCATCATATCAATGTCGTCATCCCACGGAATCATATCCCTGTGGCGCAAAGCACCGATGCAGGCACCGCCACACAGGTAATGCATCAGATGGTTTTTCTCGCAGAAATCATCCACCACCTGAAAAATCTCTTTGTTTTTTTCCTGTAAGAGCCGCAGCTCTTCCCAGGCTCTCTCTTCCTGTTCCATTCTCTCTCTCTCCTTACCGTACTCATGCTCTGAGCATAAGAATGCTCGGAGCATTTATGCTCAAAGCATCCAGCGGAATACGGTTTTAAATGGTGTATTCAGGTCCGTTGCAAAAACGCGGTGAATATCCGGAATGCTGCGCACCGGATCATCCTCAAACAGAATAAACTGCAGCCGCCGGCTGAAAAGGGGGTCCTCCATGAATGCGACCGCCTGCTCAAAATCCTCCCGTCCGGAGCGGCTGCATCCGGTCAGGGTCAGGCCCTTTTCCAACACATCCCGGGTTTTTACCGGGATCGGGCTCTCGCTGACGCCCATCAGGGTCACCATTCCCTGGGGGTGAATACAGTGGATGATATCCTCAATGGCATGGGCGCTCCCCTCGCCGCCGCAGCACTCAAAGGCGTGGTCAATCTGAAAATCAGCGGGCAAATCGTCCTCGCGCAGCCGGCGGTCCACAAAGGAAAAATGGGAGAGCTTCAGGCTGTTCAGTCCCACCACCGTGATATGCATCTGCGGGAACCGCTTTTTCAGCACGGAAGCCACCACATAGGCAAGGCTGCCGTCCCCCCAGATTCCAATCCGCTCCCGCCGCGAATGGGCGAGCAGCGAAAACCGGTGAACGGCGTGCACGGCAACACTGACAAATTCGGTGATCGCCGCGACCGGCAGGGGGATATTCCGAAAGGGCACCAGGCGGTCCGGCGGCAGTTCCACGGTCTCCCGCATGAATCCGTCCTCCCCACTGGAGAGGAACCGGGAGCCCCGGCTGTAATTTTCAAAAATAATCGGATCGTCCTGCCCGGGCACATTGGGAATCAGCACGACGCTCTGGCCGGTGGAGTAGGTGCCGGTATCATCCCGGACCACATGGCCGCAGCACTCGTGGATCAGGGCCATGGGCAGCTTGCGCCGGAGAACCCCGGATTCGCGCTGCCCCAGATAATAGCGCTGATCGGCATGGCAGATGGCCATATAATCCGGACGCACCACAACGCCGCCCTTTCCGGAATCTGTATACCGGGGCAGAATCACCCCGGGGCTGACGAGCCGGTAGACCGAATTGAGCAATTTACTTCCTCCCCATTCCGATCATCGCCTGGGCGATTTCATAGTCTGTCACCGTTGTGATTTTCATATTGGAGACGTCCCCCTGTACCAGATAAACCGGATAATCCCGCAGGGTGAAAATTTTGGCAGCATCGGTCAGCTTCGCTTTTTCCTCCGCGGTCAGATCCGCATACAGTTTTTTGAGCAGGTTCATATTGAAGCTCTGCGGGGTCTGCCCCTGATACATAAAGCGCCGCTCGGGAATTTCGGTCACCTTTTCCCCATCCTGCGAAACCACGATGGTATCCGTGCTGGCCATCACGGTATCCACGGCCTGGTGCTGCAGCGCACCGTCGATGTTCTCTTCCAGCATGCGCAGCGTGACAAACGGGCGAACGGAATCATGGGTTACAATCACATGCTCGTCGCTCTCTCCGAAATCCTCTTCGATTTTCGCCACAACCCGGAACAGCGTGTCGTTTCGGTCGCCGCCGCCCGGCACCAGCGATACCCGGTCGGCCTGCTCCCCCACATAGGTGTCCACCAGATCCTGCATATGCAGCAGCCACTGGGGATGAACCCCCACATAAACCCGGTCAAACCGGCTGCACAGCAGGAATTTTTCCAGCGTATGAATGACAATCGGCTTTTCTCCCA
>JBJEQH010000035.1:0-4312 GCA_051881655.1 Candidatus Heritagella sp. | reverse complement strand
CGATTTTTTCCTCTTTTGGAAATGCAATTTTTTTGAAAAACCCCCTTGACAAAAGGATTTCCATTCTCTATAGTTAACCCAGATACTTAATGAACCAGATAAATTAAGTGGGAACCGAGGTGTTTTTATGGCCGCAAACGGCCGGATGATTCGGCAGATGAACCACCGCGCTCTTTGGAGCGCCATGCTGCAGTATCAAAAGGCAACCAAACCGGAGTTATCGCAGTACACTGGGCTGAGTCAGGCCACCGTCAATCACCTGATCGCAGAAATGGAGCAAAAGGGCGAGGTGATTGATTTGGGAGAAGTCCCCAGCAACGGGGGGCGTCCCTCCCGCCAGTATGGGTTTCATGCTTCCCTTTCCAAAGCCGGCATTCTCTTCGGTCACCGAAAAAACAATGCGCATTTTCTTCACGCACTGGTGATTGATCTGAACGGCACCCCTCTTTTCCAAAAAAAGCAGGGGTTTTCCGAAATTCATCCCGATACCTTTTATCCCTGGATGGACGAGATGAAAGCCAAGCATCCCGAAATATCCCTTTTCTCCTTCGGCCTTCCCGGCGAAGAGGAGAACGGAGAAATCGTGATCAATGATTATCAGGAACTGGTCGGCATTTCTTTTCTGGAAAAAGTGCGCCAACGCTACCAGTGCGAGGTTTTGTTTGAAAACGATGTCAATGCAGCGGTAACGGGTTTTGCCTGTGAAAATCCCACTTCCGCTTCCGTTGCGGCGCTCTATTTCCCCCGCCAGTTCGGCCCTGGAGCCGGTCTGCTTCTCAATGGCCGGCTGCACCGCGGAAAAAACCACTTTGCCGGTGAGATGTATGCCATCCCGGAGGCAAACGACATGAAAAATCTGGATTTCCGGAATACCGAAAAGGTGATCCGTCAGGTCGGGCAGATTATCGCCGTTTACTGCAGTGTGATCGCCCCGGATTCCTTTGTTCTGTATGGAGACTTCTGGACCCCTGAAATCAAAACAGGGATTTCCGTTTATATCCAGGAAGTCCTTCGCGGAAAATTTCAGCCGAACCTTCAATTCATCGAAAAAATCGAACCTGATTTCTGCCGCGGCATGATCGAGCTTTCCCTGCAGCAGATTCGGGCCCCTTTTCTGAAAAATTTGTAAAAATGGAGGGATTCTTATTCTTTCCCGTGTGCGTTCCCGCTTTCATTTTCCGGATCTTCACGATCCCTTTTATCATTCCCTGATCGCTCTGGTCATCCCCATCGCCCTGCAGAATCTGATCAATGCCACCGTAAATTCGGCGGATGTTCTGATGCTCAGCATGGTCAACCAGTCCTCTCTTTCCGCGGTATCCCTGGCCAATCAGGTTCATTTTCTGTTAACCGGATTTTACTACGGGGTCACGTCCGGCGTCACCATGCTGGTCTCGCAATACTGGGGGCGAAATGACAAGCGCTCCATCCTGACGGTTATGGGCATTGCGCTGGAACTGTCAATCGGCGTTACGGTCCTGTTCACCCTGGCCTGCTGCTTCTGCCCGGAGTTTATCATGACCATTTTCACCAAGGACCCGGAGCTGATCCGGATTGGCGCCGATTACCTGCGTATTATTGGGTTTTCCTACTTATTGATGAGCGTTTCCCAGGTGTACCTCTGTGTAATGCGCAGTATGGAGCGCGCCAGGGTCAGCACCATCATCAGCTGTACCGCTCTGTTTTTGAATATTATCCTGAACGCGGTCTTCATTTTTGGCCTGTTCCATGCGCCCAAACTGGGGGTTATCGGCGTTTCGATCGCTACGGTCATCGCCCGTGCCGTCGAGCTGCTGTTGTGCTTCTGTGATGCAGCCCGCAACCGGATTCTTCCCTTCTCCCTGTCGGGCCTTTTCAGGAGAAATCAGGCGCTTTTCCGCGATTTTATCCATTATTCCCTGCCGGCTCTGGGCAATGATTTCTCCTGGACCCTGGCGTTTTCCTCTTATTCCATTATCCTGGGGCATCTGGGTTCTGATATGGTGGCCGCCAGTTCGGTGGCGACCACTGTCCGGGATTTGTGCACGGTGGTCTGCTTCGGTATTTCCTCCGGCGGTGCTGTCCTTCTGGGAAAATCCATCGGAGCCGGCGAGATGGAGGAAGCCAAGAAAAATGCCTCCCGGATCTGCCATGTCACCCTGTTTTTCGGATTTTTAACCGCGATTATCATCCTGGTCAGCCGCCCGCTGATTATCTCTGTGATCGAGCTGACCGATACGGCCTATTCCTATCTGAATGTGATGCTGCTGATCAGCTCGTACTATGTAATCGGCCAGGCAATCAATACCACGGTGATTACTGGTATCTTCCGCGCCGGTGGAGACTCCCGCTTTGGCTTTCTGTGCGACACCGTCGTCATGTGGTGCATTGCGGTTCCGCTGGGCTTTCTCAGCGCCTTCGTTTTTCATTTTCCGCCGCTTGTGGTCTACTTTATTCTCTGCCTGGACGAGTTTTGGAAAATTCCCACGGTTTACAAACACTATAAGAGCTACAAATGGCTGAAGAACATCACCCGGGATTTCCCGGATTCCTGATTGTTTCAAAAAGGAGAATACTTATGTCCCTCATCATTTCCTTAAAAAAGCCGCAAAATGCCGAATTTCTTCACGGCTTGATCGCACTGGGGATTCCGGCCGCCGTGCAGAGCCTGCTCTCCACCTCAATGAGTGCCATCGACACCCTGATGGTCAGTTCTCAGGGGGAATTGGCCGTGGCGGCGGTGGGCGTATGCAACCAGTTTACGCATCTGTTCAGTGCCGGTATCTGCGGTTTTTATTCCGGCGGTGCTCTGTTCATTGCCCAGTATTGGGGAGCCAAAGACAAAAAGGGGATTTCCCGCTCGTTTGGCCTGATGAGTGTTTTTCTGATTCTGATTGGCTTTCTGTTCTCTGGCGCGAGCTTCTTTTTTCCCGGAAATGTCCTGGGAGCGTATACCGATAAGGAGAGTATCATTGCCATTGGAATCCCTTATTTGAAAATTATGGGCATCAGCTATTTTATGCAGGCCCTCACCATGGGAATCAGCACTCTGCTGCGTTCCACGGAGCGCGTAAAACTCCCCCTGGTAGCTTCCATACTCAGCGCCTGCACCAATACGGCGCTGAACTGGATTCTGATCTATGGGCGTTTGGGAGTGGCTCCCATGGGAGTGCGGGGCGCTGCAATCGCCACAGTTCTCTCCAGCAGCCTGAATTTTCTGATTCTTCTCTTCGCCTGCATCGTCAAAAAGGATCCCTTTATGTGGAATTTTCCCGCAGTATTTCGCTGGAGCCGCCGTTTCCAGAAAGATTTCTGGAAAAAAACGATCCCCATTCTGGCCAACGAAATCCTGGTCGGTGTGGCTTCCGCCATGCTCAGCGCAATCTTGGGCCGCCAGTCTGAAGAGGCCATTGCGGCTCTGGCGGTTTTCCGTGTGTTCGAGGGGATTGTCTTTTCCTTCTTCTGTGGGTTCTTTAATGCATCCGCTGTGATGATCGGAAAGAAAGCCGGCGCCGGCGAACTTGATGATGCCTACGATTATGGAAAGAAATTTGCCTGGGTATGTCCGCTTTTCTCTCTGGCCGCCTGTCTGATCTTCCTGCCCTTCATGTTCGTGATCCCCGGTTGGTATCATCTCAGCCCCACCGCTTCGCAGTATCTGCTGTGGATGTGGTGTGCCTACTTTCTTTTCTTCCCCATGCGCACCAGCAATTTTATTCAAAATGCGGATTACCGGGCCGGTGGATCGGCCGTATACGGAACCACTCTGGAGATTCTGGCCATTTTTCTTATTTCGGTTCCGGCTGCTTATCTTTGTGGAATTGTCTGGGAGCTTCCCTTCTTGCTGGTGTTCTGTTCGGCTTATTTCGAGGAGTTTGTCAAAATGCCGATCGAGATACGCTATACCTTATCGGGAAAATGGATTCGGCCCGTTACACCGGAAGGAAAAGCTGCACTGCTCACCTTCTCCCCCAAAAAGAAAAGCAGAAATACAGTGGCCGGATAAGATCTATATATTTTCAAAAGGAGTGCCCTGAAAAGAAAAACCGGGCTGTCAAAGCCATCCCGCAACAGGGGAGGCCAGACAGCCCGGCTTTTTATTCTTTGTGTCCGAAAGACTTACTCTTCCACCGGATCCGTTATGATATTGCGTATGCGCTTCATCACATGGAAATAACAGGGAATCAGGAAGCAGTCAGCGGCCAGCCAGGCGGCCGGATTGGCCAGGCAGGCTCCGGTAAAGCCGATGGCCGGTACCAGCAGGAAAGCCACCAGCGTGCGGGCCGCCATTTCAAAAAGCCCGGCGAACATGGCAATTTTGCTGTATCCCAAT
>JBJEQH010000034.1:0-19017 GCA_051881655.1 Candidatus Heritagella sp. | reverse complement strand
GGGATCGGCTCGATGCCCGAGCGCTACCGCACGCCGGAGTGGGTCCATCACTTTGCCATGGATTACCGGCCGGTGGCCCGCGAGATCAAAGCGGCGGGAAAGCGGTTCATGTACCACCACCACAATTTTGAATTTGAGAAATTCCCGGGCGGGCGCTTTATCGAGATCCTGCTGGATTCCTTCGCCCCCGATGAGATGGGAATTACGCTGGATACCTACTGGCTGGCCGCAGCCGGCGTGAACCCGGTGGAATGGGTGGAGAAACTGAAGGACCGCATCCCCTGTGTCCATCTGAAGGATCTGACCATTCACGGCTGGCAGGCCACCTTTGCCCCGGTGGGGGAGGGAAACCTGAACTTCCCGGCCATCCTTCAGAAAATGAAGGAAGTGGGAACGGTGCAGCACATGCTGGTGGAACAGGATACCTGTGAGGAAAGCCCGTTTGTCTGTCTGAAAAAGAGCCACGACAATGTGCGGGCGATGGGATACCGCGACTAAGGGAGGAGAACGGAAATGGAACGGAAGGTAAAAATGGGCGTCATCGGGATCGGCAACATGGGCTCGGCCCATGCCCAGCATATTGCCGGGGGAGAAATCCCGAAGATGGAGCTGACGGCGGTGGCCGACCGCTCGGCAGCACGGCGCCAGTGGGCCCGGGAGAATCTGCCCGGGACGGTGCAGATTTTTGAGGAGGGCAGCGAGCTGATCGGGAGCGGTGTGTGTGAGGCGGTGGAAATTGCCACGCCCCATTACCAGCACCCCGAGCTCTCGATTTTGGCCATGGAGAAGGGGCTGCATGTGATGTGCGAAAAGCCGGCCGGTGTGTATACCAAACAGGTGCGCCGGATGAATGAGAAGGCCGCCGCCAGTTCGGTTGTGTTCGGCATGATGTTCAACCAGCGCACCAACTGCGTCTACCGCAAAATGCACGAGCTGGTCCAGGGCGGCACCCTGGGCGCGATCAAGCGGGTGAACTGGATCATCACGGACTGGTACCGCACCCAGGCGTATTATGATTCCGGCTCCTGGCGCGCCACCTGGGCCGGAGAGGGCGGCGGTGTACTGCTGAACCAGTGCCCCCATAATCTGGACCTGCTGCAGTGGATCTGCGGAATGCCGGAGAAGGTGCGCGCTTTCTGCCATATTGGAAAGTGGCATGATATCGAGGTGGAGGACGATGTGACCGCCTATCTGGAATTTCCCAACGGAGCAACAGGCGTGTTCGTCACTACAACCGGCGATGCCCCCGGCACCAACCGCTTTGAGGTGACGCTGGAAAAGGGCAAGCTGGTGTGTGAAAACGATGTGCTGACCTTAACGGAGCTGGCGGTAAACGAGCGCGAGTTCTGCCGCACCTGTCCCCAGGGCTTCGAGAAGCCGGAAAGCCGCACCTATGTGGTGGAAACGGACGGCAAAAACCCGCAGCACAACGGGGTACTGGAGGCATTTGCGGGGAAAATCCTGCGCGGAACGCCTCTGGTGGCCGAGGGGGTCGAGGGAATCCGGGGACTCAGCCTCTCCAATGCCATGCATTTGTCCTCCTGGCTGGGAAAGACGGTCACCCTGCCGGTGGACGAGAATCTGTTCCTGCAGGAGCTGGACCGCCGCCGGGCTGCATCCCGGGTGAAGACGGGAGAGGACAAGGTATTCGATCTGTCGGGTACCTATGGAAGTGAGAAGAAAGAATGAGCGTTGGCGGGACAGGAGGAAAACCATGAAATCGTTACTGGTAGGATGCGGTGGGATTGCAGAGGTTCATGCTGAGGCCCTTCATGCCCTGGGCCGTGAGATCACCGCCTTTGCGGATATCCGGCCCGAGCGCGCCCGCAGGATGGCGGATGTATATGGCGGCCGGGCGTACGCATCGCTTTCGGACATGCTGGAAAAGGAACAGGCCGATGTGCTGCATATCTGCACCCCGCATTATCTGCATGTCCCCATGGCCATCGAGGCGCTGCAGAAGGGAATGCATGTGGTAATGGAGAAGCCCCCGGCCATGACGGGAGAGCAGGAGGAGGAGCTTCGGCGGGTGCTGTCCGGTGCGCCGGGCCAGCTGGCCGTGTGCTTTCAGAACCGCTACAATCCGGCCAACCGCCGGGTGAAAGAACTGCTGGAAAAGAAAGAGCTGGGAGAGGTAAAGGGCGCCCGGGCGTTTGTCACCTGGGAGAGGGAAGCCCCCTACTATACCGAGAGCGGCTGGCGCGGCACGTGGAAAACGGAGGGCGGCGGCGTGCTGATTAACCAGTCGATCCACACGCTGGATCTGCTGTGCCACTTGCTGGGCGATCCGTGGCAGGTCAGCGCGACCATCGCGAACCACCACCTGCGGGATGTGATCGAGGTGGAGGACAGCGCCGAGGCCCGGATTGTATTTGAGAGCGGGGCCGTCGGGCTGTTTTACGCCACAACGGGCTACTGCACCGATTCCCCGGTTCTGGTGGAAATAGTGTGTGAGAAGGGATGCGTCCGCATCGAGGGGGACGACCTGCTGATTCAGGGCGGGGATGGCCGCCGCGAACAGATTCATTTTGCCCCCGCGGCCCATGTGGGAAAGGACTGCTGGGGTGCCAGCCATCTGCTGCTGCTGCGGGATTTTTATCACTGCATCGAAACCGGGAAACCGTTTGCGCTTGATTACACCCAGGCCTGCCGGACGCTGCACCTGATGCTGGCGATTTATGAATCCAGCCGCACCGGACAGCCGGTGCGCTGCGAATAAAGGGGAGGAAAAAGCCAATGGATATGCTGAATCGGATCCGGTTTTCCGGTTTTTCGGATGAGATTTCACCCGTTTTCAGCGAGCAGCTGCGCGTGCTACAAAAGCTGGGAATCGGGTATCTGGAGATACGCGGGGTGGACGGGAAAAATGTGGATTCCCTCATGCCGGAGGAAGTCAGGAGCGCCAGGGAAAAGCTGAAGGAAGCCGGCATTCAGGTTTCGGCCATCGGATCGCCCATCGGGAAAATCGGGATTGGCGATGATTTTGCCGCTCATTTCGAGGTTTTCCGCCGCGTGGTGGAGACGGCCCACATCCTCTCCTGCCGGGATATCCGGATGTTCAGCTTTTACATGCCCAAAGGGGAGGACCCCCTGAACTACCGCAGTGAGGTGCTGGAGCGGCTACTGCGGCTGAAGGAATATGCAAAGAAAGAGAATGTGCGCCTGCTGCATGAGAACGAAAAGGGCATTTACGGCGATACGGCCCCCCGGTGCCTCGATCTGATGAACGAGCTGTATGATGAGAATTTCGGCTGCACCTTTGACTTTGCCAATTTTGTCCAGTGCGGTCAGGATACCCAGACGGCGTTTTCCCTGTTGGCGCCGTTTATCCGGTACGTCCATGTAAAGGATGCCCTTTTTGAAAACGGTCAGGTGGTTCTGCCCGGCACCGGCGACGGTGCCCTGCTGCCGCTGTTCCGTGCGCTGGATAAAAAGGGCTATGACGGATTTTTCAGCATGGAGCCTCACCTGACGGATTTTGCCGGCTTTGCCGCGCTGGAACAGGGGGAAACCGAGAAGAAGGCATCGTCCGCCCAGGGGGAGACCGCGTTCACGGCGGCCTATCTGTGCGCCCGGGGCCTGATGAGCCTGTGAGGAGGAAGAAATATGAAAATGTCGTTTCGCTGGTATGGGCCGGATGATCCGGTAACCCTGCAGCAGATCCGTCAGATCCCGGGGATGAGGCACATTGTATCGGCGGTATACGATGTGCCGGTGGGACAGGTCTGGAGCGAGGAGAGTATTGTGGCCCTGCAGAAGCAGTGCGAGGAAAATGGACTTCTGTTTGACCTTGTGGAGAGCGTCCCGGTACATGAGGATATTAAGCTGGGATTGCCCACCCGCGAGAAGTATATCGAAAACTACTGCGAGAACATCCGGCGGCTGGCCCGCCATGGGGTGAAGTGCATCTGCTACAACTTTATGCCCATCTTTGACTGGACCCGCACCGATGTCCACCACAAAATGGAGGACGGGGCCGAAAACCTGATTTATGATACAAAGGCCCTTGCGCAGATGGATCCCCTGACCGGGGAGCTGAGCCTGCCCGGGTGGGACAGCAGCTATCGGAAAGAGGACCTGCACCGGCTGTTTTCCCAGTATGCCCAGCGGAGCAAAGAGGATCTGTGGGAGAACCTGCGCGATTTCCTGCAGAAGGTGATCCCGGTGGCCGAGGAAAACGACGTAAAAATGGCCATCCATCCGGATGATCCGCCCTGGGATATTTTTGGATTGCCCCGGCTGATCACGGACGAAGCGGCCATCGACCGGTTCCTCTCTCTGTACGACAGTCCGTATAACGGCCTGACGTTCTGCACGGGTTCGCTGGGATGTTCAAAAAAGAATGACATTGTGAAAATGACGGAGAAGTACAGCGCCATGGGCCGCATTCATTTTGTCCATCTGCGCAATGTGAAATGGAGCGGGGACGGCGGGTTTGAGGAGAGCGGCCACCTGACCGCACAGGGCTCGCTGGATATGGCCGCGATTGTGGGCGCACTGAAAAAGACCGGATTTGCGGGCTATATCCGCCCGGACCACGGCCGCATGATCTGGGGCGAAACGGGAAAACCCGGATACGGGCTGTATGACCGCGCTCTGGGTGCCATGTATATCCAGGGACTGTGGGAAGGCATACGGGAATAAGAGAGGAGAAAAAACCATGAAAATACTGGATCTGCCCTTTTCACCGGATTTTTCCGGCCGGACGGCGGTGGTCACCGGGGCCGGAGGCGTGCTGTGCAGCATGTTTGCAAAGGCGCTGGCACAGTGCGGCGCCCGCGTGGCTCTGCTAGATAAAAACGAAGAGGCAGCCAAAGCGGTGACCGCCGAGATTTGTGAGGCTGGCGGTCAGGCGATGGCGGTCGGCTGTGATGTGCTGAACAAGGAATCCATGCAGCAGGCCCATGAACAGGTACGGGCGGCTTTTGGGCCCTGCAGCCTGCTGATCAACGGGGCGGGCGGGAACAATCCCCGCGCAACCACCACCAGGGAAACCTATGAGCCGGGGGATATTGACCGGCAGGATATTGCCACCTTCTTTAATCTGGATCCCGAGGGGGTCGGGTTTGTGTTTGATCTGAATTTCCTCGGCACGCTGATCCCCACCCAGGTGTTTGTGCCCGATATGCTGGGGCAGAAGGGGGCGGCCGTTCTGAACATCTCCTCGATGAATGCATTTACGCCCCTGACGAAAATCCCCGCGTATTCCGGGGCCAAAGCGGCTGTCAGTAACTTTACCCAGTGGTTGGCCGTTCATTTCGCCGGGGAGGGGATCCGCGTCAATGCCATTGCCCCCGGGTTCTTTGTCACCAATCAGAACCGGGCGCTGCTGTTCGATGAGACGGGAGCTCCCACTCCCCGCACCGGCAAGATCCTGCGCAGTACCCCCATGGACCGTTTCGGCGAGGCGGAGGAGCTGTTGGGCGGCGCCCTGTATTTGCTGGACAGCCGGGCTTCCGGTTTTGTAACCGGCGTGGTGCTTCCCATCGACGGCGGATTTTCGGCTTATTCGGGTGTGTAAAAGGGAGGAGTGACCATGTCCATCTGGATCGGATGCACCGGTATGCCGCCGGAAGCGGCGCTGATCAAAAAAACCGGATTTGATTATCTGGAAGTGAACATCACTGCGCTGGTGCAGGCAGAGGAAGAGGAGTTCTCCCGGTGGCAGGGGCAGCTGGAAGCATGCGGGCTGCCGGTGCGGGCCGGCAACTGCTTTTTGCCCGGTGACTGGCCTCTGGGCCGCGAGGGCTTTGACCCGCAGGAAAACCGCCGGTATATCGAAAAAGCCGCCGGCCGGCTTCATAAGCTGGGCGCACAGATTGCGGTTTTGGGCTCCGGCGGAGCCCGGCGCTTATCGCAGGCGTATGGAATCGAGCGGGGAAAACGGCAGTTTTCCTTGTTTTTCCGCATGGCATCTGCTATCATGGGAGAAAAGGGGATCCGCGTGGTGATCGAACCGCTGAACCGGCAGGAGACCAATTTTATCCACTCCATTGAGGAAGCGATGGTCGTTGTGCGGGAAACGAAGGTTCCCTTTGGCGGGGTTCTGTGCGATTATTACCATGTGGGACAGGAACACCAGGATCCGGAAGAATTGCTTTTGGCCGGAGAAAAGCTGTGGCACTGTCATATTGCTCATCCGGTTACCCGTATGGCTCCCCGGGAGGGGGATGGCGGCGGGTATGAATCCTTCGCCGCCGCCCTGCGCAGAAATGGGTACAGCGGTGGGGTGACCTTCGAGGGAATCATGCCCAAAACGGAGGAAGAGCGGAAAGCCAGCTGCCAATACCTGAAAACGCTGTTTTCGCAAAAGGAGCCCGTTTGAAAAGCACAGGGGTGAGGGGTTCCGAAAGTCCGGCGCAGAAAAAAGCCGGCAGCCGTGAAGCGCACAGAAGGGGAAAGCGGGGGACACCCCCGGTTTCCTCTTTTCGGCGTCTTCATGGCCCTTTAAAAACGGGGAAGGCCCCGCATGAAATGAATGGGAACAAGAGAATGGAACAGACAACAAAAAGAGAAATTTTCGAAAAGATGAGCGCGCGTTTCGGGGTACCGAACCGGATGCCCATGGCCCGGGCGGCCCGTTTTCTGCACGAAAGCGGTTACACCCCCGATGCACTGCACTATGCCCGTATGCTGGATCTTCTGCGGGATTTGGATGGGTTCCTGACAGTAGAGCGGCAGGAAGGGGAGCGGGATTACACGGTTATTCTGCACGGCTTTTCTTTGGAAGAGGTTTGCCTGGCACAGGGAAACGGGAAGCGGCCGCTGGATGAAAAGGAAAAGGATTTTCTGCGGGCGATGGTGCGAAAAAATACGGCCGAACCTGTTTTTCCGGCGGCACAGCTCAGCCGCTGGATGCAGAAAGAGGGGAGAAACTGCCGCCAGTATGGGGTTTCACGGATGCGCACGCTGATTGAAAAGCTGCCGGATGTTTTTACCGTTTGCAGGGATGACGGAAAGGGGGATATCCTGTTGTCCCTGCGGGAAAAGGAGCTATCCCCCGAGGAAAAGGAAGAAAACCGTATGCGGCTGTACGATTTTCTCTATTTACCGCCCCGGCAGATGGAGGTTCTCTCGGCCCTGATCAACGGAGGCGAGGGCACCCGGGACGTGTGGCAGATGCTGGCCGATGCACTGGCACTCAGCTACAGGGAACAAAAGCCGGAGCCGCAGGGGGAGACTTTTCTCTGGGAACCGGAGATCGAGACCTGGGATGGCAATGGCGTGCGGCTGAAATTGGAAAAAAGCGGGGATCTCTCCCTTCCGCCCTGGATGCTGGTGCATTGCGAAAAAAGAGAGAAGTTCCTGCCCCAAAATGTGCGGGCGCTGGCTTTCTTGCCGCAAAAGCAGCTGTACACCCTGGAAAAATGGGTGAACGAGGGGCGAAAACAGCCGCTGGATGTGATGCAGGGGCTGATTGACTCCTATGAGACAGTGCGAAAATCCGGGGGCTGGCCGTGGGAAGCGGAAGAAGTGCGCCTGCCCTTCCTCCTTGCCACCCCATTGGGCGAGAGAATCACGCTGGTGCTGAAAAGGAATCGGGTGCCGCAAAAGCAGCCCTATGTCCTCAGCCGGATGGAGAAGAAACCCGGCCCGTCCTCTGTTTTAAAGGAGACGCCGTGGCCCGAAACATGGGAGGAATTTGCCTGCCTCCCCGCGGCCAGTGCGGCGGCCCTGCAGCATCTGCTGGACCGGGAGGGGGAAAATGCCCCCCGGGCGGCGGATTTTCTGCGGCAGGTTTATGGGGAAAGGCGCGGTGCATTGAAAAAGGAGCGGAACCGGGTATTTCTGCCCCTTCCGCTGAAAACCGAGGACGGAGAGCCGGTCACCGCGGTCTTTGTTCCCAACCGGCAAACGGATGGCCCTTTGTGGCTGCTGCATTTCGTGGGCAGTCTGAAAAACCCGGAGGATTCCCTGGAAAAGTGGGCCTATATGGGAAAATGGCAGAAAAATCTGGGAAAGCTGGCCGCCATGGCGGCGCCGGAACCCTGGGATTTTTCCGGAAGCGGACAGCAGAACTATGTGATCCTGCGGGAATACCTGCTGCACACCTTTTCGCGCCTGTATCGGGAGGGGAAAATACAGGAATCCCCCCGGGGGGCCTGTTTTCACACCGGGCTGAAAACGGAACAGGGGACGGATCTTTTCGCCTTTTTTGTTCCGGCGGCTCCCAATCCCTATGGCACCCGGTGGACGTTTTCCTGCTTTTCCCCCTGGGAGCAGGAACGGGAAAAGGGAATATGGGAAGGAGAGCCCCCGGAAAAGGCGGACTACGGGCAGGAAGAAATGCCGCCCTATGATCCCCGGGGGGTGATTGCGCCGGAATACGCCCATATTCTTGTGGACAATATCACCCGATTACCCTGTGAATTTTTGGCGCGCTGCTGGGAACAGGATGATACGGCCCGGAAGTTGTGGCAGGAAGCGGCCGGTTTTCCGCGGGGAAGTGCGGCTTTCCGGGCACAGCTTCGAAAAATCGGTGGCTATCTGCAAAAAAATCCGCCGCTGTTCCGGGAAGTATGCCGGCGCTTTGACAGAGCCGTACAGAAAACGGTTTCTCTTTTACGGGACAACCCCCGGTGGGCTGTGCCCACTTACTATCCCACCCGGCAGGTCATGGAATGGCTGGTACCCCTCTCCCTGGGCGGGAACGGGGTGGATATGGCCCTGCTGCTGGAGAGAACGGAGAACGGATATACGGCACCCACCGTTTTAACCCTGCCCATGGCCTATATGAATACCCGCCTGCTGGGGAGAATGGAGGATTCCTGGTTGACGGTGGATGCGGTGCGGGCCTTTTTGCAGCGGGAAAAAGCGCCTGATAAGGAGGAGATCCCATGCTGACTCTGCGTAATCTTCAAAAGGAGGATGTTCCCCTTTTGATGACGTATGACAAAAAAGTTCCCCTGTCGGAGTGGGACACCCTTCTGCGCAGCGGACGCGTGCTGGTTGCCGAGCACAACGGGCGTTTTTCCGGGTGGCTTCGGTATGATTTTTTCGCCAGCCGGTTTCCCATGGTCCATTGGCTGGGGACCGTTCTGCCGGAAAATCGGGAGGAGATCTGCGAAAGACTGCTGGCGGAATGGGAGACCCGGGCCCGGATTTATGGGTAC
Organism: Candidatus Heritagella sp.; assembly: GCA_051881655.1. GTDB lineage: Bacteria > Bacillota > Clostridia > Oscillospirales > Acutalibacteraceae > Heritagella. Next base: position 9,904 of record JBJEQH010000034.1, on the reverse strand, counting down.
ACCCGGGTGATGGCCGATGTACTGGCGCAAGAGTGGATGCACGATTGGTTTTGTGCGCGGGGGTACCGGGACTGCGGCACCCTGCTGCTGCCGGAGGGAGAGACCCACTGGTTCCTGATAAAGTCTGTGGGAAGGGCGTAGGTTGTTTTATAGCCCGCCCGCTGAAAATGCAATAAATAAAAGACACAGCGCTCGATCGGTTTCCTCAAGGGCGCTGTGTCTTTTTGTGAGAATATTGTTTTCAAAAAGTGATAGAGAGCAAAGCCTCCAAATCCTGCCGCAGATGGCCTTTCAGCAGAGTGCATATATCGCGGTTATCCAGCAGACCGGCCGGATGGCAGCGGGTGAGAATACCGTTTTGCTGCAAAAAATCCGGAAGGCGGTTTGAGAGATCCCGCCGGGCGTGAAATCCGAAGGAGAGAAACAGCGGTACCAGCAGGGCCCGGTGAATACCGTCGCGCTGCAAAAGGGCGAGGAGCGCCTCCCGGTCACGCAGGGTGCTTACATACCAGTGGGGAATCCCCATCCTTTCTCCCATGGCCTGCATAGCGGGATAGGCGGCGCCGGATGGGTGGGCCGTGCCGTGGCCGATGAGAACCAGGGCCTCCCCCTCATTCCGGGGAAGGTGGGAGAGAATGCGGACGATGGCCTTTTGATCCTCTTCTTCCGAGAGAAGAGGGCGGCCTATTTGGACCGGTCCATTCAGTTTTCTGCCAAGGGCGGATACCTGTGAGCACAGGCACTGAAAATTCTCTCCCGCCAGCAGCCCCATGGGCTGAACGAAAAGGGGAGAAAAGCCGCTGTGCGCCATTTGAGAAAGGATCCGGGAAACCGAAGGGACTTCCCCTGATTTTGGGGAAAGGCAGGCGGCGAAAACGGGAACAGAAAGGGATTTGGCTTCCTGCAGGAAAGGGCAGGGATCAGGCAGGGAAGGGGAGAAAAAAGCCAGCAGAACAGCGGGATTCATGATGGCGGGCCTCCTTTCCTTTGTTTCAAAAATGTCTCTTTCCCAAATTGGGGAGAGCAACCGGCGTGAACTGCTTTTTTAAGTATACTACGAAAAAGAGAGAATAACGAGGAAAAGTGACAGACTTGTGAAGTTTTGTTGAAAAATACCGGAAAAGAATGGCGGATTTTCAAAATCTCTGGTATAATACATTTATCCCTGTGCGGACAAAATGATGGGAAAAGAGAGGAGTAGACAGGATGGCATTATTTGGACGTGGCAAGAAGAAAGAGGAAGCATCTCCGTCGGCACCCCAGCCGGTTTCCCAACCGGCGTCTCAGGCGGCTGGGGGCGATTCGCAGGCAGCCGCGCTGTTTCAGCAGGGCTGTGTTTTATATAAGGCCCAGCGGTATCAGGAGATGATCCCTTATTTTGAGAAATCTGGCCAGATGGGGCATATGGCTTCGCAGTTTCTGCTGGGTTGCTTTTACCGGTTGGGGCAGGGAGTGGCCCAGGATCTGGGGAAGGAACTGTACTGGCTGGAAAAATCGGCCCGGCAGGGCTATCCGCAGGCCATACAGAATTTTGGCGAGCGCACCTGCGAAATCGGCTGCCAGCTGTATCAGCAGAAGCGTTATAACGAGATGATCCCTTATTTCCAAAAGGGGGCCGAGATTGGCCACGCCCGATCTCAGTATCTGCTGGGCAGTTTTTACTTTTTGGGAAGCGGTGTTCCGGTGAATTACGATCAGAGTCTTTTCTGGCTGGAGAAATCCGCGCAGCAGGGAGATCCGAATGCGTCAAAAAACCTGGGGGAAATTGCCTGTGAGATCGGCGACCGGATGTACAAGGAACAGAAGTATAATGAGATGATCCCCTATTTCCGCAAAGGCGCGCAGGCCGGTCATGCCAAGTCCCAGTATCTGCTGGGATGCTTCTACATCCTGGGACAGGGTGTTCCGAAGGACGGCGAACAAAGCCTTTTCTGGCTGGAAAAGGCGGCCCAGCAGAACTATGAGGGTGCGCGCAAGATGTTCCTGGAACAGGTACACCGCGCGGCTACGCCCTGCCACAAAGCGGGGAATTATGCGGCGGCTTTTCCTCTGTACATGCGGGCGGCGCAGATGGGCGATGCCAAAGGGCAATTGATGGTGGGCAGCTATTATCTGGTGGGCAACGGTGTGGCAAAGGACCCCAATACCGGGTGTGCGTGGCTGAAAAAGGCCGAGGCCCAGGGAATGCCAGAGGCATCGGAGATTCTGCGCATCTGGAATTCCTGACAAAGAATCCCCGGTGGAAAACCAAAACGGTTTTCCACCGGGGATTTTTGCTGGAAAAGAACCTTTATGAGTTTTCAATCAATTCAATCAGAATTTTTTCCGCGGTGGGGGCATCAGCGCGGCCGCGGGTGGCCTTCATCACATAGCCCAGCAGGGATTTGGCGGCATTGACCTTGCCTTTTTTGTAATCCTCTCCGGCTTTCGGATTTTTGGCCAGCGATTCGGCGCACAGCCGGCGCAGGGTCTCATCATCCACACCGCCCATATCCTCCTCCCGGATAAAGGCAGAGGCCGGTTCACCGGTATCCAGCATTTTTTCCAGCGTGCTTTTCAGCAGGTTGTTTTTGATCTTACCCTCATCCAGCAGCACGATCAGATCGTGCAGATACTGGGGAGGAATCGGGATCTCGGCCTTTTCCTTGTCCTCTTCCGTTACCAGGCGGCGGAAAATCTGCCCCAGCATGCAGTTGGCGGCCGTTTTTGGGTTTTTGGTACCGGCGGCAGCGGCCTCAAAATATTCGGCAATGCGGCGATGGCGGCACAGCAGATCGGCGTCCGCCGGGGGAATCTGCAGCTCTTCCATATAGCGCTTTTTCCGGTCCTGGGGCAGCTCCGGCAGCTGGGAACGCAGACGCTCAATGCGCTCTTCGCTGACCGCAATGGTCACCAGATCCGGCTCACGGAAATAGCGGTAATCGTGGGCGTCCTCCTTGCTGCGCATGGGCTCGGTGCGGTCCTCGTCGGTCAAATACCGCAGGGTATCCTGTACCACCTTTTCCCCGCTGTCCAGCAGGTCGGCCTGGCGCTCAATCTCATAGCGCATGGCCTTTTCCATATAGGTAAAGGAGTTCATGTTCTTAATTTCCGTGCGGGTTCCCAGCGTTTCACTGCCCACAGGGCGCAGAGAGATGTTCACGTCGCTGCGCATGGAACCCTCCTGCATTTTGCAGTCGGAAACGCCGATGCAGCGCATAATCAGCTGCAGCTTTTCCATATATTCCCGGGCTTCCTCCACGCTGCGGATATCCGGTTCCGAGACAATTTCGATCAGCGGTACGCCGCCGCGGTTGTAATCCACATAGGTGTTTCCGCGCTCATGAACCAGTTTGCCCGCGTCCTCTTCGATATGGATGCGGGTGATCCGGATGCGCCGGCCGCTGTCCAGCTCGACATAACCGTTCACGCACAGGGGCTTGTCATACTGGGAAATCTGATACGCTTTGGGAAGGTCGGGATAGCAGTAATTCTTGCGGTCCATTTTCGCCACCGGGGAAATGGTGCAGTGGGTGGCCAGACCGGCCAGAATCGCATAATCCACCACTTTTTCGTTCAGCCGGGGCAGTGTGCCGGGCAGGCCGATGCACACCGGGCAGCAATGAGTGTTGGGTTCACCGCCGAACTGTGTGGTGCAGCCGCAGAAAATTTTCGTTTTGGTGGAAAGCTCCATATGGGTTTCCAGCCCACAGACAATCTCGTATTTCACAGCCGTACCCCCCATTCGCTCTCTTTATGGAAATTCAGCGCCTGCTCCAGGTTCCAGGCGGCCTGTAGCAAACGGCGCTCTTCAAAGCGGTTGGCAATCAGCTGTACGCCGATGGGCAGCCCCTTTTCATCACAGCCGCAGGGCAGGGAGATGCCCGGCAGACCCGCAATATTCACCGGTACCGTGCAGATATCCATCTGATAGGTCAAAACGGGATCCTGCTGGGTGAAATGGAGCGGGAAGCTGGTGGAGGGTACCGTGGGCGCCAGCAGGATGTCGCAACGGGTGAAGGCTTCGTCAAACGCATGGACGATGGTTCCCCGCAGGTGCTGGGCCTTTTTGTAATAGGCGTCATAGTAGCCGGAGCTGAGCACATAGGTACCCAGCAGGATGCGGCGCTGTACCTCGCGGCCAAATCCCTCGCTGCGCGTGCGGCACATCATATCGTGAATGCTGTCGTAATGCTCGGCTTTATATCCGTAGCGGATTCCGTCGTACCGCCCCAGATTGGAAGAAGCCTCGGCACACGCCAGAATATAGTAAACCGGCAGGGCATAGGAGAGGGAGGGCATGGAGAAGGGAACCAGCTCGGCACCCAGTTCACGGAAGGTCTCCTGGGCATGGAGCAGTGCCTTTTCCACATCGCCGCCGATTCCGGTGAAATACTCGGCCGGAATGCCCACTTTCAAACCGCGGATATCCTCCCGCAGGGTGGGCAGCGTTGCCTCCCGGCGTCCGCTGCAGGTGCTGTCGCGCTCATCCTTCTCACTGATGGCGTCAAACAGCAGGGCCGCATCCTCCACACAGCCGGCCAGCGGGCCGATCTGATCCAGAGACGAGGCATAGGCAATCAGTCCATACCGGGAAACGGTTCCATAGGTGGGCTTTAATCCCACGATCCCGCAGAAAGAAGCGGGCTGGCGGATCGAGCCGCCGGTATCGCTACCCAGTGCATAGGCGGCCAGATGACCGGAAACCGCCGCCGCACCGCCGCCGGACGAACCGCCGGCCACATGGGCCGTATTGTGCGGGTTGCGGCTTCCGCCGAAACAGGAGGTTTCGCTGGAAGAACCCATGGCAAACTCGTCCATGTTGGTTTTTCCCAGCAGAACCGCATCCTGCTTCTGCAGCAGCTCCCATACCGTAGCGTCGTAAACCGGGCGGTACCTCGACAGAATTTTGGAGCAGCAGGTGGTCTCGATTCCGCGGGTGGACAGGTTGTCTTTCAGCGTCATCGGGATCCCCGCCAGGGGGGCGATGGTCTCGCCGCGGCGGATTTTTTCATCCACCCGGTCGGCGGCGGCCAGGGCCTCTTCCGGGGTCACGCATACATAGGCGTTCAGTTCTTTGTCGTCACGCTCGATGGCGGACAGGTATTTTTCGGTCAGCTCCCGGCTGGAGAGCTCGCCGCGCTGCAGCAGATCGTGCAGCTGAGAAAGGGTTTTCAAAATGCTCTCCTCCTTTTACCGGCGCGGGCGCACCAGGAAACTGCCGTTTGCCGCCTCCGGGGCATTTTTCAGTACATCTTCCTGTGCAATCGAGGGGATCACCTCGTCCGCACGGAACACATTGGAAAGACCGTTGATATTGTCAAAATCCGTATCGCCGTCGGAAACGGCCTGATTGATGGTATCGGCAAAGGCGATGATCGAATCCATCTCTTTCAGCAGGGCCTCTTCATCTTCCTGCGCAATGAACAGCTTGCTCAGGGTGGCAATCTGCTGCAATTCTTCCCGGGTTACTTTGGCCATAATCGGCAAACCTCCTTTTTTCCGTCAGCGGATGCGAATGTGCGCTTCCCGCAGCTGCTGCTCGGTCACGGCGGTGGGGGCGCCCAGCAGCATATCCTGGGCATTGCTGTTCAGCGGGAAGGCGATCACCTCGCGGATGTTCTCTTCCCCGGCCAGCAGCATGACCATCCGATCCACACCGGGGGCCATACCCGCATGGGGCGGTGCCCCGTAGCCAAAGGCATTGTAAAGGGCGCCGAATTTTTCCTTCAGATCCTCTTCCGTATAACCGGCCAGCTCAAAGGCTTTGACCATAATCTCGCGGTCATGATTGCGCACGGCGCCGGAGGACAGCTCGACCCCGTTGACCACGATGTCGTACTGGTACGCCAGGATGCTCTCGGGATCCTGATGCAGCAGGGCGTCCATCCCGCCCTGGGGCATGGAGAAGGGGTTGTGCGTAAAGATCAGCTTGCCGGTTTCCTCATCGGTTTCGTACATGGGGAAATCGACGATAAAGCAGAAATCAAAGCGGTCCTTGTCGATCAAGTTCAGCTTTTCACCCAGTTCGGTGCGCACCTGACCGGCCAGACGGGGGGCAATTTTTTCCTCGTCTGCGATAAAGAAGATGACATCGTCCGGCTGCAGATTGGCGCGGCGGCGCAGTTCCTCCCGCTGCTCGTCACTGAGGAACTTGTCGATGGGCCCTTTATAGCTGCCGTCCTCCTTGACATTCAGATAGCCCAGCCCCATCATGCCGATTGAGGTGGCGAACTTTCCCATATTCTCGTAGAACTTCTTGCTCTGTCTGCCGCAGCCGGGCGCGTTGATCGCCCGCACCGTTTTGTTGCAGAAGGGCTTAAAAGAGGAATCGACGAACATATCGCTCAGATCAATAATCTTCAGCGGATTGCGCAGGTCGGGCTTATCGGTGCCGTAGGTCAGCATGGCCTCTTTATACGTGATCCGGGGGAAGGGAGCGGCCGTCACCGTTTTGTTCGAAAAACGGCGGAAAATATCGGGCAGCACCTCTTCGGCCACGGCGAAAACGTCCTCCTGACCGGCAAAGGCCATCTCAAAATCCAGCTGATAGAATTCGCCGGGGGAACGGTCGGCCCGGGCGTCCTCATCGCGGAAGCAGGGGGCGATCTGGAAGTAGCGGTCAAAGCCCGAGACCATCAGAAGCTGCTTGAAAATCTGCGGGGCCTGGGGCAGGGCATAGAATTTCCCGTGGTGCTTGCGGCTGGGAATCAGGTAATCGCGGGCGCCCTCGGGCGAGGAGGTGGAGAGAATGGGCGTCTGCATTTCCACAAAGCCCAGCTCTTCCATCTTATGCCGCAGAGCGGAGATCACATGGGAGCGCAGCAGCATGTTGTCGCGCACATGGCTGTTGCGCAGGTCCAGAAAACGATAGCGCAGCCGCACTTCTTCGCGTGTATCCGTGGACATGGCCGGCTCGAAGGGCAGGCTCTCCACGCATTTGCCCAGTACGGTCAGGCTCTCGGCGTGTACTTCCACCGTACCGGTACTGATTTTGGGGTTGATCGTATCCGCATCGCGCAGGACAACCGTGCCGGAAGCGGAAACCGTACATTCGCGGGTGATCCCCATAAGCATGGTATCATCGTGAATGACCACCTGTACAACGCCGTACTGATCGCGCAGATCCAGAAATTGAACGCCGCCGTGGTCACGGATATTTTCGACCCACCCCGCTACGCGCACGGAATTGCCGATAAGATTCTCGCCCACCTCGCTGCACCGGCACGAGCGGTAGGAATTGGGGCGGAAGGAAACTGCGGTCTCGTTCATCGAAAATACTCCTTTCGCAAAAGATCAACTTTTGCTTTCTTGTGTTCTGAAAATACAAAATCAAAAAATCGAAACTCGCGATTCTGCAGGAAAAGAAAGGGCAAAATGCAAATTCGTTTTTTCAGTATACCATTTTTGCCGCGCTTTAGCAAGTAAAAACGCGGGAAGGATTCCGGTTTTTCGGCCGGTTTCCCAGAGTGAAAAAAGATTCTGCTTTTTCAACAAAATTCTTTTCAGCTGGGAAAAATTGTGATAAAATAAAGAAACGGCCGGGCCGATGTTTTCCGGCCCCTGCCGTTTTCCGTTTTCATCCTGCCAGGAACATGTGGTCCGCAAAAATTTTGATTCCGATCAGGACCAGTACGATTCCGCCCAGCAGCTCGGCTCTGTCGGCCAGCAGGCTGCCGAATTTTTTTCCGATCCATACCCCTGCAAGGCACAGAACAAAGGTGATGGCGCCGATCAGGCAGACGGAAATTGCCATCAGGGCCGGGGTGTATGCACCCACGGCGGTGGGCAGGATTACGCCGGTGGCCAGGGCGTCGATGCTCGTGGCGACCGCCAGAGCGGTCAGGCGTTTGAAATTCAGGTCATCGGGCGGCGTGTCCTCCTCTTTTTTCCAGGATTCCACGATCATCTGAATCCCGATGAAGCCCAGCAGAATCAGGGCAACCCAGTGGTCAACGCTGCTGATAAATCCTTCGCCCGCTTTTCCCACCAGCCAGCCGAGAAGCGGCATCAACGCCTGGAAAAATCCGAAAAACGCAGCCATGCGCAGGGCAAGCCTTATGGTAACTTTTTTCTGAACGGCGCCGTTGGTCACGCTGACGGCGAAAGCGTCCATGGAAAGGCCGACGGCAATACCGATCAATGACAGGGTATCCATCGAGAAGATTCCCTCCTTTTTCTGATAAACTGATCTCTGCTGCGGATCAGACAACATACAGTATTATAGGGCTTGGCGGTGTACTTGTCAATCGCTGAAAAAGCCACAGATTTCCATACTTTTACCGAAACGAGACACAAAGAAAGGAAGGCGGTTCTTTATGAAAATCGGTCAGTACATTCTCGCTCTGGATCAGGGTACCACCAGCTCACGCGCCATCGTATTCGATTCCTACGGGGCGATTGTGGGAAAAGGGCAGGAGGAGTTCCCCCAGATCTATCCCCAGCCCGGCTATGTGGAGCATGATCCGGTCACGATTCTGGCCAGCCAGCTGCGAGCCATGCGTGCCGCCGTACAGGATGCCAGAATCGCGGTGGAGGATCTCGCGGCTATCGGCATCACCAACCAGCGCGAGACCACCCTGGCCTGGGACAGTCAGACGGGCCTTCCGATCTGCAACGCCATTGTGTGGCAGTGCCGCCGCACGGCGGAAATCTGCGAAGAACTGAAAGCGCAGGGGTACGAGCCCATGATCCGGGAGAAGACCGGTCTGATTATTGATGCGTATTTTGCCGGCACCAAGATGAAATGGATCCTCGACCATGTGCCGGAGGCCCGGGAGCTGGCGGAAAAAGGGCGGCTGCGCTTTGGCACCGTGGATACCTGGCTGATCTATTCCCTGACGGAAGGGGCGAGCTATGTAACCGATGTGACCAACGCCTGCCGCACCATGCTGTTTAATATTCATACGATGCAGTGGGATGAAGAATTACTCCGTATGCTGGATATCCCGCGCCAGGCGCTTCCCGACGTGGTGCAGTCCAGCGGGGTGGTGGGCGAGTGCAGCGAGAGCGTATTCGGCCGCCGGATCCCCATCGCCGGGATCGCCGGTGACCAGCACGCGGCCCTGTTCGGCCAGTGCTGTTTTGAGAAGGGTATGACCAAAAATACATACGGGACCGGGTGCTTTGTGCTGATGAATACCGGTGATACACCCATCTCCAGCCGCCACGGCCTGCTGACCACGGTGGCCTGGAGCATTGGAGGCAAGCCCACCTATGCCCTGGAGGGCAGCGCCTTTAACGCCGGCAGCGCCATCAATTGGCTGCGGGACGAGCTGCACATGATCGAAAAGCCCTCGGATGCTGATCGGATGGCCGAGAGCGTGGAGGATAACGGGGGCGTGTATTTTGTGCCGGCCTTTACGGGGCTGGGGGCGCCCTATTGGGATATGTATGCCCGCGGTGCCCTGCTGGGGATGACCCGCGGTACGACCGATGCCCATATTGCCCGGGCGGTGCTGGAGAGCATCGACCTGGAGAGCTGTGACCTGTTCACGGCCATGGAGGAGGACGCCGGGGTGAAGATTCCGCAGCTGCGGGTGGACGGCGGCGCCAGTAAAAGCCGCTTCCTGATGCAGACCCAGGCCGATCTGCTCAACCGCACGGTAAATCTGCCGGTCTGCCTGGAAACAACGGCTCTGGGGGCGGCCCTGCTGGCCGGATTGGCTGTGGGCGTGTGGGATTCCCTCGACGAGATTTCCGGGCTGTGGCGCATCCAGAAGACCTATCGGCCGGAAAAGGGCGATGACTACCGGGTTTCCATGCTGAAAAAATGGCACAAAGCGGTCGGGCGGTGCCGCAGCTGGGCGCTGGAGGACGACGAATAACCGAAAATACAGAGAACAGGCAGCGGGGTTTGTAAGGAAATCCCGCTGCTTTGTGCATTTTTGGGGGAAAACCGGGGAAAGAGGAGGAAAAAATGCAG
>JBJEQH010000033.1:0-4393 GCA_051881655.1 Candidatus Heritagella sp. | reverse complement strand
CCCGAAAGCTGAACGCCCGGGTATCCAGATGGCAGTACGCCACAAAATCCGGGCGCCCCAGCACGTTGATCAGCAAATGCGTCAGGCAGAAGCCCACCACCGGATTCTGACCGCCGCTGTCCCGGGAAAAATCCATGGACAGCTGCCCGCGGACCATCCCGGGGCAGTGCTTTTTAAACCAGCGCACGCACAGCGGGTTAAACGACTCCATGCAGACCGGCCCCGGGTACTGCTCGAGCAGCGGGGCCACCTTTTCGCACACCGACAGATCGGTATTGGAGCGGTACGTTTTGATTTCGCAGATCAGCGGGACGCCCCCCAGCACCTGCAGTACCTGGGAGAACAGGGGGATTTTCTCCCGGGTATTTTCCAGGGAATAGGCCTGCAGTTCGTCATAGGTGAGGTCGCACACCCGTTTCTCCACCCCGCACATCCGCAGCAGGTCACCGTCGTGGAAGACCACCATCTGCCCGTCCCGGGTCAGCTGCACATCCAGCTCCACCCCGTATCCGTTTTCCACCGCCCGGCGGAACGCCGCCAGGCTGTTTTCCGGAAAATTGGGGGCCGCATGATAGCCCCGGTGCGCATAGGCGATCCCCTCCAGATGGGAGGTATCCCGGCGGCGGCGGGGCCGGATGAGGAACAAAAACAGCAGAACCGCCAGCAGAAGAACCCCCAGTATGATCCATAAAACGGTCAAAATTCATCCGCCTTCTTTCAGTCATCCACGTCAAAGTTTTCCAAAGCCGTCTTCTTTTCGGGCTTTACATCGCCGTGGCGCACCCACAGCATGGTGACAAACGACAGCACCGAGAAGAACACCGCATACGGGAACAGGGTGAAGTACCCCACATGCTCCAGCAGCAGGCCCGACAGCACCGGGGTGAGGATCTGGGCCGACATGGAGAATGTATAGTAAAGCCCGGTGTACCGCCCGGTATCGGCGCCGTGGCTCATCTCGACCACCATGGGATAGGAGTTCACGTTGATCGAGGCCCAGCCGATCCCGATCAGGACCAGCAGGACGTACATCCACCCGTTATAGGCGGGCAGCAGGAACGCCGCCGCATAGGAGACCGTCATCAGGATGATGCCAAACTGAATCAGGCGCCGGCGGCCAAAGCGGCTGGAGAGAAGGCCGATGGGCAGATAGCTGATCACGGCGGCAATGGTCCCCACCATCAGGCCCCCGGCAAATCCGCCGCCGGTCACGCCCCATACCTGCTCCACATAGCGGGTATACGCGGTGGTCACCGCATTGTAGGCGGCAAACCAGAAGAAGACGGACAGCAGCAGGAAGATCAGGCTGCGGCGCACCTCTTTCTTCATGCGCACGCCGCTTTTTACCTCTTCCTCCTCTTCCCGGGAGACCGGCACCTCGGCCGCCATTTTGTTCTCGCGGATTGTCAGGAGCAGAATGACCACCGCCAGCACCATAATCCCGGCCACCGCGGCAAACACCGCCCGGTAATCGGTCAGCTGGCCCTCGGGCGCCTCTTTTACCAGCAGAGTAATGAGCAGCAGGGTGATGACCGAGCCCACCGCGCCCATCAGGTTAATCACCGCATTGGCCCGGCTGCGCAGGGGCTTGGGCGTCAGGTCCGGCATCAGGGCAACGGCCGGCGAACGGTACAGCCCCATGGAGAGCAGTACCAGCCCCAGGGCCGCAAAGAACAGCACAAAATTCTGCTGGGCAGCGGCCATGGGAATGATCACCGCGAACACCGCCGAGAGCAGCGCCCCCACCACAATGAAGGGCATCCGCCGCCCCAGCCGCGTGTGGGTGCGGTCGCTGAGGGCCCCCAGCAGCGGGAGGAGGAACAGCGCCAGAACGTTATCCAGCGCCATAATCGCGCCGCTGACCGTCTCTCCCAAATGGAAGTTGTTCTTGAGAATCAGCGGGATGATGCTGTCGTACAGCTGCCAGAACGCGCAGATCGACAGGAAGGCAAAGCCCACGAAGAAGGTTCGTTTGTAATTGAGTTTCACACAGGAAACCCCCTTTCCGCCATTGGAGGGCCGTCCCGTAGAGGGAATTTTTACCAGCTTCTTTTCACGATCGGCCCCTTTTTTCTTATTGTATCACAAATGGACAACGCTGCAAAGGGGCTTTCCCTTTGTTCCCCGCTTTTCTTCCGGCCCCGGGGCGCGCACGAAAACAGCCGGAGAAAGGAAAAAACCTCTCTCCGGCTGTTCTTTGCGGGTTTTTACTCGGGGCTGTTTTCCCCCGTTTCCTGCATGGAAACCGGGGTAATTTTCAGTTCGCCGTCCTCCCCCACATCCACCAGCAGCTCGGTGCCGGCGGACAGATCCTGGGACAGAATGGTTTTGGCCAGCCGGGTCTCCACCGTGCGCTGGATATACCGGCGCAGGGGACGGGCGCCGAAGGCCGGATCGAAACCGTTTTCCACAATGGAATCCACCGCTTTGTCCGTCAGCTTGACCGACAGCTGCTTTTCCTGCATCCGGCGGTTCAGCTCGGCGATCTGCAAAGTGACAATGCCGCGGATATTCTCGCGGGTGAGGGGCTTAAAGCAGATAATCTCATCCAGCCGGTTCAAAAATTCCGGGCGGAAGGTGCGGCGCAGCAGCTCATCCACCTGGGCGCGGGCCTGGGGATCAATCTCACCGTTCTCCCCGATTCCATCCAGCAGATACTGGGACCCCAGGTTGGAGGTGAGGATAATAATGGTGTTCTTAAAGTCCACCGTGCGGCCCTGTGAATCCGTAATGCGGCCGTCGTCCAGCACCTGCAGCAGGATGTTGAACACATCAGGATGGGCCTTCTCCACCTCGTCGAACAGCACCACGCTGTACGGGCGGCGGCGGACGGCCTCGGTCAGCTGGCCGCCCTCTTCATACCCCACATACCCGGGAGGTGCCCCGATCAGGCGGGATACCGAGAATTTCTCCATATATTCGGTCATGTCGATGCGCACCATATTGTGCTCATCATCGAACAGGCTGGCCGCCAGCGTTTTGCACAGCTCGGTTTTGCCCACACCGGTGGGCCCCAGGAACAAAAACGAGCCGATGGGACGGTTGGGGTCCTGAATGCCGGCGCGGGACCGCAGGATGGCCTCGCTGACCTTCTGCACGGCCTCCTCCTGCCCGATGACGCGCTCGTGCAGCTTATCCTCCAGGTGCAGCAGCTTGTCGCGCTCCCCCTCCATCAGGCGGGCCACCGGAATGCCGGTCCACCGCTCGATAATCCGCGCGATCTCCTCCTCGGTCACCTTATTGCGCAGCAGGGAATTGTGCTGCCGGTCCTCGGCCTTCTTCTCCTCTTCGGCCAGCTCCGCCTGCAATTTGGGCAGGCGCCCGTATTTCAGCTCGGCCGCCCGGTTCAGATCGTAGCTCTCCTGGGCCTTTTCAATCTGGGCATTCAGGTCCTCCAGCTCTTCGCGCAGCTTCTGCACCTTGCCGATGGAGGCCTTTTCGTTCTCCCATTTGGCCTTCAGCTCGTCAAACTGGCTGCGCATCTCCGACAGCTCCCGGCGGATTTCCTCCAGATGCTCCTGCGAGAGCTTGTCGCTCTCCTTCTGCAGCGCGGCCTCTTCGATCTCGTGCTGAATGATCCTGCGCTGGATCACATCCAGCTCGGTGGGCATCGAGTCGATCTCCGTGCGGATCATGGCGCAGGCCTCGTCCACCAGGTCAATGGCCTTGTCGGGCAGGAACCGGTCGGTGATATAGCGGTTGGAGAGCGTGGCCGCGGCAATCAGGGCGGCATCCTGAATCTTCACGCCATGGAACACCTCGTACCGCTCCTTGAGTCCGCGCAGAATGGCGATGGTGTCCTCCACCGTGGGCTCCTGCACCTGAACGGGCTGGAACCGGCGCTCCAGGGCCGGGTCCTTTTCAATATACTGGCGGTATTCGTCCAGCGTGGTGGCGCCGATGCAGTGCAGCTCGCCCCGGGCCAGCATGGGCTTCAACAGGTTGCCCGCATCCATGCTGCCCTCGGTTTTGCCGGCCCCCACGATGGTGTGCAGCTCGTCGATGAACAGGATGATGCGCCCCTCGCTGGCCTTCACGTCATTGAGCACGGCCTTCAGCCGTTCCTCAAATTCACCGCGGAACTTCGCCCCGGCGATCAGGGCGCCCATATCCAGCGAGAAAATGGTCTTGTCCTGCAGGGAATGGGGCACGTCGCCGTGTACAATCCGCTGGGCCAGCCCCTCGGCAATGGCCGTTTTGCCCACGCCGGGTTCGCCGATCAGCACGGGGTTGTTCTTCGTTTTGCGCGACAGAATCCGGATGACGTTGCGGATTTCCTCATCCCGGCCGATCACGGGGTCCATTTTCTTGTTCCTCGCCCGCTCCACCAGGTCGGTGCCGTAGCGCTTGAGCGCGTCATAGGTGCCCTCCGGCGAATCGCTGGTCACGCGGG